>NZ_ANAZ01000003.1:0-448590 GCF_000340985.1 Nocardiopsis valliformis DSM 45023
GGAGCCGACCGTGAGCGCCTGTAGGGAGGCCAGCTCCTCGTCGTTCATGGTCCAGTTCCGGATCCACTCGGTCAGCTCGGGGTAGTCCTCCTGGAACCCCGCGCGCCCAATCGAGTGCAGGCCCTCGCTGCCGCCCATCGCGCCCTGCGGGTCCTCGAGGTCGCGCAGCTCGTACTGCGCATAGGCCGGGTGCGGACGCCACAGCGTCACCACGATGGGTTCCTCCGCGCTGACGGCGTCGTCCAGCTCGGTCATCATCGCCGAACCCGAGGAGGTCCGCAGCTCGAAGTCCTCCTCCAGCAGGTACCCGGGCATGGCCTGGTCCCGGGTGACCTGGGTCAGACCGGCGTCGGGTTCGATGCCGACGATGGTCCCGTCCAGGTCGTCGGCGTGCCCCGGGAGATCGTCGATCGACTGCACGCCCTCCATGTACTCGGGGACCGTGAGGGTGAGGGTCGCGTTGTCGTACCAGGAGCCCAGGCTCTCGATGCTGCCCCGGTGCGCCTCCATGTACTCGTGGTGGGTGACCGGAAGCCACATGTCCAGGTACAGGTCGAGCTCGCCGTCGGCCACCCCCTCGAAGGCCGGGGCGACGTCGACGTCGGTGACCTCGACGTTGTAGCCCTTCTCCTCGAGGATGACCTCCCACATGTGGGTGACCGCGATGGCTTCCTCCCAGGCGATCAGCGCGATACTGACGTCCTTGAGGTCCCCACCGCCGTCGCGGCCGTCCAACATGCCGTTCTCACCGGCGCAGGCGGACAGCAGGAGCACACCGCTCATACCAGCGGCGGCCAGTGCCGTCCCGCGCTTACGGCTGTCCATCATGTAATCGTTTTCCCTCACTGCGTGCCTCCACGGAGCCGACCCACGTGAGGGGGGCCACCAGAACCGGCTCCGGAACAACTTCGCCCAGACGAAGGCCGCCCCCACACGTGGTGGAGGCGGCCGTTCTCGTATGTCTACCCGATCAGACAGGGCGTTTTGTACACCCCGTGACCAGGGCCACACACTGGGGTTCCGAAAGTCGGGGTCCCGGAGACGCCGGGACCCCGGAACCGGGGTCCTAGAACTCGAGGCCCTCGGCGTCGTCGCCCAGGGTGCGCTCCAGGAACTCGGTGTTCTCGGAGAGCCACTCACGGGCGCCAGCCTCGGCGTCGGTGACGTCGTCGCCGACGGTCACCTCCTGGAGGGTGGCGAGCTCCTCGTCGCTCATGGTCCAGTCCTCGATCCACCCGGCGAGCTGCGGGAAGTCGTCGACGAAGCCGTCACGGCCAATCGAGTGGATGGTCTCGGCATCGCCCATGAGACCCTCGGGGTCCTCAAGGTCCTTCAGGTCGTGCTTGGCGTAGGCCGGGTGCGGACGCCACAGGGTGACGACGATGGGCTCCTCGTCCTCGATCGCGGAGTCCAGCTCGGCGAGCATCGCCGCGCTGGAGGAGGTGACCAACTCGAAGTCGTCGTCCAGCTCGTAGCCCGGCATCGCGGAGTTCTGGGTGGTGTCGGTCAGACCGGCGCCCGGGTCGATGCCCACGATGCGGCCGTCCAGCTCGTCCACGTGGTCGAGCAGGTCGGGGATGGAGTTGACGTCCTCCATGTACGTGGGGACCGTCAGGGTCAGGATCCCGTTGTCGTACCAGGAGCCCAGGTCCTCCAGCTGGTCCCCGTAGTCCTCCCAGTACTGCTCGTGGGTGTTGGGAAGCCACGTGTCCAGGAAGAGGTCCACGTCGCCGTTGGCGGCGCCCTGGTACATCGGGGCGACGTCGACGTCGGTGACCTCGACGTTGTAGCCCTTCTCCTCGAGGATGACCTCCCACATGTGGGTGACCGCGATGGCCTCGTCCCAGGCGATCAACGCGATGTTGACGTCCTGGAGGTCGTCCGCGGTGCCCGCGTCGCCGTTGCCGGCGTCGTCGGATCCTCCGGTGAGGTCCTCACCGTTGCCGCCACAGGCGGACAGCAGGAGCACACCGCTCATCCCGGCCGCGGCCAGGGTCATCATGCGCTTACGGCTCTTCATCTGGGTTCCTTCCATCAGGACTTCTACGTAAAAGACTGGGGATCAGGACGAGCTGCTGGCCCGGGCCTGAGGACTCTTGCGGGTGACGGCCGCGGTCAGGCGGTCCAGGAAGATCGCCAGGATGACCACGGCGATACCCGCCTCGAAGCCCAGCGCACCGTCGTTTCGGGTGATGCCCTGGTAGACCTGGCTGCCCAGACCGCCGGCACCGACCATGCCCGCGATGACGACCATGGACAGGCCCAACATGATCACCTGGTTGACGCCGGCCATGATCGTCGGCAGAGCGAGCGGGAGCTGGATACCGGTGAGGATCTTGTGCCTGGGGGCACCGAAGGCCTCGCCCGCCTCGACCAGCTCCTTGTCGATCTGCCGGATGCCGAGCTCGGTCAGGCGCACACCGGGCGGCATCGCGAACACGATGGTCGCGACCACACCGGGCACCGCACCGATGGAGAAGAAGAAGATCGCCGGGATCAGGTAGACGAACGCCGGCAGCGTCTGCATCAAGTCCAGGACCGGCTTGGTGATCTTGCTGACGAAGTCGTTGTAGGCGGCCAGGATGCCGATCGGGATCGCGATGACCACCGCGATGAGGCTGGCCACCAGGACCAGGCCCAGGGTGTCCATGGCGTTGGACCACTGGCCGACCGAGGCCACGACCATCAGCGCGATCAGCGCGAACACTCCGAGGCGCCATCCGGCCACCGAGAGCGCGAGCAGGCTCAGCAGCAGGATCATCAGCAGGGAGGTCGGGTTGGTGACCAGCATCGGCAGGACCAGCCAGCCGAGCAGGACCAGCACGAGCCAGCCTCCGGCCACGATCCCCGTGCGCACGCGGTTGGCCGGGTCCACCAGGCCCAGCGCCGTCGTCGCGATCAGGAAGACCAGCGAGACGACGAAGTAGGGCTCGACGTTCGTGTCGAAGAGGTTCATCGCCCAGATGAAGAGCCCCGGCACGCTGTTGATGACATTGGTCATCAGCTCGAACTGCGCCTGCGCGATGTACAGGAGCGAGGTCGCCACGACGATGGCGAGCAGCGGGATCCGGCGTGAGCGCACCAGCGGGACCGCGATGATCACGGCCGCGATGAAGGCGAGCTGACCGGCCGCGGGATCGACGAAGAACCCGGACAGCACGGCAACGGCCCAGCGGATGAAGTCGCCGGTCAGGTCGAAGAACAGACCGAAGTTGGCCTTGAGCCACGCGTTGAAGGCGTTGAAGCCCTCACCGATGGGAAGGGCGGGCGGGAAGTCGACGGGGGTCACTTGGCGATCTCCTCGTTCTCGTCCCGGGCGAGGGAGGCGAGCACCGACTCACGGGTGACCATGCCCAGGACCTCGCCCTCGGCCGACACCACTCGGAGGCGGTCGGCGGTGGAGACGCTGGTGTACAGGTCCGCGACCAGGGTGTCCGCGCTGACCTGGGGGGCGCCGGCGTCGACGGCCACACCGGCGGCGACGGCCTCGGCAGCGGTGAGCACACGGCTGCGGTCGACGTCCTCGACGAAGCGCTCGACATACTCGTTGGCCGGGGCGTTGAGGATCTCCGCGGCCTCGCCGATCTGGGCGACGCGGCCGTCGCGGAGCACGCAGATCCGGTCACCGAGGCGCATGGCCTCGTTGAGGTCGTGCGTGATGAAGATGATCGTCTTGCCCAGCGTCGCCTGGAGCTCCAGGAGCTGGGTCTGCATGTCGCGGCGGATCAGCGGGTCGAGCGCGCTGAAGGCCTCGTCCATGAGGATGATGTCGGTGTCGGCGGCCAGGGCGCGGGCCAGGCCCACGCGCTGCTGCATACCGCCGGAGAGCTGGTGCGGGAGCTTGTCCTCCCAGCCGTCGAGGCCCACGAGACCGAGGGTCTCCTTGGCCTTGGCGAAGCGTTCGGCGCGGGGCAGCCCGCGCAGCTCCAGGCCGTAGGCGGCGTTCTCCAGCACCGTGCGGTGCGGGAGGAGGGCGAAGTGCTGGAAGACCATGCTGATCTTCTCGGACCTGAGCTTCAGCAGGTTCTTGTGGCTGAGGGCGGTGATGTCCACGCCGTCGATCTCGACCGTTCCGGCAGTCGAGTCGAGCAGGCCGTTGAGCATGCGGATCAGGGTCGACTTCCCCGACCCGGACAGACCCATGACGACGAAGATCTCGCCCGGTTGGACCTCGAAGGACACGTCGATGACAGCAGCGGTCACATCGAGGTCGGCGATGGTGTCGCGGTGGCTGCCGTCGGCGAGCCGTTCGACGGCCGCCTTCGACTGCCTACCGAACACCTTGTACAGGTGGTCTGCGCGTACTACTGGCACGGTCTCCTCTACGGGGCTGTCCCTGACCGCGAGATGCGGCGGAGCCCCGAAAGACCCCGCGGTCGTCCCGCGTTTCCTTCAGGTAGCCGGTCCACGCAGAGCCCCCCGTGCGCGCCCTAAGCGGGCGAAACCGCTACCTGGTTCACGTCGGGGCGCCACCTTACCGAGATGTGTACGCACAGTTCAGACGGTATGTCACTACCAAATAACATGTTTAGCCGCCATAAAACCCGTCCGCCGACCTGTGGCACGGGATGCCGAGGCCACAGAGCACCCATATGTGATCTATACCACTGGACACTTTAGGGCGACAACGGTCACATTTACGTGACAGGCGCACCGAGCGACAGAACGTGTCAAAGCATGACCGTACCGTAAGGCCCCCTCGGGCCACCAGAGCGGCCCCTACCCCTCGCCGATCCGGGTCCGGGAGAAGTTCTGGTGCGACCGCGAGGGCGTCGGGCCGCGCTGACCCTGGTACCTAGAGCCGTAGGCGGCCGAACCGTAGGGGCGCTCCGCGGGCGAGGTGAGCCGGAACATGCACAGCTGCCCGATCTTCATGCCCGGGTAGAGCTTGATCGGCAGGGTCGCCACGTTCGACAGCTCCAGGGTGACGTGCCCGGAGAACCCGGGGTCGATGAACCCGGCCGTCGAGTGCGTGAGCAGACCCAGACGACCCAGGGAACTCTTGCCCTCCAACCGGCTCGCGATGTCGTCCGGCAGCGTCACCACCTCGTAGGTGGAGGCCAGCACGAACTCCCCGGGGTGCAGGATGAACGCCTCGTCCCCGTCCGTCTCGACCAGCCGGGTCAGATCCGGCTGTTCCACCGACGGGTCGATGTGGGGGTACTTGTGGTTCTCGAACACCCGGAAGAACCGGTCGAGGCGCACGTCGATACTGGACGGCTGGACCAGTGAGGGTTCGAAGGGATCGACCCGGACCCGCCCGGAGTCGATTTCTGACCTGATATCGCGATCGGAGAGCAGCACGCTCCGAACTTACCGCCTGCGGGAACACCCCGGATGCGGCTCGACCCCAGCACCCACCCACCACGCCGACTTGCCCTCGGGGCCCCGAGTTGGGCTAGGATAGCCAGCGTCGGCCAGCCCCCGGGCGCCGCAGCGCGGATGTAGTTCAATGGTAGAACTTCAGCTTCCCAAGCTGATAACGCGGGTTCGATTCCCGTCATCCGCTCCAAAGACACAAAAGGCCAGGTCGTTCGAGGTTTTTCGAACACCTGGCCGTTTGCTTTCCCAGGGGTCTGAACCGGTCGCCGTGCCACACACGTGCCACAGACGTCGGAGCGGGTGAGGGTCAGCGACGGGTGTCCTCGGAGGGCAGATCGTCGCCTTCCTGGTCCCGCTTGTTGTCCCTCAGTTCCTCGGCCGCCCTCTCCCCCAGCCGATCCGCGATCTCGCGTTCGCGTTCGTCCCGTGCGTGGAGGTAGATCATCGCCGCCCGCGTGCTGGAGTGGCCCATCCGCCGCATGAGTTCGCGCACGGACGCCCCGGCCTCAGCCGCGTAGGTGTTCCCGGTGTGCCGGAGGTCGTGAAGGTGGACATCTTCCAGGCCCACTGACGCACAGGCGTCCGCCCAGTACTTCGAGAAGTTGCCCCGCCGGAGCTGGTTACCGCGCACACCCACGAACACGAACCCGTTCGGCCCCGGGGCAGCGAACTCGTCCAGATGGCGCCGCAGGTCCGAAACGATCAGCTCCGGGAGTGAGACGGTCCGGTACCCCGCCTTGGGCTTGGGCTTGCCCTTGTACAGCCCGCCCACGTCCGAGACCGTCTCGCGCACCCGCACCGTCCGAGCTTCCACGTCCAGGTGCCGACGGCGCAGACCAGCCAGCTCGCCCCACCGCATACTGCCGAACGTCGCGAGCAGGACCAGGGACCGGTACCGCGGCTTGATGGAGTCCGCCAGTTCGAAGACTTCGGAGACCGACAGCACCGGGCGTTCCTCGGTGTCCTCCAGCCCAGCGCCGTCGATCTGGCAGGGGTTCTCGCGGATCAGCCGATCCTTGACGGCGGTGTTGAGCACGGCCCGCATGAGCCGGTACGCCTTGGGCACCTGGGCGCGGCCCGTCTTGCGCCGCAGTCGGGAGGAGCGCCACCGCCGGATGTCCGCCTCCTTGATCTCGCTCAGCAGCACGTTGCCGAACGTCGGCTCCAGGTGGAGGCGGAGCAGGTCCTCATAGGTGCGGCGGGTCTTACGGGTCAGGTCCCGGTGTTCGATCCACTCAGCCGCGTACTCACCGAAGGGCAGCGCCCCGGCCTTAGGGTCGAACCAGTCTCCCTGGGCGATCTCCGCCTCTTTGAGCGTCAGCCAGCGCTGTGCCACCTTCTTGGTCGCGAAGGTGGTCGGGGCCGGGCGCATCCGCCCGTCAGGGCTGCGGTAGCGGACCTGGAAGCGCCCCGAGGACAGGGAACGGATGTTGCCGAAGGCCCTCTTCCTCTCGCCAGCCATCAGGCAGCCCTCCCCCGGCGTAGGCGGACCGGTTCGACGGTCCCAGCGGTGATGAACTCGTCCAGCGCCGATTCCGGGATACGCACGTGACGGCCGACCTTGACGAAGGTGATGCGGCGTTCCTCGATCAGCCGCCGGGGGTAGCGGACGGAGGTGTTGAGGAGTTCGGCCGCCTGGTCGACGGTGAGCAGACGGCCGGTCGGACGGGTCTTCTTGGTGGCCATCAGGCAGCCCTTTCCGTTGCCGAATGTTCGGGGGTTCGTGCAGCATGGAGTTGGGTGCGGCGTTTGAGTGCTTCACCCACCGCGCGGAGGAGGCGTTGTTCTCGGGGAGCGACGTCAGGGTCGGTGGGGCGTGCGAGTTCCCAGGCGTAGTCTCCGGAGTTGACCGAGGTCAGCACCGGGGGACGCAGGAGTTCGTTGTCGCCCTGGTCCTCGTTGGCGGGGTCCACGCCGAGTGTGTCCAGGACCCAAGCGAGGCGGTCCGCCTTGTGATCGGCCAGAGTCTTGCCGGACCACTTCCGAGAGACCAGCACGCGACGGCCCGCGTAGCCCAGGTGTTCGCGACGGTGGGCTTTGGAGCGGCAGAAACCCGGACGCTGGCCCGCTTTGGCCTCTTGGGGTTGGATGCCGTACCGAAGCCAGTTCGAGCACCGAGGCGAGCACGGCTCGAATCGGAGGGTTTCCATGAGCCGGTCCACGTGCTGTTCCTGCCGAACCGTTTCGGCCGCGTGGCAGTCAGCGATGTCCTTAGTCAGGTACTTGGCCAGGTAGCGCACACACCGCGCGGCGTCCTCGGTCCCGGCCACGACCCCCTTGGCGTCCACCTGCTTTCCGAACCGCACCACGTGGAAGGGCTCCGGATCAGGGTCGGCATCGATCTCGTCCAGCGCCTCATCCCAGGTCGGGAGGACTTCCCCTGTGGTGGGGTCGAGGTAGGTGGCGTTGTCGGCATCCCACACCGGTAGGTGTTCGCCCTCGAAGGCCACCGTGTCAGCGTTGGGCCACCACACCTGGTGGTAGGTCGCGGCGGCGATCTGGCGCAGCTCGGAGCGGGGCAGGGTGCCGCGTGTGGCCATGTGCAGATGCGGGGCCAGACGCCGTTGTGGTTCGACGGAGGCGAAGTACTGCACGTCGAATCCGGCGACCCGGCGAAGGTTCTGCACGAACCGGTCCACGAGCTTGGAGAAGTGCAGGGTGTCCCGGGCGGCCCGCCGGTAGTCGTACGTCGAGAAGTCGACCGGGGTACCGTCCGAGCGCACCCGCCCATACGAATCCAGGGTCAGGGTCAGGAACAGCGAGGGCCGGAACACCTTCCCCGAGCCAGGGTCAGTGAAGGCCCGCCCGACCGTCTTCCTCGTCATCGGGCGCTTGGGCAGATCCGGAACGTCCTGACGCCTCTTGGTCGAGCGAACCCGACGCGGCCCCGAGTCCGAGGATGCCGAACGGGTAACCGAGCCCCGCAGGCCGGAGGCAGTGATCTCCTCGTCCAGATCCGCGATGGCAGCGTCCAGCGCCGAGAGCTGTTCTGCATCAGCCGCCCCGGTAGCGGCAAGGCGATCCCGTTCAGCGGTGACCACGGCGCGCTGTTCCACCCAGCCCTGTTGCTGTTCGGTGGGTGGGTCGGGTTCCACCACGGGTTCGGTGGCCAGGTGCCAGCCCTCTTCGCACTGCGAGCGCCGCAGGGACCGTTTCCGTTTGGCGCAGGCCGGACAGCGCGATTCGAGCGTGGCCCCACACGGAACGTCGATCACCTCAGTCCGCCCGGTGCCGATGTCGGTACGTCGAAGGGAGACCGGTCGGATGCACACGCCGTGGTCGGCGGCGACCTGTTCGGCCACTTCCCGAGCTAGGGGTTGCGCGAGGCGTTCGGCCCGGGTGGACTTACCGGTAGGAGTCGGCATCAGCGCCACCCCCGCTACCCCAGGAGCTCCGCACAGCATGAACAGCACGAAGCTTCCCGTCTGGATCCTGGCATTGTGTCTTGGCGCTTTTGCCGCTCTGCTGGTTCAGCTTCTGTCGCCCTATGAGCCGCCCCGGCCAGACCGGTTCTGGGCTGCACTCGTGTGCTCGGGGATCGCAGCTGTGGGCGCAACCGGCATTTTCGTCTACGAACGATGCATCGAGCCCCGTCGTCACAGGCCCTCCCCAGACGCGCGTTTCCGGGAGTCGAAACCGTAGAAGTCGGTCATGGCTGTGATGTCGTCATCGGAGACGAACGCGGCTCGCACCCGCACCGGGGAAGGCGAGGTTTCGAGGCGGACGTAGGCCACCCCGGGAAGGGTGGGGTCGATCAGGTGCGCCTCAGCACCGCGTTCCCTGGCCCCTTCTCCAAGGACCATGTCCACCTGCGATGCCTCATCGAGCCGTAGGGCGATCTTGTCGGGGAACAGGTTGCGAAGGTTCATCACCTCCTTGCGCGGGTCCTGCAACGCGGCCAGGACGCAGAACCCGACCGAGCGGCCCTGTGAGGTCAGGGTGGCGATCGCGTTCTCCGACCTTTTCCGCACCTCCCGGTCCGGGTGGTAAGCGGTCAGAAAGGCGACCTCGTCCAAGACCACGACCACGAACGGATCAGCCTTGGTCGGGGTATGCGAACGCTGCTTACCCGCATACCGCTCCGCCCTCTCCTGCATGTCGGCCACCGCGTGTTCGAGCAGGGCCACCGCGGATTCCCCGGTTTCCGCGTACCGGGCGAACAACTCCCGCCCGTAGGCCAGCTCCATGCGCTTGGGATCGATCCCCCACACCTGCGCGGTCCCCTGGGAGACGGCCGGGAGCATGGCGCGGATCGCTGACCACAGCACCGACCCCTTGCCTGCCCCGGTGACGCCGACGACCAGGACGTGAGTGCCGTGGAGACGCAGTTTCCACGGGGTCCCGTCCTCGCGCTTGCCGACCGGAAGCGCCGCCAGGTCCGGGCACTCGGGGGCGGGGAGTGCGTCGAGGGGTTCGGCGAGGGTGTCGTGTCGGGGGAACTCCAAGGTGATGTCCCGAGGCCCGTTCACGGTGACCCGGCAGGAGGGTGCGGCGAACCCGTGCGCCAACTCCACCACCCGATGCTCGAAGTCCGAGGGCGCGGTACCAGCTACCGGGGAGACGCGAACGTAGTCGGCTCGGTCGTTGCAGGTGACCCGTCGAATACGGGGCAGGTAGCGGCGTTCCTGGTAGGACTCGGCCAACCCGGAGATCACCAACACGGGTTGCCAGTGACGGCGGTACACGGTCAGGTGTCGCCACCAGGCCAACAGACGCCAACTCACGCAGTACCGGTAGGAGTGCGGCCAGGCCCGCCACCAGATGAGGGAGGCCACCGAGAGCCCGCCAGCGAGCGCAACCAGGCCCACCCATCCGAGGTACCACCAGCAGGCCACCACACTCGTGGTCGAGGCGACCATGACTGGAAAGCGGAACGGCAGCAGCACCAGCAGCCGCACCAGGCGGTAGATCCAAGAGCCCAGGACGACGATGTCGGGGGTCTCCACGATCGGGGTCGTCCACCGCACCCCCTGCGCCGGGGTCGGCAGAGTCGGAGAGGACTGAGTAGCCCCCACCTTGGGTTGGCGCATCATCACGCCTCACCGCCGTTCAGAACCTCGTTAGCGGCGATCTCGGCCCAGAGCAGGTCGGAGTCAGCACGAGCGCAGGCAGCGAACCGGGCAGCGTCGGGGTTGCCGTCCCGCTCAGCGATGGCGGCGAAGATCCGGGACTTGAAGTCGAAGAACTCCGCCCGCTCCGCCTTGGTGGTGCGCGGCTGGTCGTAGGCGTCCAGGAAGATCCGGACCAGCTCAGGGCCGGTCAGAGTGGACAGGTCAGTGGGGTAGTTGGACATACTGAGAGCACCTCTTCACGAAGCTTTCGCAGGGTTCGAGTGGGGGTTAAAGGGGCGGCCGAGGTGTTCCAGCACCAGGCCGCCCCGTCATGTGTCAGGTCAGGCAGCGTCCTTCACCGGGGCCTTGCGACCCGAGGAACCGGGAGCCTTCACACCCCGAGCCCGCAGGGAGTAGGCGATACGGGGGCGGCGACCGTTGTCGTCCACGTAGGGCATGACCGCCATCGCTTCGAACTCCACCGGGCGGAACGGCAGGCCGGGAACCTCGTCCGGCAGGGTGGGGCACACCTCGGCGGCGACCTTGACCTTCACCGACTTGGCCTTGCCCCGTGCTTCGGGGTCAGCGTCGATCACGTCCACCGCCCACAACGGGAGCCCGGTGTCCTTGTCCATCTGCGGACGCTTGGTCTCAAAGTCGGTGATCGCTTCCACCCCGAGCGCGAACGCACCGTGCGGGAAGACCGTGCCGAAGGAGACCGGCAACGCACCCTGAATAGCCATCTGATCAGCCTTTTCTCATCGTCAACGCAGGTCAGAAACCTTGGTCGGAGCCAGTTGCGACCCCACTGACCAAGAATCGATACATGTATAGCATGTATCGAAACTGGTGACCAGTGTTCACCCGGCGCCGTGGTCTGGAGTTGTCTTCCTGGCCCTGTGGGGCCGGGTTCTCGGTACGGTTCCACTGTGCCCCGCAGGGCCGGGACGGGATCACTACATGGCTGGACGTGTTCAGGACGTCTCGGTACTGTGAGCGCGTCCCCACCCGTCCAGGCGAACACGAGGTCCATGCCGAACGAGAGGCTGCGAGCCGCGCTGCTCCAGCGTGCTGCCACCCCAGCCGATCTCGCCCGTCACATCGGGGTGGACGCCAAAAGCGTGGAGCGCTGGATCACCCAGGGGCGCACCCCCTACCGCCGGCACCGGTTCGCGGCAGCGACCTTCCTGGGCGTGGAGGAGAACTACCTGTGGCCGGAGGCGTTGCCGCCCGAGCAGCACAAGGCCGCCTCCCAAAGCGAGATCGTCGAGATCTACCCGCACCGGTGGACCGTGCCCACGGACCTGTGGAAGCGCCTGTTCACCGAGGCGCAGCAGGAGATCTCGATCCTGGTGTTCAGCGGGTTCTTCCTGGCCGACGACCCGAGCATGATCAAGCTCCTGGCCGACAAGGCCAAGGCCGGAGTTCGGGTGCGGATCCTGCTGGGAGACCCCGACAGCGAGGCAGTCGCCCAACGCGGCCGTGACGAGGGCCTGGACGAGCTGTTCGCCGCCAAGATCAGGAACGTCATCGTGCTCTACCGGGGGTTGCGCCAGGTCGAGGGAGTGGAGTTCCGTCTCCACGGCACGACGCTGTACAACTCGATCTACCAGGCCGATGAGCAGATGATCGTCAACACCCACGTGTACGGGGCCATGGCATCCGAGGCCCCGGTGTTCCACCTGCGCAAGATCCCCGGTGGGGACATGGTGAGCACCTACCTGGAAAGCTACGAGAAGGTCTGGCAACTCGCCGCCCCACTCGACTGACCCAGGAGTGATCTCGATGTTCGAGCTGTTCACCGACGAGGCCAAGGATTTGATGGTCCTGTCTCGGGAAGAGGCTTGGTCCCTCAGGCACAAGAAAATCGGCACCGAGCACATGCTTCTCGGGCTTCTCCGTCAAGACTCGGGGGCTACGGCCGGTGTGTTGAAGACTGCCGGGATCGACTACAGCAAGGTCCTGGAACAGGTGATCGCCAGCTTCGGCCGTCGCAGATGGCGGTTCAGGAACTACCTGCCTTTCGCCCCAGATACCAAGCAGGCCCTTGAGAAGGCCTACCGCTCGACCCACGGCAACGGCCACCAGTTCTTGGGGACCGAGCACGTTCTTGTCGGTTTGGTGAGTGTGGAAGGAAGCGGGGCGGTGTCGGTGTTGAGCGCGCTGGGAGTGTCCCCGGACCATTTGGTGAGCCAGATCGAGCAGTCATTGAGCGGTTCTGGCAATGGTCCCCTGACTCAGGATGGGTGCCCGTCACATGGGTAAGCGCATCGACTACTACGACGACCCCCAGGCCCCGGCCGCCAACAGCCTCGTCCCCTCGGTGAACGTGTTCGTGGTCAACGAACGCGACGAGGTCCTGATGATCCGCCGCAGCGACAACGACAACTGGGCCGTGCCCGGAGGAGCGGTGGACCTGGGCGAGTCCGTACCCCAGGCCGCGGTACGCGAGACCCTGGAAGAGACCGGGATCCACTGCGAGATCACCGGGATCAACGGGATCTACAGCGACCCGAAGCACATCATCTTCTACACCAGCGACGGCGAGGCCCGCCAGGAGTTCTCGTTGGTGTTCACCGCACGCCCCCTGTCCGGGGAGCCCACTCCGAGCGATGAGTCCAAGGAAGTCGTGTGGGTACCCAAGGCCGAGCTTGCCGGGTACCGGATGGACCGCTCCATGCGTCTGCGTGTGGACCAGTTCCTCACCGAAGGCCCGGCCCACATCGGGTGAGGTCAGCCCACCTCTGCTAGGCGCTGTTGCACCGAGCGGACCGAGGCCGTCAGCAGCGGTGAGGAACGCGAGATGGACCGGTGCACCAGGTGCTCAGGCGGGTAACGCTCCAAAATCTCCGACAACCGGCGCTCCACCGGCAGATGTGTTCCGTCCGGGCCGGTGGTCATGTCCGAGTAGTTGAGCGCGTCCAAAAGGTCATCCGGAGGCGGAGCGAACTCTCCCTTGAGCACGTCCAACAGCCCGCGTTCCTCGGCCTCCACCACCGCGCAGGAGTGGTAGGCCACCAAGGACACGAGAAGTTCGTCCGCCTCCTGGACGTCGCGCAGATAGCGGGCCCCGTCGAGCGGGTGAAAGCCCGTGGTCGCCAGGTCGGGTGTGTACCCGATGTCGTGCAGCCAGGCGGAGGACTCCAGTAGGTTGGCCTGTTCCCCGAGCACTGCACGCAGGGACCGCGCCTGTTCGGCTACCCCCTGGGAATGCGCCCAGCGACGGGGAAGCGGTCCTTCGAGCAGCTCTCGCGCGAGATCCCGCGCCCAGTGAACATGTCCCACATGTACCAGGCTAGCGCCCGCCGGTTTCGTCTCCCTTGACGAACCGCCCCTTGCCGTGGACGGCGACCACGAGCCCGGTTCCCTCCAGCTCCGAGAGCGCCTGACGAGCGGTCCCGCGCGATACCCCGTACTGGCGCACCAACGCCGCCTCACTCGGGAGCGCGGCACCAGGGGCTAGTTCACCGCTGGTGATCTGCTCCCGAAGTGCGGCGGCGATGCGCCGGTACTGCGCAGGAGGAGGGCCGTCCCCCCCAGTGTTGTCCCGCTCCTGGGGAGTGCAGACCACACGGCCAGTGCCCGGCAGGGCCTTGATCAGCCGCTCCGACTCCAACTCAGCCAGAGCCCGGCGCACTGTGGTGCGAGAGACGTTGAACTCCTGCCCTAAGGCTGCTTCGGAAGGCAGAACTTCCCCGGCAGCAGGGGACCCGGCGGTGATGCGGGAGCGCAGGGCATCCGCGATCTGGTGATACGTCCCCCAGGGGGTCCGCGAGTTCAAGCAATCTCCTCAGGTGTGCATGCGAGCCGGGACTCAACAGGCCGCAGTCAGGACAGTCCAGGTCCGCGAAGGTCTGCACTCATCTGCTTCAGATCCTTTCAGACCCGAAGCCACCAGCACGGTCCTAGTGATCTGGTGAACGGAAACCGGTGCTGAAGCCCCGCTCTTTGAGTTGCCCTTCCAACTCTGGTGTTCGACCGATCCCGCTGGGCGGGTGCATGAGCTGATGGGCGAAGGTCTCCACGTCCTCCTCGATCAGAGTGGGCGCGTGCATGCACTCGGGGTCCCGGGCGGTCGCGACCCACAGACCGCCGTTACGGCGGATCGTCCACTCACGGGCGAAGTGCCGTTGCAGGAGCAGCAGGAGTGTCTTGGGGCGTTCATCGGTCATCACGCGGCCACAGCCTCCCGGACAGAGATCGACAACAGCAGCTCCAGGCCAAGCCAGGAACGGTCAGGGTGTACCCGATGGTGGCGCTTGCCCGCAGCCAGAACGTAGGGGCGCACCACTCGGGCCAGTGGTTCGACCGGGTTGGCCGGGGGAGGAGGGGTGAAGGGCAGAGGCGCAAAGGTCCTGCGCACTTCTACCCGGTGGGTTGTCGACTTGGGTGTCCGCAGGTGTGGGATCAGGTTTCGCATGGTCCCCCGCTTGGATCAGGTGAGGGCTCACGGCCAGGTCAATGAGGTGCCGGAGCCCTTGTACAAGCGGAAACGATGCTCTGAGTGAGCGGACATGTGTACCACGCATCGGACAACTTGAGGGACGTCTAGGGACGTCTTTGGTATCGTCGGGTCTCCCTACACCGGAGGGCAACGACGTGAACGCTGCACTGCGCAAGGCTCTAGCCGAAGCCCAACTCACCGAGACCGACGTCGCCGCACACCTGGGCGTAGACCCCAAGACCGTGCGCCGCTGGCTCTCCGGCCAACAGCCCTACCCCCGCCACCGCTGGGCACTGGCAGATCTCCTCCAGGCCAAGGAAAACGCCCTCTGGCCACAGAACAGCCAGGAACTCGAAGCACATGCCCCCACGTCCGAGCATGTCCAACGTGTCTACGCACACCGCTGGCAGGTGCCGCAGGAAGTGTGGTGGGACCTGTTCAACTCAGCAGAACAAGAGATCGGCATCCTGGTCTACAGCGGCCTGTTCCTCGCTGACGACCCGGGAATCCTGCAACTCCTCGAAGCCCGGGCACGCGAAGGCGTGAGCGTCCGCATCCTTCTCGGAGACCCGGAGTCAGAACCAGTGAAGCAGCGCGGGAGAGAAGAGCAGATTGGAGAGGTTCTGACTGCCAGGGCTAACAACGCACTACTGCTCTTCGGAACACTCCTGCACGTTGATGGCATTGAGATCCGAACGCATTCGACCATCCTGTACAACTCCGTCTACCTGACAGAGAAGAAGCTCCTCGTCAACCAGCACATTTACGGACTACCAGCCGCAAAAACACCCGTGATCGAGATCGACCGCAGCCTAAACTTGTCGTCCAGCATAGCCGAAACATATATAGGAAGCTTTGATTTCGTGTGGCAAAAGGCCAAAATTCACCAAAATGACAAGTAATCCGATCAACATTTCTGCACCATATTTTTCTAAATATCTTTCAGTGTACTGAAAATATGTTTAATTTGCGCCGCTTCGGACCCTCTAGCCAAACCATCGAACCCCGAACTGGAAAAAATACCCACTTTTTCCTCATTTGCGCGATCCACCATTTCCTGAGCGGCAGCCGAATTATAAGTGTCAATACCGTTCTGTCGAACATACTCGAGCATCTCGCCAAGACTATGATCATATTCGCCACTCTCAGCCTCCATGAATGCATTATCAATCAACTCCACTATGGACGCTTCTACATATTCCTCCACCTCCTGGGGAATTGGAGCGACTATCTGTTGTAGCATGCTCTCTGCATACGTTGCATTATCCCAGTCCCCCATTTCATCAGTGATGAATTTAGTGGCATCCAAAGTCACTTTCTCTACATAACTTTTCATGGCCCCACTCTTACTTTTAAAAACTGAATTAGTGAGTTCAACTAGGCTTTCAGGGTCGTCCCACCCCCCTATATATTCACCCGAATCCAACAGCGTGAAACTCAACTCCAGCATGGCTGGATCATCAAATATATTCGATAGCTTTATTCGCTCAGCCAAGATCATCGCAGTATAGCCTGATTCTCTTGACACATCCGGGTTAGAAAAATGATCCAACCGCTCCGTGAAAGAGGATTTCAAATCCTCGTCACTTTGAATTGATTCACTCTTCGAGGACTCTACTAAGGCACGCACACTAGCGTACTCACGCAGTGTGGAGGCTGATTTGACCAAATTTCTAAGGACCCGACATTCTTCCCTGACACGTCCTTCCATGTAATCACGAATTGAAGGGTTATGATAAGAAACCGTACTTTCCCTCCCTCGACTCTGGCTTATATCAACCATAGAGTTTTCAAGGACCTGAATCGATCTTCTGAAATCCCCAGACTGAGACGGTATTTCTAAAACTGAACGATACCTAAAGAAGGCATCTTTTAGAAGACTGAGCGGGCACGGCTGAATAATCAGCATTACCTCTAGAAGGTGCACACTTTCTTCATCTATCTGCTCTGTAACTATATGATCCCACAAGCGCATTGGGTTTTCTAGATTTTCGAGCACAAATTGCGCCGGAGTTACATTCGACTCAAGCGCAGTTTGGCCAAAAAGGTCAATTGCCGTGGTCACTAGTCGCGGATTAAACCCCCGGTGACCAATAATCCCTTGATAGTAATGTTTTTCTGCGAACTGCCTCTTTCCATCCGAATCAAGGCTAGAAAAGTAGACATGGTTATAAAGGATCTTAGCCCTAATGGATGGAGTGTAGTCATCTAGATTTACCAAACTCTTCCAAGGGTTGAAATCGAACCTGGCCACTGGCTCGTACCTGAGCTTTGCCTGTTCAAGAATATAGTCTCTCGTTGTTAGGACAAACTTCTTATTGTGCGCACGACTCACACGGCTCAAGGTTTTCAAGATTCGACTATCTTCGTTCTTTCCAAGCTTTTCATATATAGAAGTCTGCCCCAAAAAGTCGTCATAAAGATAGAGCTGAGGGGCCTCTTCATCCCACGCATCATAAACCTCATTAATATTTTCAGATATCTCTATTACCTCATATCCTTCCTGCATTGCCTGGATTGAAAGTATGTGAGAAAGAGTAGTTTTTCCTACACCTGGAAGGCCGGATATAATACACACATTTTTTTCTTGAAGCAGATCTTGAGCCCGCCGAAGGCTAGGGTTATCTACATAGGTCAAAGTTGCTTCTTCGATCTCCTCACGCAAAAAGCTTGACCTCAGAAAGATACCCTTGGAAATCAAACTTTGAAGCACAGAAGCACTACTGAGCCACAATCTGAGGTGGCGCCTCACAATGTCCTTCCTCTCCCCAAGGAAAGAAACTATCTCACTTAAACCAATTATGTCAGCAGGGTTTTTTATGTAAGGGTCGAATGCTTCCAATATTTTATCCTTGGAGTCTGGGGTCAAGGAACATGTAGTAATTAGAATATAACGGTCAGGGTTTAGAGATTTAACCTTCGGCAGCTCCTCTTTTTTAAGCTTACTAACCAGCGTTGAATTTGTACTCTTTAGCCAATGCTTACATTGGGCTATTATTTTATTTTCCTTATTGAGAAAATGCCGGAGATCCACTCCGCCATCGGGTCCAGGCGTAAATATCTCAAAGGGTATCGATAGGGACTCCTGGAGAATATCCTTACAAAGGACTTCAAAATCAAAATCAGTCAATCTTCCAAGGTCATAGTGATCCACCTTATGCCTACTTTCATGGTATTTCTTTGCTGAATTGGGCTGTATGGGATCAAGGCGACGGCGCGAGCGCCGTCGCGGTGGCCCCGGCCGCCGTTCGGGCTGCGGGCTGTCGCCCGGTCCCGAGCCCGCGGCCGCAGCCGTGCGCTACATGAATGCCCTCAAGCGAACCCGTACGGCAGCGTGCCAGAAGCACCCGAGGGAACCATGGTGACCCAGCCATACCCATTCCGAAAGTTGTTGAGTGCCAACGGTTGATGACGTGCTCAGCCCCGAGGCACCCGGTAGCGCGACACGGACTGTCTTGGGTGACCGGCCCTGGCGCTACCGAGCACCTCGGCCCGTAACCGTGGTTACTCAGTGCTGGGGTTGCTGGAGTCGTGACCCGCGCAAGCGCACACAGCTCAGGCCACAGGACCGGCCCTCGTCCCGTCTCAGGCGTGCCACACACGTGCCACACGAGGCAGGCAACCCCGGGGAACTACGGGGAATAACGGGGATCCGAACCGCATCGGTGCAGGTAGACAAGGCGCGAGGTCAGCCGCGAGAGGCATTCTCGGCTTCCCAAGCTGATAACGCGGGTTCGATTCCCGTCATCCGCTCCGAACAACGTTAGGCCAGGTAGATCGGTGAAAACCGAACACCTGGCCTAATTTGTTTCCAGAGGGTTATACGGGCCGCGTGCCCGTTACGTGCCCGATGCTCAGACCGGAGCACCCGCCGAGGGCGGATCGTCGCCTTCCTGGTCCCGCTTGTTTTCTCTCAGTTCCTCGGCCGCCCTCTACCCCAACCGGTCCGCGATCTCGCGTTCGCGTTCGCGTTCGTGGAGGTCTGTGAAGGCTCCAGCACGCTGATCCGCGACAACCAGAACCCCCGCCTGGACGTACTGGGTTTCCCTGCCCGAGTCTGGGCTGACTTCCTGTTCGGAATCAGGGAGAACTGACGCTGGGACCACCCGTCCCGAAGGACGAGCGGCCCCGGCTCCCCCGGCTTCTCTTCACCCGGTCTCGCGAAGAACGTTCACCACCCGTTCCAGGTGCTCACGGGGGAAGAGAAGATGCGCGCTGGGCGCCGTCTTGCCTCGTCCACCGATGAGCTCGGGCAGAAGCGGGCGTACGCACCACCAGGACTCGGTGAGTCCCCACTGGGACAGGGCCAGGCGGAGCTCGGGGTCGCGGCTGACTAAGCCCACCAGCCGCTCAGCGTCCTCCGTTTCCAGTTCCAACCAGGCCCGGTCCGCGCAGAAGTCGATCCACCGGCGGTCGCCCGCCGCGAGTCCGGGCGGTGAGGCGGCCAGCATGGCCCCGTAGTCCTGACAGCTCGACCGGGTGCGGATACCGAGCTCCCAAAGCCGGGTGATGAGCGGGACCAGGTCCTCGTCAATAGGAACCTGTGCCCCTTGAGGTGTGCGCAGCGGCCGCCAGGGGTGGAGCGTGGGCGGCGACGTCATCGCGGTCTCCGTTCGTGCGTGCGTTCCGTGTGACGGCCAGGGCCCAGGTCCGCACCGCGTCGATGTGGGCGCGCTGCAGGCCCCGGTAGGGGTCGGGTTGGATCAGCAGGGTGGGCACCCCGTTCAGGGCGCGTTGTCGGGCCCACTCGTGGTCGGGGTGGGCGAAGTCGTCATCGATCCACACCAGGGGCGCTCGGCCTGCCCAGGTGGCGACAGCGTCGCGTTTCCAGAGGTAGCCGTTGGGGTGGCGGGTGAGCTGCCTGGTGGGGCCGAGGTCGATGTGCGGGTAGGCGTCGAGGCCGAGCCAGGGGCCGATGGTGCGTGCGGCCGCGCTCTGCCAACTGGTAGCCCAGATCGGGCGGAGCAGGCCCGTGGAGTGGAGCTCGGTGATCCACGAACCGTGCTCCGGGTTCAGCCAGACCGGCACGTCGGTGCCGTTGAGGTCGACCCGTTGGGGCCGGTAGTCGGGTGGGAGTGAGCCTCCGGGCCCGGGGAAGGGGTTGAGCACCCCGTCGATGTCGATGAGCAGGTACGGGGGGTTGGCCGTCATCACACATCCCGTCAGACGTTGAGGATCCGGGCCGCTTCTTCGATGTGCGTGCGCACGACCCGGGCGTACATGTGGTCATCGGGTTCATGGGAGATCCACAGCGCGGCCTGGGCCAGGTACCACTCGACGATCCACACCCGGTGCCAGCCCAGCGCCCACTCCGGAGCGGGCAACCCGCCCCGATCAGCCAGGGTTTCCCTGGATCCTCCAGCCTGGACGTAGCGTTCAAGCAAGGCACGGGTGCGGTCGGGGTCGGCGGGGTCGATGGTGCCGTGCCAGGAGGCCAGATCGAGTAGCCCGGGTCCGTGGAAGGCGCGGGCGAGGTCGTACATGTGCACCCGGTCCGGGCCGATGATCAGGCTGGTGGGGTGGAACTCCGAGTGCACCCACCCGAACGGGGCCAGCACAGCGCCCTGGGCCCTGGTCGGAGCCGCTTTCTCCAGCGACCTCAGGGCGGTTTCGAGGTCGGCGGTGTCGGCCCAGCGGTTGTTCTCGTGCAGCACGGTCAGGGTGCGCAGGGCCCGGCCTGGCAGTGAGGCCAACCAGTCGGTATCTCCGGGTGAGAGGAAGTCGGGGGCAGCGGCGGAGTGCAGTTGCCGGGCCGCGGCTACCCCGTCGTCGTCATCGGCCTGGCGGCAGGGTTGGCCCAGGTCCTCCAGGAGCATCCCCAACGTGGTGCCGCCCCTGGTGGAGGTGAGCACCCGGGGGACGTCGACCCCGGCCTGGCGGGCGGCGATGAGGGCCTGATCTTCGTGGGTAAAAGGTTCGGTGGCGCACTTGAAGATCACCGTCACCCCGTCAGCGGTGTGGAGACGTTCGACGTGTGAGAGCGCCCAGCTGTGCAGGACCTCCGCCGAAGTGCTGTCGAAGCCCGCAGCGATGGTGACCTCCTGGCGCAGCCGGTCGATGTCCTGGGTGTGCACGGACACTCCCTTTCTCGCGCTCGAAGCGCCGGGGCCGCGCGGGCCCCGGCTGGCCTGGGCGTTCAGGTGGTGGAGCCGTAGGAGCGCACGGCCTGGATCCACTGGTCGCGGAACTGGGCGAGTTCGTCGCGGAAGCGGCCCATGGGGGTTCCGTAGGAGGCGACCACGCCGCCCTTCTGGGAGGGGGTGGACTGGCAGCCGTGCACGAGTCGGCCGCCCAGGGCGGTGTGGGCCTTGATCGACTCGATCCTGCGGTTCTCGTTGAACAGGCCGCCGTGGAAGACCTCGTCCAAAGCTTGCACGGTGGGCTCGTCCAGGTCGTAGACCACGCGTGCGGTGTCGCCGAAGAACCAGGCGGGACCGACCACGGAGATCCGGCCGTCGGCGTCGACCTTGTTGAGCGCGGTGAGCGTGGACACCTCCGCGAGGATCCTCAGGTGTTCGGCGGTGATCCCGGGGACGTCCAGGGTGGGCAGGTGTTCGGTGCGGAAGAGGTAGCTGTAGACCCTCCAGGCGATCCCCAGCACCTCGGCAGGGTCGTGGGTGATGCGGACATGGTCCTCGATGAACCGCAGCGCCTTCTGTTCCAGTGCTTCGTCCGAGGACTCCTCCAGAGGCAGCATCCGATCAGTGACGGTCTGCCAGTCGACGACACGCCAGCCGGTGGACTCCAGACGGAAGAAGTAGTCCTCGGGCTGAACGGTAAGCGTGGAACCGTCCACCGTGATTCCGGGCAAGCGTTCCCAGCGGGGATCGAAGCGGTGGTCGGGCAGCTCCACCGTGAACGGGGCGAGTGTGGTCGTCATGCCTGTTCCCTTTCCTCTTCTGCAGCTTCGGACAGATCCCACCGTCTCTTTGGGGAGCCTGTGCCGAGAAGGCGCGGCCTCGGGGTTCGTGCGTGAACCCAAGCCGAAGGAGTGCACAGGGGGCGTGCGTTTTCGTGACTTCGTTCCCCACAGGCCAGGCGCGTGCCACACTGCACTCCCCCGGACACTGCGGAAACACTGTGGAGACGCTGTGCCGCGCACCCCCAAACAACCGAACACTCAACTCGCGCAGCTCCTGGACGAGTCAGGTATCCCCGCCAAGGGACTCGCCCGCCGAGTGGTCTCGCGCGGTGATGAGCTGGGGCTCTCCCTGTCCTACGACCACAACAGCGTGCGCCGCTGGCTGGAAGGGGAACGTCCACAACAACCGGTCCCCGCGCTGATTTCCGGAGTTCTCTCCGAGGCCCTGGGGCGCTCCGTCAGCCCGCAAGAGTGCGGCCTACCCGGCGAGGACGAGCGCACCCTGGAGTTCCCGCTCTCCTGGACCACGGGGATCTCCACCGCTGGGCAGCTGTACCGGGCCGACGTCGAACGCCGCCGTGTACTGCTCGGCGGCTACTCGCCGGCCGCCTACCCGAGCGCCACCACCCGCTGGCTCACCCATCCGCCCTCCCCGGGCCCCGCGCACCGGGGCCGAACCCGGGTCGGACGCCCTGAGATCGCCGCCATTCGACAAATGACCCGGGCCTTCCGCGACCTCGACAACCGCGTGGGCGGAGGTCGCATCCGCAGCACCGTCGTACAGTACCTCGACGCCAACGTCACCCCGCTCCTCCACGGCACCTACACCGAAGAGATCGGGCGAGAGCTGTTCTCAGCGGCGGCAGAACTCACCAAGGCCGTGGGGTGGATGGCCTACGACTGCGAGCAACACGGCCTGGCCCAGCGCTACCTGGTGCAAGCCCTTCGCATGGCCAAGACCGCGCAGGACGACGGCCTGTGCGCCGAGATCCTCGCCGCGATGGGCCACCAGGCCACCTACATCGGCCGCTCCGCCGAAGCGGTGGACCTTGCGCGGGCGGGCCAGTCCGCAGCCGCCCGAACCGGGCACACAGCGCTCATGGCCGAGTGCCACCTCATCGAGGCCCACGGCCACGCGGGCCTGTCCGACCACCGAGCCACCTCAGCCTCCCTACGCGCAGGGGTGAAGGCGTTCGAAGCCGAAGACCCCGATCCCCCGGAGTGGCTGGCCTACTTCGATGAGGCCTACCTCGCGGCGAAGGTCGCGCATTGCTTCCTCGCACTGAACGACGACGCCCAAACTGCCACGTACGCGGAGCGCTCTCTGGAGATGAATACCGACTACGTCCGCGGCCGCACGTTCAATCTGCTGATGCTCGCCACCGCGCACGCCCCCAACGAACCCGAAGAGGCCATTCGAATCGGCGGCCAGGCCCTGGCTCTGGTCGAAGGGTTGCAGTCCCGTCGAGCCCTGTCCTACCTACGCCGCCTGGGCCACCGACTCCGCGCCCACGAAAACTCACGCGCAGTCGAGGAGTTCACCGTGCGGGCCAGGGAGGCTGTCACACCAGGGTGAGCGCCCGGTACACGGCGACGACCGTGGACGCGCCGACGATCTCCCCTTGGTCGATCATCTTCACGGCCTCTTCCAGAGGCCACCAGCGGATCTCCTGCGCCTCGTTGATGTCGGGAGGGGTGTCGGTCAGGTCGGCACCGCGTGCCAGGTAGATGATCTGGGGTTGGTCCACCGACCCGATTGCGGGCTGGAAGGTCACCATGTGCTCCATGGAGCGGGGGCGCCACCCGGTCTCCTCCTCGACTTCACGGGCGGCTGCGGCCTCGATGTCCTCGGCGCCGTCCACGTATCCGCCCGGCAGCTCCCACACCCAGCGGTCGATGATGAACCGGTGTCGCCGCATCAGGAGTACTTCGCGCTGGTCGTTGGCCACCAGCGTCATCGCGGCCGGGGGCATGGCCACGACGTACTGCGTGAAGGACACCCCGTCCGGGAGAGTGACGTCGACCGTAGACAGTCGGATGTGCCGGTTCTCGTCCACCAGCTTCTCGCCGTGGATCATCCATTGCGTACTCACACCGGCACCCTAGAGCACGACGCGGCTGCCATAGAGCGCGTTGCGTGACATCACTCAGACCGACCGCTAGCGATGGGCATCCTGCGCTCCAATTCCGCAGGTTACTCTTTCCGATGTAAATAAATCCATGACCCCCACACCCTTAACAGCTCACCAAAAAAGCCATCGGGATGGAACCCAAGTCCGCAAATTGAGCATTTAGACACCCCGAAACCGACGACGCATCCGCTCGAGAAAACCCCTCTTCTTATGAGAATATTCCAAATATAGCGGCGTCGCTAGAACAAGCGGCCCAATATGGTCATTAGGAGCGATCCAGAGCACTTGCGCGAGGCCCTTCAGGTCAGCTGTCTGCGCAGGAGGATGATCCTGAACCGTAATCCTGTGAACTTGTTGAGCGACCCAGCTATAGTGCCCCCTCCTTTGTTCAGGCTCCGTCATTCGAGAGTGGATTTTTGGAGCGATAGGGCGATTCCCTGATTCATCCTCCTCAATCTGCATAACAACATCGTCGATCCAATCAGTATTAGAACCAACGCGACCACGGTCATGCTCATCCTTGTGCCCCAAAGGCTCACTTCGAAGCAACCGCGCGTGACGCGAACTGCCACAAAGTAGCAGCTTCACAGGATGGCCACCAGAAGAGACTCCGGAGCTCGCAAAGAAAATCAAGTCATTCGGAGCACCCGGACTACTGTCACGGTGGCCCGTAGCGTAATCGAAAGTCAAGTCAAATCTAACCCAGGAACCCAGTTTTACATCAGAATCTTCGAAATCGAATGCGAGCATGCCCAGGTGATTAATGAGCCTTTCTAACTTTACATGCAGAGCTTGACCACGCTCCCCTTCCTTGCCAAACTCAATACCAGAATCCACCACAGCCATATTCAGTTTCGCATCAACTTTCGACAGGGAGAACTCCCCCAAAACCTGAGTGAATTCTTTTTCCACCTTCCGCCCCGAGAGATACGCCACGTTCCGAATGATCATCAAATCCACTTCCCGTCTTTATTAAAATTGACATTAATCTAAGCTTGACATTCCTTTAATCAGCAGAAGCCAACCATCTTTCATTGACTAAACGGCAGAGAGAACTTCATGCAGACGCGGGGCAGGATTGTGAAGCCATTGAAGGATACACCAAAATTCAGATCACGCACCGATTAGTACAGCTCAAAAATGGGACAGGTGAGCACTAGCGTGCCACACAGGTCGGAAAACATTGGGAACCCAAAGGGAATTACGGGATTCGGATCGCATCCTCGCAGGTCGGAGGAATGCGAGGTCGGCCGTGAAAAGCATTCTTGACCCTCCAAACCGATGAGACGCGTGGAGCTTCTGTCGCACGCCTCCCACTCCATGCGGTACCCAGATGGCGTGATTCAACCCCCGGTACCCCCGCGAGGGTGCACCAGAACAGCGAAGGTCGCGCACCCAGAGGGTGTACGGGGGCCAGGGCAACGTGGGGGAACCGGGGGCAACGGGGTGATGAGCAGCGCCATTGCCTGCGGGTTCTCGTGTTTGGGCAGGTCAACGCGATGTCGGTGGGCGGTTCGATTCCCGTCATCCGCTCCATACGAAAGACGGCCCCTGGCCTGCGAAGATCCTTCGCACGCCAGGGGTCGTCTTCGCGTTGGGGTGCACCAGCGGGTGCACGGGGCCACGGATGACGCACCCGGCTCCCGTCGTACGTCTGGTTTGCAGATGTGGTGGATGATCGACGGGCCCAGCCTCACCTGCCAGATCTGAGGCAACAAGGTGATGCGCACCCAGCTCGAACACCTCCTGGAACTGAGCGAGCACCCCACGAGCAACCTCCGGGCGCTCCCGCCGTCCGGGGGAACACAGGCTCCGCGGCATCCGCAACCGAACCCGCTGAGATCATCACCCGGGGCTTGTTCCCCTGGTCGGGTTCGGCCGCTCCCGGCCCGGGGCAGAACGCGGCCCTCTCTTGATGCAATCTCCGATTGCACCCGTTGACAGAGGTGACCCAGGACACAACAATGGTGATACTTTTGGGAGCGCTCCCAGCGCTTCCGACCGCTAGCCCCCAAGCGGAAGGACCCCCGTGAACCCGGCACGTAGAACAAGGATGACGGCGCTCGGCGCAGCAGCCGCTCTAGGTGCGAGTCTCCTCGCGGCACCCCCGGCACAGGCCGACGACGAACCCGTCGAGCAGATCACCAACGGCGACTTCTCCGACGGAACGACCGGCTGGTGGGCCAGCGCGGGACTGGACCTGGTCGTCAATGACGAGGGCGTCCTGTGCGTGGACGTCCCCGGAGGTACCGGCGACCCCTGGGACCAGATCATCGGGCAGAACGACATTCCCCTGGTGTCCGGGGAGTCCTACGCCTTCTCCTTCAGCGCCTCCGGTGCCGGACGCCCCGTCCGCGCCCTGATCCAGGAACCCGTCGATCCCTGGCGGACCCAGCTGGACGAACGGCCGGTGCTCACCACGGAGACCTCCTCCCACGAGTACGTCTTCACCTCCTCGGCCGACATGGACGACGCCCAGGTCGCTTTCCAGATCGGCGGCGCCGTCGAGGACTGGGTCTTCTGTCTGGACGACGTGTCGCTGCTCGGCGGGGCGGAGCCCCCGGTCTACCAGCCCGACACCGGGCCCCGGGTACGGGTCAACCAGGTGGCTTACCTCCCCCACGGCCCCAAGAACGCCACCGTGGTCACCGACTCTGAGGAGTCCCTGCCCTGGGAGCTGACCGACACCGACGGCGCGGTCGTGGCCGAAGGCGACACCGTCCCCTACGGCCTGGACGCCTCGTCCGGCCAGAACGTGCACACCGTGGACTTCGGCGGCGTCACCCAGGCGGGACAGGGCTACACGCTGACCGCGGACGGGGAGACCAGTCACCCCTTCGCGATCAGTGCCGCCCCCTACGCGGAGCTGGCCACCGACGCCCTGGAGTTCTACTACACCCAGCGCAGCGGCATCGAGATCCTCGACGAGATCGCCCCCGGTTACGGTCGCGAGGCCGGGCACGTGGGGGTCGCGCCCAATCAGGGCGACACCGAGGTCACCTGTCACCACTCCGAGCCGTGCGACTACGCCCTGGACGTGTCCGGCGGCTGGTACGACGCGGGCGACCACGGCAAATACGTGGTCAACGGCGGCATTTCGGTGCACCAGATGATGAGTGTCTACGAGCGCGCTCACACCGCGCCCACCGGGAACCCCGACCGGGTGTCGGACTCCTCCCTGGCGATCCCGGAGCGCGACAACGGCGTCCCGGACGTTCTGGACGAGGCCCGCTGGCAGATGGAGTTCCTCCTGTCCATGCAGGTTCCCGAGGGTGAGGAGCTCGCGGGTATGGCGCACCACAAGGTTCACGACGAGCGCTGGACCGGCCTGCCCCTGATGCCCGCAGCCGACCCCCAGCCCCGGTACCTGCACCCGCCATCGACGGCTGCCACGCTGAACCTGGCCGCGACCGCAGCCCAGTGTTCCCGGGTGTTCGCCCCTTACGACACCGAGTTCGCGGCCGAGTGCCTGACGGCCGCGGAGACCGCCTGGGAGGCCGCCGTAGCCAATCCCGAGCGGTACGCGGCCGCGGGAGGCGAGGGCGGCGGCCCCTATGACGACGACACCCTGGTCGACGAGTTCTACTGGGCCGCTGCGGAGCTGTACCTGGCCACCGGGGCCGGAACCTACGAGGAGGCGGTGACCTCCTCGCCGATGCACACAGAGGACGTCTTCACCGCTTCCGGGTTCGACTGGCGCTGGACCGCCCCGCTGGGCCGCCTCCAGTTGGCTGCCCTTCCCAACGGCCTCCCCGACCGCGACGAGGTTCGCGCCTCGGTCGTCGAAGGGGCCGAGCAGTACCTGGCCAATGTCGAGGAGCACCCCTACGGTCTGGCCTACGCTCCGGACGACGGTGTCTTCGCCTGGGGCTCCAACAACCTCGTGCTCAACAACCTGGTGGTGGTCGCCACGGCCTACGACCTCACCGGTGAGCCGCGCTTCCGCGACGCGGTGCTGGAGGGCATGGACTACATCCTCGGCCGCAACGCCCTGAACCAGTCCTACGTGACCGGATACGGCACCAACGACGCGGTCAACCAGCACAGCCGCTGGTACGCCAACCAGCTCGACCCGGCCCTGCCCAACCCGCCCGCGGGCACGTTGTCCGGCGGACCCAATTCCGACACCGGAACCTGGGACCCCGTGGCACAGGCCAACCTCGAGGGATGCGCCCCCCAGTTCTGCTATATCGACCACATCGACTCGTGGGCGACCAACGAGCTGACCATCAACTGGAACTCCACGCTGGCCTGGGTGTCCGCGTTCGTGACGGACCAGGGTGACGCCTCCTCCCCGGCTACGGCCTCCTGCGAGGTCGACTATGTGGTGCACGGTGAGTGGACCGGGCGCTTCAACACCCAGGTCACCGTACGCAACACCGGGGACGTGCGGGTCGAGGGCTGGGAGGTGGCGTGGTCCTTCCCCGGGGCGCAGAGCCTGGACCGCCACTGGAGCGGCGTGCTCACCCAGTCCGGACACGCGGTGACCGCGGGCGACGCCGAGTGGAACGCGGCCATCGCACCCGACGGCGAGGCGACCTTCGGCTTCATCGGCACGCTTCCCGCCGGGGCCGCCAACGCCGTACCGGAGAGGTTCACCCTCAACGGAGCCGTCTGCGGCTGACCCGTAGCGGCGGGGACCATCCCGAAACCCCGGCCGGGGTCTGGGCGAAGGCGCACGGCGTCCCGTCCAGGCCCCGGCCGGTTTCTCGGTGAAGGAGTGCGCCAGCCTCCCGCGATGGCTCCTGTCCCCTCCCCGGTACGTCTGTTGAGGCAGTGCCCGGACGTTGCCCTCCTACCGGGCGTAAAACGGAGGTTCGACGCTGAACCGACTGTCCGACCTGCTCGGGTCGGCGGGATCAGGGTGGTTCCGGTGTTCCCGGGCGGCGCTGCCGGGGCCGCCGGTTCCGGGTGGCACGGCGGGGACGGGCACGCAGGGGGCGCAGAGCGGCGGGGTGGGCCCGCCCTCGGAAGAACCATCCTCAGCGACTATCGGAAACTTGTAGCGGCCACAGTAGACATGGCTATTTCGTGCTGCTACATTTTCTGTCGTAGCCACCGAGATACACGGCTAGGCCACCGGATACGCCGGTGGGGAGCAGGACGGCTCGCCCGGCGCGCTTTGCTGTACGGCGCCGGGAGCCGGTAGGACCGCAGTACAGAAGTTCAGCAGTACCCGCAGTAACGCAGTACCGGCCTTCCGCTCGCACAGGGAAGACCACAGCAGGAAGTAGAGCAGGACGGCTCGACGGTGTGCACGTGCTTCAAGACACCGGGAGCCGGCAGGACAGCAGTACCGGTGTTCCGCTCGCACAGGGAACACCACGCAGGAAGGCTCACCCGGCGCGCATCGCTGTACGGCGCCGAGAGCCGGCAGGACCGCAGTACAGAAGTTCAGCAGCACCCGCAGTAACGCAGTACCGGCCTTCCGCTCGCACAGGGAAGACCACAGCAGGAAGAAGGACGCGGTAGGGCTCGACCGGCGCACGGTTGTTCAGCGTCGGGGGCCGGTAGGACCGTAGTCGAAAGCAGTGCACGAAGTGAGAAGCGAGAGGAGTAAATGCCATCAGGATCGCCTGAGCGAGGAGAAGTTCCGCTCGGGTACCGCAGGCCCCGGTTCGGAAGAAGGTGGTCCACGGTCACACAACCGCGATCCCCGCGATCCCGTTCTAGCTCAACTTCGGGAAGCGGAAGACCGGCAGCTGCCGGTAGGTGGTATTGAACTCTCGGGCCCCAGCGCCGTACGGCGCTGGGGCCCTCGACGTGCGTTCAGGAGAAGAAGGACACGCACTTGCCCCGTCCCGAAACCGGCAATCGGTTCGACGATGACGACTACCCCGCCTACACCGTGGGCGCCGCAGCGGAGATGATCGGCACTACGCCGGCCTTCCTGCGCGCACTGGGAGAGGCCAAACTCATCAAGCCCCTGCGTTCGGAGGGCGGTCACCGCCGCTACTCCCGCTACCAGCTCAGGATCGCCGCACGCGCCCGCGAGCTTGTGGACGAAGGCACACCGATCGAGTCCGCATGCCGCATCATCATCCTCGAGGATCAGCTCGAGGAGGCCCAGCGCATCAACGAGGAGCTGCGTGCCGCCGGCCCGCCCCAGACATGAGATGAAACCCGCCCGCTGATCCCGGGGCAAGGGCCTGAGCCCGCACGAGCAGCGCCGTGCGGGTAGGCGAGGCCTTGCGCACTCAACTGTTCTGCGGGTGCGCGAGGGCTGCCTCAGTCGACCTCTGAAGAGCGGTGTGCCCTCTGCCGCCCCGAACTGTTTCGGCGTGTTCCGAAGCCTGCGCAACAGCGGACGATGAAAACCCGGACACCGAGCGCCACCTCATGCGACCGGCCCTTCCCGCGACGATTCCGGGGAAGGGCCGTCCCTGTCCGATCGTCTGACTGCTGTTACTGACCGGGGGGCGGGTAGGCGAGGAAGAACAGTCCCGTTCTCAGGAGGGTGTTCAGCCAGATGTTGCGGTAGCAGGCCCAGAGGTAGCCGCACAGCAGGCCGATGGGGGTGTAGGTAAGCAGGGCCATCCCGAGATGGTGGACGAAAGTGTCGCCGGGTAGGGGGATGAGGACCAGGTAGGGCTGGATGAGCGCGTAGAACAGGGCGAACAACAGGGACGTGGTGATGATCCCCGCCCACCTGCCCCAGAGCAGTTCCAGGCGGGTCTGAACCATGACCCGGAAGAAGGCCTCCTCGCAGAGCGCCGCCACCAGGAAGACCGCGAGTACCCCGACCATGAGCACCAACGGCGGCCAGCCGACCCGGAACGGGGCGAGCAGGAAGGACACGAGCATGATCGCCAGCAGGACCGGGGTGAGGCCGAGCCAGCGCCAGGGTTCGGTCACCTTCATGGCGATCTCGGACAGACCGGTGCCCTCGGCTCGGAGGATGGTGATCAGACGGTCGATCGCGATCGCCGGGAGGGCAAGGAAGAAAAGCACCCGCGGGACCAAGGAGATCGGGGCGGTCGTGCTCGCGTCCGCTCCCGGGCCAAGGGCGCTGAGTACCCAGTAAAGGCCTGCTATGGCCACGACGCAGGCGACGAGACAGCAGCCCAGCCAGATCAGCTGGCGGTGGACGGGTTGTGTCGTGAGGGCCTGCCTGACCCTGGTGTCGAGTTCGCGCCGCCGACCGAAGTACACGGCCAGGAGGCCGGCGAGGACCCCCGCGGCCACCGCCGGGCCCCAGGAGACGAGGAGCCGATAACCCCCGCCGTACATGACGTCCTGCCGTAGCTGTGGGTCGATGGCCAGGGTGATCAAGACGAGAAACAGGCCGGCACCGACCGCACCCGAGATCACCATGCTCCGCAGCACCACTGCCAGCACCCCCTGGTCACAGCCGAACCTCCATCATCACCCAAAGCCGCCCGAAAGGGTGAGTGCGCTTCTGACGTGTGTCGATGCGGGCGAACCGCTCCGAGCTGGCCGTACCGGAAAACCGATTGCCACCCTGGAAGGTCTGCTGGAGACTGGCGGACCATGGACGACTACCACCCCCTGAAGAGTTACGGGCCGGACTTGGCCGAGCAGTACGACAAGCACCAGCGCGGTGACGAGGAGGCCACGGCCGCCTTCCTGGCCGAGTACGCGGGCGCTGACGGATCGGCGTTGGAGTTCGCGATCGGGACCGGACGGATCGCGCTTCCGCTCGGGCGGCACGGTGTGCGGGTCGACGGCATCGAGCTCTCACCGGACATGGTGTCCGGGCTGCGCGAGAAACCGGAGGGCGCGGACCTGGAGGTGATCGTCGGTGACATGGCGACCGAGACCACCGGTCGGACCTATCCGCTCGTTTACCTGGTCTACAACACCGTCTACAACATCCTCGGCCAGGACGGCCAGGTGGAGTGCTTCCGCAACGCCGCCCGCCATCTGGACGAGGGCGGGGTGTTCGTGGTCGAGGCGGCACCGCCCTGGCAGTGGATCAAGGGTGACCAGTTCGTCAACGTCGAGCGCATCACCCCGGGCTCGGTGACCCTCGACGTGAACCAGTACGACCAGGTCACACAGCTGCTCGACGAGAACCACGTGCGGATCGGCGCCGAAGGCATCAGGCTCGCCCCGATCTCCTGCCGCCTGATCTGGCCCTCGGAGATGGACCTCATGGCACGGCTGGCCGGGCTGCGGCTCGTCGACCGGTGGGGCGGGTGGAACGGTGAGCCGTTCACCGAGCGGAGCCCCATGCACGTCAGTGTCTACGGCCGGGCCTGAACGCCCCGATAAATAATGACTAATAAGCACATTCCACTGATCCATAACTCATAATGATGCGCCTTTCCGGATCGTGTCCGGATGCGGCCACAGCCGAGATGGGCGACAGAAAAGCGATGTAGTACTGGCTTTCAGAGGGGTGACGCGGCTCGCGTTTCCCCTCTGAAATCTGTTCACGGAGAAGATTCGGGCAAGGGATCTCGTATGAACGAAGTAGCCAAACGCTGCGTCGCCACCGCGCTTCTCGCCGCGGGCCTCACCGCGGGGGCCGTCGGGACGGCGCTCGCCGGCACCCAGGTCGGGGGCGGCACCTGGTATCACGGCACCACTTCCAGCAGCGTCTACTCGAACTACTACCACGCGCGCAACTGCCACGGGTCGACCGCGGTGGGCGCCTACACCGACCGCTCCAGGAACACCGCGCCCGGACTCACCTCCTACGCCAGTGCGCCCAAGGCCTGGACCAACAACCAGACCTACTACCGCAGCGGCTGCTAGCGCATTCGGGAAAGGAATCACCGTGAAAACCCTCAAGCGTATTTCGGTCGCCGGAATCGCAACCGCCGTTCTCACCTTCGCGGCAGTGGGAACCGCCTCAGCCGGGCATTCCTTCGTCGGCGGAGGTGAATGGTTCCGGGGTGTCACCGGAGCCCCCGGGGTGGGCGAGGTCTTCTCCCACTACCGCCACGGCTCCGCCTGCCACGGCGCCACCGCGGTGGGTACGCGCACCGTCCGGGTGAACAGGGACGCCGGGCAGTGGGCGAAAGCCGCCGCGCCGCGCGCCAACGCGAACAACCAGAGCTACTGGCGTAACCGCTGCTAGATCCGGGAGCCCCCGTGAAGACCCTCGACCCCCTCCAGCGCACCTCCACGACAGCCACGACCACCGTCATGACCGCCGTCATAACCGCGATCACGACCGCGATCACGACCGTCGTCATCGCGGCCGCGGTCATCCTCGGGACTGCCGCGCCCGCCCTCGCCCAGACCTCCCATGTCGGCGGCGGGGTGTGGGAGCGCAGCCTCACCGGCGTCCCGGGGCAGGGTTTCGTCCGCTCGAACTACCACCATCCGAACACATGCCACGGAGCCACCGCCGTGGGCACCCACACCGAGCGGGTCAGCGCCCCCGCCGGGATCTGGGCCAGGGCCGAGGCCTCGCGAGCCAGGGCCAACAACCAGCAGTACTGGCGTAACAGCTGCTGATCGGCGTCCGTCCGGTGGACCCGTCGGCCCGCCCGCTCCCGGCCCCGGGTCCACCCCTCCCTGACAGGACCGCACCAGGTGCCGAACCGCACCCTCCGCTTCGCCTACACCGCGTGTGCCGCGTTCGCCGCGCTGCTCGCCTTCCTCCTCGCCGCCACCGCAGAACAGACCGTCCACGTGCTCGAGGACTCCGCCCTGGTCTGGATCACCGAGAACGACGGCACCCACGACACCGACGAGGTCGCGCGTGCCGTACAGGAGGTCGCCGACACCCACCGCGCCGCCATCGGCTACAGCGTCCTCGACGTCAACGACCCCTCGTCGCTGGCCCACCTGTACCTGGCGGTCTCCGATCCCGACTCCCGATACGCCCGCTGGCTGGACGAGGGTTACCCCTCCTTCGGCCGTGCCTTCACCGTCCAGACCCATCCGATGCCGGAGTTCGGCGACGTCGGCCCCAACGGGTACTACCTGGTGTTCGGCAGCCCCGAGGCCGAGCAGGCCCTACGCATCGCTCTCGCCGAGCACGGCCTGTTCGAGGCCCCCGGCAGCCAGACCACCCAACTGTGGCACTTCCTCACCGGCGGCCACCTGCTCCACCTCGTGGCCGTCGCCCTGTTCACCACTGTCACCGCCACCGGCGCGGGCGTCCTGCTCTCCGCACGCGACCACGCCGTCCGGCGTCTGCACGGCCGTTCCTACCCGGGCATCCTCGCGGGGGAACTGGCCGGAGTCCTGCGCCTGTGGGCGGTGGTGCTGCCCGTCTCGGCCGTCGCCGTGCTGGTCCTCCTCGGCGGTTACAACGGCTGGAACCAGCTCGGCCTCTACACCGGTCTGGCCCTGCTGTTCCTCGCCCTACTCGCCGTCGCGTGCCTGGTCACACACGTGCTGTGCCTCGCCCTGGTGCACACCACCCAAATCCTGCCCGCGCTCAAAGGGCGCCTGCCCGTGCGCGGCACCACCGTCGCCGTCCACCTGGTCCGCGTCCCGGTGCTGTTCCTGACACTCACGCTCCTGGGCAGTGTCGTGGCCACCGCCCAGGACGTCCGGGACCAGCGCGTCGGCCTCCAGGTCTTCGAACGGTACGGCCAGACCTCGCGCCCCGCGCTGAGCGCCCACTACGGCTGGGCGGACGAGGGGGCGGTGGACGACGAACTCGGCCCGTGGCTGCGGCAGGCCGACACCGACGGCGACCTGGTGCTGGCTGCCCAGCTGCACCCCGCCGAACTCCTTCCGGCCGCACCCGCCGAACCGGACGTGCCCGTCCCGGAAAACCCCATCCTTCTGGTCAACGACACCTACCTGGCCGAGGAGGAACTCCTCTCCCCCGCCGGGGAACGGTACGGGCCGGACCGGGCCGTACGCGTCCTCCTGCCCGCCTCGGCCGCAGAGCACGCCGAACCTTTCTCTGAAGGGGTGACCGGGTGGCTCGGCGCCAACAGCGCCCCCGGGAGCGTCCCCGAGGTGGCGGTCCGACCCGCGGCCGACGGCCAGAGCCTGTTCACCTACGGCGCCGAGGAACGCCTCGGCGCGGCCCTGCCCCTGCTGTACGAACCCGTGGTGATCGCCCTGCCCAACGGGGCGGTCCTGTCCGACAGCGGCTACGTGAACCACCTGTCCGGGCGGCAGACGGTCTTCCCCGATCCGGGTGTGGTGGAGGCGTTCCGGACCCGCAGCCCGGAGGCGTCCCGCTACATCTCCATGGTCGAGCCCCTCAGCACCAGTGCGCGCACGGCCCACGCCCGCACCGTGCACGCGCTGCGCGCCGAACTGTTCAACCTGTTCGGCGCGGGCACCGTGCTCCTGCTGACCGCCGTCGCCGCGTGCGTGGTGCACGTGCGCACCCGGGCACAGGAGATCTTCGCCCGCCACCTCAGCGGCTGGGGCTTCCCGGCCACACACCGGCGGCTACTGACCACCGAGGCGGCCATCGCGGCGGCGTTCGTGGGCTGGACCGCCTGGACCACCACCGGGACCGAACCCGTCCACGCGGCGGGGATCGCCCTGGCCTCGCTCACCCTCACCCTGGGCGCGCTCGCGTACTTCCACCGACGCGTGATCCGTGAGGGCGCCAGCCAGGCCTGACCCGCGCCGGAGCAGAGAAGCACCAAGGAGCACCGTGATCACCCTGAGGAAAACCACCAAGTCCTTCGGCCCCCGCGTCCTGTGGCGGGACCTCGACCTGACCGTCGAACCCGGCCGAATGCTCGCGCTGGTCGGCACCAGCGGATCGGGCAAGACCACCCTGCTCAACTGCATGGGTCTGCTGGACCGGCCCACCTCCGGGCAGATCCTGTTTCAGAGCACGGACCTCACCCGCCTGGGTCCGGGGCACCGTCGCCGCTTCCGCCGCGACCACCTGGGCTACCTCTTCCAGGACTACGCCCTGATCGAGAACGCCACGGTCCGGGCCAACCTCGACGTGGCCCGTCGGCGCGGCGCCCGCCCCGGCCACGCCGAGGCCCTCGCCCGTGTCGGCCTGGCCGGTCGGGAGCGGGAGAGGGTCCACCACCTGTCCGGCGGCGAACAGCAGCGTGTGGCCCTGGCCCGGCTCATCGTCAAACGGCCGTCGCTGGTGCTGGCCGACGAACCCACCGGTGCCCTGGACAGCGACAACGGTGCCATGGTGGTGGATACGTTGCGCCAGCTGAGCGGCCAGGGCTGCGCGGTGGTGATCGCCACCCACGACCCCGCCGTCCGCGACTCCTGCGACACCGCCTTCGACGTGCGCTCCCTGGAACCCCGAGGCCGCCGCGAGGACCTCGAACAAGCGTGATCTAGCCTCGGCCGGGTGGGGAACACACCACCGCGGACCGCGGGTGAGACAGCCGATCGGGTGACGCGGGCCGTGACGAGCGCGGTGGAGACCGTCCGTGCTGCGCTCACCGACGCCCACCGGATCAGGCATCTGCGCGCCTTCGTCGAGCTCTGGCCGGGGTCGGCACTGGACCGCGCGGCGGAGGTGGACGCCCGGCTCGCCGACGGGGCCCGCCTGCCGCTGGCCGGGGTTCCTCTCGCGGTGAAGGCCACGGAGGGGATCGCATCGCACCAGGCCCAACGCTTGATCGCCGCCGGTGCGGTGCCCATCGGCGCCACGTCGGTGCCGGGGCCGGGGACGCGCTGGAAGACCTGGGGACATACGGAGGAGGGCCCCACGCTCAACCCCTGGCGGGCGGACCGGGTTCCGGGCGGTTCCTCGGCCGGTTCCGCCGTCGCCGTGGCCACCGGGGTGGTGCCGTTGGCGACCGCGAGCGACGGTGCCGGGTCCACCCGCATCCCCGCGGCCTGGTGCGGGGTCCTCGGCTACAAGCCGACCACGGGCCTGCTCCCGGCCCGCGACCGCGCCGGTCTGACGGTGGGCGGGCCGATCGCGCGCACGGTGTCCGACCTCGAGCTGTACCGGAGTACCGTCCTCGGCGGCGCGTCTGCGGCGGCGCCCGCACACGTGCGCGTCGCATGGTCCTCCACTCTGGGGTTCAACCGGCCGGACCCGGAGGTGGTGGCGGTCGCGGAACGGGCGCTGCGGCGCTGGGCACGGACGTGCGACGTGACGCTGTCGGAGCCCCGACTCGCGCTCACCGACCCCGCGGAGTCCTGGCTCTCCCGAAGGGAACAGAACTCACCCGGCAGCCACACCGACGTCGGTGTGGACAACCTCTCCGCGCTGGCGGAGCTCTTCGCCGCCGCGGACCTGCTCGCCACACCCGCGACCCCCAACCCGCCCCACCCGCACTCCGGGCCGGGCGAGGTGATGAGCGTGGGCTTCACCTGGCTGTTCAACCTCACCGGCCACCCAGCCCTGAGCCTTCCCGCCGGGCTCACCCCGGACGGTCTGCCCGTCGGACTGCACCTGGTCGCGCGGCACCACGAGGACGCCCTGCTCCTGGCCGCGGCCCGATCCGCCGAACAGGCGCTCCCGTCCCTGCCCCAGAACCGCCCTCGGCGGTGGGGTTCGCGCGTCGGAGCGGTAGCATCTGAGGCGGATTCTCCCCCTCGTCCGCGTGTTCCCCGGTCCCGGAGAAAGCCGTGCGACGGGGCTGCCCCAGACACGGAAACGGACGGCATGGACGCTGAAGAGACCCAGGTCATGGCCCGGACAGGCCAGTTCACGACCACGGTGACCTGGGAGACCTCGGTCAGAGGCCGGGTGGCCTCCGCGATCGACCGGTTCTCCGGCCCGCTGGCCGATCTCGCCGAACGCGACGCCAACGACGGTGACACCCGCATGCTGGTCGCTGACTTCTTCAGCGTCGGCCTGAACTTCAGCAAGTTCCAGGACCTGACCACGGAGTACCGCACCAGCGGGGACTCGATCGACTACGCGATCGTCCTGGAGGGCGAGCTCTTCGCCCCGATCGAGGTGCGCCGGATCGGTCAGGACCTGGACCTGCGCAATATCCAGATGGCCCGGCGGTTGGCCGTCGACGAGGGCGCGGACTGGATCTTCCTCACCAACGGACGGGTCTGGCGGGTCTACCACCTGCGCCCCGACCCCGGCGGCGGCGCGCCCCAGCCGGTGACGGTCGTCGACGTGGACCTGCTGGACGAGGAGTCCTACGAGCGCAACGTGGACGGCCTGTTCCACCTGACCCGCGAGTCCGTGGAGCACGGCCGCCTGGACGCGCTGCGCCGCTGGCGCGAGGCGGTCGAGCCCGCCCCGCTGGCCGGGGCCCTGCTCAGCGACGAGGTCGTGGCGGCGGTCCGCGGTCAGCTGCGGGCCGCCTCCGAGCACCCGGGGCACCTCGGTGAGGACGACGAGATCCGCCGCGTCCTCACCGAGGGGGTCATCCCCCGCGGGCTGCTCGGCTGAATCGAACTCCGGCGCGGACCATTCCGGCGAGCACAGCTCCAGGGTGACTCCAGTGGACCGTCCCCACGGCTCACTCCAGCGGGACGCTCATGACGCGGTCGTCGTCATCGGCCGGAGAACCCCAGGCGTCGAGGTTGCTCGTGCTCAGCCACAGGGCGTCACCGTCCGGGGCGGTGACCACCGTGCGCAGGCGTCCGAGCTCGTCGACGAAGTGGGCCTCGGGCTCACCCACCGTGCCGTCGCCGTTCAACGGAATCTCCCACAGCCGCGCGCCGCGCAGTGAGGCCACGTACAGCGAGTCACCGGCGATGGCCGCACCGCTCGGCGAGGCCTCGGCGGGCTCCCAGGTGATCAGCGGGTCCGTGTACTCGTCACCGCCGCCCGGGCCCTCCACCTCGGGCCAGCCGTAGTTGTTGCCCGGCTCGATCAGGTTGACCTCGTCCAGGAGGTCCTGGCCGAACTCGGTCGCGTACAGGTTCTCCGCCTCGTCCCAGGCCAGACCCTGCACGTTGCGGTGGCCGTAGCTGTAGGCGTAGTTGTCGAAGGGGTTGTCCGGCGCCGGGTCGCCGGTGGTGGTCATCCGCAGGATCTTCCCGGCCAGGGAGTCGGTGTCCTGGGAGCTGTCCGGAATCTGGGCGTCCCCCGTGGCCGCGTACAGGTATCCGTCCGGGCCGAACTCGATCCGCCCGCCGTTGTGGGTGTTGGCCGCCGGGATGCCGTCCAGGATCACCTCCGGGTCACCCAGGGAGTCGGCTTCGTCGTCGTACTCCACCCGGCTAACCCGGTTGTCGGAGTCGGTCGTGTAGTAGACGTACACGTAGGGCTCCTCCGGGAACTCCGGGTCCACGGCCAGGCCGAGGAGACCGCCCTCGCCGCCGTGCGCTACCCCCTCGATTGTGCCCGCCTCCGAGGTCTGCCCGTCCGGAGCCACGCGGGCGACCACCGCGGAGTCCCGTTGGGCCACCAGCGCGGAACCGTCGGGGAGGAAATCGATCCCCCACGGCACGTCGAAGCCGGTGGCCAGGTCCTCGGGCTGGCCCAGGTCGAGGGCTCCGGCCCCGGCCGAACCACCGCCGGGTTCGGTGTTCTCCCCCGATCCCACGCCGTTGGCCTCGGGGGTCGAACAGGCACTCGCGAGAAGCGCGGCACCCAGGAGGGCGAGGGTTCTGGTGGTGTATGTGTGCGTCCGAGTGTGTGCCGGTGTCCGTTCCATGCCCGAACCCTGCCCACTCGGTACGCGCGTACCCCCGTCATCCGCGGGTCGCCCTCAACTTCGCCCGCTCAATCGCGATCCGCGCGCGTGCTGTTCTCGTAGCCCTGGTCGATCTCCTCGAAGAGCCGCTCGACGTCGGTGAGCAGGCCGCTGTAGACCGGCCAGTTCTCGTCGTCCCAGCGCTCACGCATCCTGGTTCGCTCCTCGTCCACCATGCGCAGCGCGTCCTGGACCCGCCCGCACAACTCCTCCGAGGCGGAGCCGCGTTCGGGCTCCTCATGGTCGTGCACGGCCCCGAAGATCTCCGAGGCGCGCTCGACCAGCGGGGCGAACTCACGCAGGAAGGCGTCGTCCGGCCCGGAATAGCGCGAGCCCCGGCTCGTGGTGGTGCGCAGGGTCCGGACGATGGACTGCATGTGCCGGGAAGCCCGGCTCAGGGCGGCGATCCAGTCCCGGTAGGTGTCCAGGGCTCCGGGGTCGAGATGCTTGCCGGGCACGAGGCGCCGCGGGTTGAGCCGAGTCCGGTCCTCCTGGCGCCGGACCGCCTCCTGGGCGTTGCGGACGGAACCGTCGAACCCCTCGCTGGCCCTCCCCCAGTGGTCCAGGTCCAGGCCCTCCCGCCCTTCACGCAGGCCATCGGCCATCTCGCCGGTCAGTGAACGCAGGCTGTCGGCGAGGTCCAGGACCGCGTTCTCCGCGTCCCGGAACCGGATCGCCGGCGCGAACACCGTGTTGGTGGCCAGCGCGCAGGCCGCACCCACGCAGACCATCAGCAGGAGGTAGCCGAGGTCTTCGGGGTTCTCCGCCGTGCCTCCCGCGAGAGCGAAGGCCGCGACCACGGGGAGCTGGGTGCCCTGCGCGCCGAAGAAGCGCGCCTGCCCGGCGGCCAGCGCGACCAGGAGCAGCAGGGCGAACGTCCACAGCTGGGCACCGGTCGTGAGCCCGACCAGCCCGGCCAGCAGCGCACCCGCGAAGACCGCCGCGACGTAACGGCCGGACTGGAGCACCGACCCGTACACGCTCGGCCGGACCACGAGGAGCGCGGTGAAGGGCGCGAAGCCGACCTGTGAAGAAGCGCCGAGCAGGGTGCCCACCACCCAGGCCAGGGTCGCGGCCACCGTGCACTTGAGGATGAGGACGACGGTCTCGCGCTCGAACCCCCGCCGCTGGCGAGCACGCCTGAGCCCGTCACGCAGCCTCTGGAACATCCTGGTCCCCCGAAGTCGTGGTTCTCAGCCCGGTACGGGTGCCGTGGCCAGGTAGACGGTGTTGGTGGCCGGATGCTCCTGGTAGGGGTTGGGGAAGCTGACCACCTCGGCGCGCACGTCCGTGAAGCACTGGCGCAGCACCTCCGTGTACTCCTCGTCCGGCGGGTCGTTGGACCACAGGGCGAAGACCCCGCCGGGGTGCAGGTGCCCGAGGAGACGGCGGACCCCGTCGGGCTCGTAGAAGGGCGCGTGCGCGGGGTTGAGCAGGTGGCGGGGTGAGTGGTCGATGTCCACGACCACAGCGTGGAAACGGCGGCCCGGGTTCTGCTGGTCCAGATCCTCCCCTGCGGCGAGCGCGAAGAAGTCGCCCTGGGCCAGGCGACAGCGGGGGTCTGCGGTGAGCCGCTTTCCCGCCGGGATGAGTTCGGCCTCGTGCCAGGCCACGACCTCGGGCAGCGCCTCGACCACCACCAGCGAGCGCACATCGGGGTCGTCGAGCACGGTCAGGGCGGTGTGGCCGAGCCCCAACCCGCCGACCACCACGTCGTAGCCGCCGTCCGGGACGGGACTGCGGTGGAGTTCGGTGAGGGCGAGTCTGGCCACGTCGATCTCGCCTTGGACGAACAGGCTGGACATGAGGAAGTCGTCGTCGAGTTTGATCTCGTGGACCTCGGCCTTGGCCATCGGGTCCCATCGGACCCGCAGACTGATCACGCCCATGGGCGTTGGCCGCCAGTCGAGTTCCTGGAAACGCAGGTTCACGGTGCCCCCGTCGGTTCACACACGGTCGTATGCTCTCCCGACCCTAGGGGTTGACCGGCGATTACTTACGCACCATGACCAGAACGCCGCAGGACCAGCCGAGCAGCGGTAGGCGTTCCCAGCCGGTGCGGGACTCCAGGTTCTCGATGAGGGCCTCCACCGCCAGGCAGTGGTCCTCGGGGGCGGAGGCACCCGAAGGCTGGCGGGCGAGGTCGTCCACCACGTAGAAACCTCCGCGGTCCACCAGGGAGAGCGCCTCGTCCAGGTGGGTGAACTTGCCCGGCCGGGTGTCGGCGAAGACCAGGTCGTAGCCGGGACCGTCGTCGGTGGCGCGGGCGCTGAGCCACTCGCCGCCGTCGGCCTCGAAGATCGTCACCCGCGGGTCGGGCGTGTGGTGGCGCCGGGCCACGCCCAGGCATTCGGGGTCGTTGTCGAGGGTGTCCAGGCGGGCCTGCCCGTCCATTCCGGCCAGCAGCCAGGCGGTGCCCGCCCCGGTCCCGGTGCCCAGTTCGAGAATCCGGCCGCCGGGCTTGGCCGCGGCGAGGGCCCTCAGGAGCTGCCCTACCGCCTCCTCACAGGACATGCCGAAACCGATGCCCTCGGTCTCGTGCTCGATCGCTTCGAGGGTGGCGGGACGCCGGCTGGTCTGGGTGGCTGCCACGGTGACCGCTCTCCGCTTGGGTGGCTCGGGGGGCCAGGGTACGCCGAAGGGGCGCTCCGATTCCAGGAGGTCGGCCCGGCAGGGCGCGGGGCGACCTACGGAGGAGGGGCTGCGAAGAAGGGGAGCCCCGGTGGCTGTGGGACGGCCACCGGGGCGGTGTGGAGACGGGGGGTGGCTGCCGGAACGGTGCCGTCCTCACCATTCCGGCAGCCCTACCGCTCTTCCCGCACCGGAGAGGGCACCGGAGGAGGAGGCGCGAGCCGTGCGGGGAGAGGGTGGGCACGAAGCCCGAGTGGGATTCTGTCGCTTTCAGGACCTGAGGACCACTGACCAGTCGGCAATTCGACCCGAAAAGGATCACTATCGGTTCGCCGGGGGTGCGAACAGGGTTGGCTACGCGGCCTCGTAGACCCGGTGCAGGCGTTCCATGTCCACGATCACCACGCTCCGGTACCTGGACAGCAGCAGGCCCTCGGAGCGGAAGCGGCGGATCGCGTTGCCGACGGCGTCCGTGCGGGCACCGATGAGTTTGCCCAGGTCCGTGTGGGAGAGCCGGATCCCCAGGTGGACCCCCTCCTCGGTGGGTACCCCGTGACGCTGGGCCATGTCCACCAGCATCCGGGCCACCCGGGCCTCGACCTCGTAACCCGCGAGCTCGGCCCGCTGGAGGTCCGCGCGCTCCTGGCGCTCACCCATCACGGCGACCATCGCCCGCCAGGCGTCGGGGTGCTCCTCAAGGAAGGAGTCGAAGACCTGGTGCGGGTAGACCCGGACAGTGAGCGGGGCGCACGAGGTGACCGTGGCGGAGGGCCTGGTCCCCCGGAACATGCTGAGCTCCCCAACCAAGTCGCCCCAACGCCGGATACCGAACATCGCCTCGGTGCCGTTGCGCAGGACGGACGTGACCTTGACGCAGGCGGGGTCAGCCCGCTTGCCGCGCCCAGGCGGGCCCAGGAGCATGACCTGCTCCTCCTTGTCCCCCTGGGAGATGAGGACCCGGTTGGCGGGCAGGTACCGCGGCGGCGCGAGCGCGAGGAGCCCTTCCGCGGTCCGGGGCCCGAGCCTGGACATGAAGCTGCCCCGAGGCCAGTCGGTCATGCGTCCTCCGATCATCCCCACAATGATGCCCGGGAGGTACCCAGTTCCGCCGGCTAAGCACGGGAAACGAGAGATCTTGTTATCTCATGGAGAGCACCCCGGCCAGCAGGGTGTTGATGTGCGTGCCGTTGGCACCGCCGATCTCAGTTGGGGCGCCGCTGCCCGGGTGGTTGCACCGGAACGGGTGTCCACCTCCGCTGACCCATCGGTTTCTGGAGCGGAGACAGCGGTGGTACCGGCCCGGAAACCGGCTGTGGCACGCTCACCGGCACCTGCCGCCGCCCCCCGAGCGCGATCCCCCACTGCCACGCGTCCGGGCGCTTTCCATACCCGGCTCCGGCCTGATCGAAGCGCTGGGTGACGGCTTCGACCACCTTCGGCGGCAGCTCGGGCAGCGGTGTCAGGGGGTCGCCCGGGCGGATCGTGGGGTTTCGGGCCAGCACGCGGCCGACCAGGAGGGCCAGCTTGTAGCGGTCGGTCTCCAGATCGGAGCCTGTGGCGGGCAGCAGCGGATCCTCCCAGTCCGGTGTCTGGGCCTGTGGCAGGACCGGAGGCTGACCGGCGCAGCGGATGCCGTCGCAGTCCAGGATGAACACCCGGCTCGTCCCCGCGGTGGACCAGAGCAGGTTGGCCATGGACACGTCACCGGCCACCAGGGAGTGCGCGTGCAGGAGCTGGAACAGGGACACGTACTGTTTGGCCAGTTCCAGGCGGCCCTCCACCGTGGGCGGCCGGATATCCCCCCACAGCGGCTTGGGCGGGTACATGAGGTACTGCGCTTCCTGGAGCTGGAGGTCTCCGCCCTTCAGCCGGCCCAGGAACGCGCTCGGGATCCGGCGCATCAGGAAGCCGGTGAGCCTACCCGAGGACATGACCCGGGCCAGCGGCCAGCTGGACAGGGAGAAGAGCCGCTCACGCTCGTTCGGGGAGAACGACTCGGGCGCCCTGACCAGGCGGAGCAGGGCATCCGCATTCGGGCCGGGGAGGGTATACCGCTTGTAGACCAGCCCTTTGTGGCGGCCTCCGGAGACCTCGATGACTTTGCCCTGCCCGCCGGAACCGAGCTCCTCGCCCAGCTCCAGCTCCGCCAGGTCCGCATCGGTCCCGCCGAACAGTTCCGGCCCCATCAGCGCCCCCACAGGCAGATCGCGGTGCGGTCGTCGTCGTGGGTCTTGGCCTGGAAGTCGAGCTGCCAGCCGAACTCCAGACGACCGGGCACCCGGTCTCCTCCCCACCACTCGACCAGCTGCTCGGCCACCGAGGAGGCCGCCATCGGGTTGGACAACCCGTCGGAGCACAGCAGGAGCATCTCCCCGGGGTTGACCGTGCACCCGTTCAGCTGGACGTGTCCGATGTTGCGGGGGAGCGCGTCGGTAGCTGTGCTGGTGATGCTCGTGTCCTCGACGGACTCCCCGGTCAACGGCTCCATTTCACGGTCACGCAGGAGGTAGGCCGGGCTGTCCCCGACCGACACCAGCATGAAGTACGTCGGTTCCCCTTCCGGGGTGAGGTCGGCCAGGGCCAGGGTGAGTGTGGTGTCGGTCTGTCCCCTCAACGCCTCCGTTTGCCCCTCGACGGAGATCATCTCCTGTGCCACCTGGTGTACGACCTGCTCCGCCAGCCTGCGGGCCGTGTCCTCGTCCGGCGCGAACAGGAGTTCCTCCAAGCGCTCGCGGACCGCACCCACCACCACACGGCAGGCGTAGGACGACCCCCGGTGGGACTGGGTCCGGGAGCCGATCCCGTCGGCCACACAGGCCAGGACCGCCCGCCCCCGGGAGTGCTCGAGTTCGTACAGGGCCAGCGAGTCCTGCCGGGACATCATGTTGTAACGGTGTGCGTCACCGCGCAGTGAGGCGGCCCGGATCGACAACCCGGGGTAGTCGGCCTCGTCCAGGACGCTGTCCGGGGCCGCCCACTCCACCCGGGGAAGCCCTCGAGCATGGAACTGCTTGTTCACCGGCTCGGTGAGCACGAGGGGCGGGACGAAGGCATCAGCGCCGCCGCTGGCCGAACTCGTCGGGGACGGACCGGGCTCTGTTCCACGGCTCTGCGAATGCCTGGGGCCCGGCACCGGCTCAGCTTCGGGGACCGTATCAAGGTCGGCATCGAGGTCCGCTTCGGAGACCGCGCCGTGCTCTGCCTCCGCAGACGTGCCCGCTTCCCGAGCTGGGTCCGGATCGCCGATATGGGTGATGGAAGGCGGTGGATCCACGGGGACGGCGACCGCCTCTCCGACCCCCACCCCGTCCGCTTGGCGCCCCCACCACACCTCGCCGGGGGTCAACACCCTCTCCGTGCGTTCCTCTTCACGCACGGCCTCGTCCATGGGCTCGCTCACCTGGGTCCCTTCGTCCTTCATCAAGCGCTCCGGCCGTGAATCGGTTCTTCTCAGGCCCAAGTAGTCGATCAGGAGAACGACACCCCGGGCGATCAGCCGGTCCATGGATCAGATCTGGTCGGCGGGCAGCGAGGTGTACCCGGGCACTTGGTCCGGCATGGACAGCGTCACTGTGCCGTCAGCGGAGGCCGCGGTCTGGGTTCCGGAGGTGACGATGGAGTTGGTCAGGGACTTGGCGAACTCCTGGAGGGCCTGCGCCGGGTTGAGCGTGCCGTCCGCCATGAAGGCCCGTACCGTGGCGACTTGCTGGATGACCTGGCTGTCAGCCTCCCCGAAACCGAAGGCCAGGATGTTGGGGTGCGGCCCCCAGGAAGGGTCCGTGAGCTCTCGGTAGGCGTCGAGCCAGTCCATGTCACCGGGGTAGCCGTCGGTCAGGAAGAAGACGGCGGGCCGGTACACCTTGTGCCCCGACTGTTTGAGCCGGTCCACGTCCTGGATGATGGTCTCCCGCAGCACCCGGAAGGCCTCCCCGTACGAAGTGCCGCCTGTGGCCTCCAGAGTGGGCACCGTCTCCACGTCACTCAGGTCGGACAACGGGAGCAGCACGTTCGCCTCGTGGTTGAACGCGATGATTGCGAAGTGGGCCTTGTCCGCCACGACCGGGTTGGCACCGATCTTCATGTGCAGTTCGGGGAGCGCCTTGTTGATGGCCTCGACGGGTTCCCCCTCCATCGATGTGGACTCGTCACACACCAGGTAGAAGGGGAGGATCTGCTGACTCATGTCGGGTTTCCTTGCTTGTTCATGAGGTTTCGGCGAACAGGTAGATCTCGATCTGGGCCCAGTCAGCGGGCTTGCCCAGATCATGGAAGGCCCGGGTGACCGCCTCCTCAAACGCTTCCGGATGGGCCCGGGGAAGGAGGTCGTTGATGTCCTCGGCGAAGGCCTTTCCCTGGGCCGAACCACCGAAGGTGAGCACCATCCCGACCTCCCGGTCGGCTACCTCCGCCAGCTCGTCCTCGAGCAGGCTCACCGCCTCGTCTCCTCCGGATGCGACGATCGACGGAACCGCGTTCACCTGGATCACGAAGGGGTCCAGTTCGAGTCCTTGAGGCAGGGCTTCCTCCTCTGGCACGTCTTCGGGAGACTTCCCCACCGCTTCGGCATCGGCCACGGAATCGGTGGACGAGCCTGAGTCCATTCCTAGAGTGATGATGAGGAAGGCCAGGAGCAGGTCGGCGAACAACCATCCAGCGATGGCGACCGCGGGAACCGAAAAATGTGTGCGCTTCATCGGGACACCAAATCCTCATCGGAGTCCGTGGACGTCCCGCGCTCCCCGGAACCGTTCTCGGAGACGGGCTCGATCTCCAGGTCGAGCACGGTCTGCCCGCTCTGCCGGCCGGAGATCGCCTCTTCGTCCCGCGAAGCCCCGGCGGGCTGATCACCGTCCTCGGGTGCGGCCTCGACCAGGCGCTCCAAAGCTTCAGCCTGCCGTTCCTCCTGTGCCCTGTGCTGCTCCACGACCAACCGCTCCGTTACCGTCCACTGCTCCCTGAGGGCGTCGATCTCCGAACCGAGCCTCTCCACCGCCCGGGGAAGGGTGTTCATGGATTCGGCCACCCGACCGGAAAGGTCACCCGCCTGCTCGAACCGGTGCGCGAACCCGGCGTTGGTGTCCTGCCATTCCCCCAGGACCTCGCGCACTTCTTCGGTGAACCGGCTCATCGCACCGTCGACCCCCTCCCGCATGAGGGAGCCCTCCCGCGCGGAAGATGCCGTAAGCCCGGTCGAGGCCTCCGCGATCCTCTCGATGGCCGAGGCGACCTCACCCAACCGTTCCTGGAGCTCCCGCGCGAGTTCACCACCCTCCCGGATGGCCTCAGCGACCGTTTTCGAGCTCCCCTCGAGCACCGTCACGGCGCTCTGTGCCGCACGCAGGTTCTCCCGGGTCTCGGAGAGCGCGTTGAGGGTCTCCTGCTGAGTGCGCTGTGCCAGCCGGTTCACCTCACGCACATGGCCGATCGCCTCACCGATCCGGTCCGCGACGCGGTCGGGATTGCCCAGCCGGGCCTCTCCGAGCGTGAACTGAACCCCCGTCATCGCCGACGTGAGCCTGCGGGCCAGTTCGGCGCCCTCACATTCGGCCCGGGCATCGGCGCGTCGCCGGTGAATGGACTGACCCACCACCGAGACGATCAGCACGATGATGCCGAGCAGAGTGAAGAGGGCGACGTTGTCGAAGGCCAGCATCGTGGGGAGGGCGCCGTTGAACCCGTCCTGCCAGCGTTCGAGGAAGGACAGGCCCTCAAGGGCGGCGTCGTCGCGCGATCGGCCGTAGGCACCCGCGGCCAAGGCGAGGCCGCTCCAGGTGATCAGGATCGGGAGGAAAACCAGGGCGGTGGGAACGTGGTCGATCCAACTCCGGACTCCCTCCTCCGGGGGCGGCGAGCCGATACTGACGTCCGGCGCGAACGCCGAACCCATGTCGACTTCCGCCCAGGCGGCCACTCTTCGCTCTGCTTCAAGATCATCTGCCAGAGCTGTCAGCTGGGCCGAACGACCGGCGAGTCGGGTTTCGAGAGAAAGGGCGCGAAGCTCCTTCACCAGGGATTTCGTGTCTCCGGGAACGACCTCGGTATCCAACGGCGTGTGATCGCTTTCCTCTGGAATACCCTCGCCCGGGAACGGCCATCACGAAAGACACCCCCGTCCAGGGGGCGATGGGCGAAGTTCCCGGTCGTCAAGGCATGCGGGAAGGGGGGAATCGCGCGGATGGGCGACGACAGCCAACTTACCGGAGGAACGTCACGCGCTTCGGGGGATCCTGGAAGTCAAACACCGGACAAAAATGACTTCTGGCACGAAAATCCTCAAAAAACCTGCACAAAGCAACAGAAAACTTCCGAAATTTTCGGCTTTACTAACAGACCGCTCTTTTGGTGTCCGGAAGTGGACAGAGTCAGCTCGGGATCAACTGGAGCAGGACGAGTTCCTGGGTGCGAGTGAGGCAGAGTTCGATCGGTTCGCCATCGCCGTAGACCGCGTGGAAGCCGGGCAGGTCGCCCTTGTGCAGCACCGTGCGGGTGAAACGCGTGGTGAGGAGGGTCCGGCTCTTCGGCAGGAAGACCTCCATCCGGTCGCCCTCGACCTTGAGCACGCAGGGCTCGCGGTGGACCGCGCCCCGGGCGATCGGGCGGCCCGAGAACCGCAGGTACACGGTCTCCCCGCGGGCGTGTGCCTCGCGGAAGGCCCTGATCCTGGACCGGCCGAACCAGCGGACGAACAGGTAGGCGGCCGACTCGGGGAAGAAGTACAGCAGGAGCTCGAACAAGGCGGTGTGGTGCTTCCGTCGAGGGTGGGCCCGGCGCTGTGTCGTACATGGGGGCGCCGGGCCCTTCGGACGTCACCGCCGAGTATTACCGCCCGGTGGGGACCCGCACACGCGGGGTCCGGGTCAGGGCGAGCACCGCGAACACCACCAGCAAGACGAACCCGCCCAGCGCCAGCGCCACCCCGTGCAGGGCCCCGGTGAACGCCGGGTCACTGAGCTGACCGCCGGTGAGAACGGCCAGGGCCGCGCCGACGGCGGCGATGGAGACGGTTTCAAGGCTGAGGCGGGTCGCGTTGAACACCCCCGAGGCCGTGCCCAGCCGCTCGGGCGGAACGACACTCAGGCCCAGGCCGTCGATCATCCCGCCGGTGAGGCCGACACCAGCACCGACCAGTAGGAACGGCAAGCTGACCGACCACGGGGTGGAATCCGGGCCCAGGGTGGTGAACCCGAGGACGCCCGCGCCCAACAGCAGGAGCGCGCTGACGACCACCGCCCGGTGCGGGAGGCGGTTGGCCAGTTCCGCGCCGACCGCGGGCAACAACAGGGTCGGGACGGTGAGGAACAACAGCCAGAGCCCGGCCGTACCCGGGCCGAGGCCGACCACGTTGATCAGGTAGGACGGCAGGTAGACCAGGAGCGGCACCAGTACCGACATGAAGGTCGCCGCGGCCAGGGCGTAGGCGACGAACCTCCGGTTGGCGAGCAGGCCGAGGTCGACCAGCGGTTCGGTGCGGCGCCGCTCCACCATGGTGAACAGTCCGAACAGGACCCCGGACAGCCCCAGGAACCCGGCGAGCACCGGCAGGCCCCGGCCGGGGCCCTCGACCAGACCGCCGATCAGGCTGAGCAGCGCGGCGGTGAACAGGGCACCGCCGAGCCAGTCCACGGGTCGGCCGTTACCGCGCATCGCGGGCACCTTCACGACCAGCAGCAGGACCGCCCCGGCCACCAGCGCGGGCCCGGTGAAGGCGAACCGCCAGCCCAGGTTCTCGACCAGCAGCCCGGCCACAGCGGGGCCGAAGGCGGTACCGGCGCCGAGCACGGTTCCGAGCATTCCGAAGGCCCTGGCCCGCGCCGGCCCCTCGAAGGCCAGGGCGAGCATCGAACCGCCGCCGGCCACCGCGGCGGCCGCGCCGACCCCGCCCAGGGCGCGCAGCGCAACCAGCGCCCCGATGTCTTGCGCGAACAGGGTCAGCAGGCCGCTGACGAAGAAGAGCCCCACCCCGAAGGCGTAGACCCTGCGCCGCCCGACCGCGTCCGCGATCGACCCGGCGCTTACCAGGAAGGCGGCGAAACAGGCGTTGTAGGAGTTGACCACCCACTGCGCGGAGGTGAGCCCGACACCCAGGTCACGCTGAAGGTCGGGCAGCGCGACCGAGGCCCCGGTCAGGGACAGCGGCAGAAGGAGGGTGGACAGGAGAACGGTGACGAGCACGATCGTGCCGCCGCCCCTGCTTTCACTCAGACTTTCGTTCAGAGGAGTTTTCACGGGTTCATCCGGTGTGTTTCGAAGGACACCGGGCAGCCCGGAGGACCGCACCGGCTGGACAGCTGATGCGGCGGTCAGGACGTGAGGTGGGTCAGGCCGCCGCTAGAGGGCGGCCCGGTCTTTCGCGAGCGGCATGAGCGCAGGTTAGCCCTGACCGGGATCCCGAGGCCAAGGGTTTTCCGGTGAGGTCGCGGCGGGGCCCGTAACCCGGGAGCCGTAGGCTTTCCGCGGCCCCCAGCAGACAAGGCTCACATGTACGACTTCTCCGACGCCTGGCAGTCCTCCGACTCCGATGATCCGCAGTCCTCCGGATCGTCCGAGACAGCTGACCAGGATTCGTCCGCCACCGATGTCTCCGATCTCGGCGCCTTCGCCTCCGACGCGCTCGGCAACGAGACACCCGACCCTGGTTCGTTCATCCCCGAGTCGGCTCTCGCAGGCGCGCCCGCCGTCGCGGCCCTGCAGGGCCGTCTCCCCCGCCACCACGACCACGTGGTGCGTATCGGGGTGGAGGTCGAACCGCACGACGAGGCGGGTTTCCTGGGCACGGTGCGCGGTCAGTCCTGGCAGCTACAGCGACTCGGCGAGGGTGAGTACGACGTACGCGTCGCGGTCTCCGGTGCCGCGTTGGGCGCCGCCAAAGCCGCTCTGGCCGAGTTCCACCACGTCCTGACCAGGGCCGGAGTAGACGCCCGGGTCGTGTTCGTGGCCCGGCTGCGACGGCAGGAGGACCCCACCCGCCGCTACCTGGTCCTCCCCCGGGGTTGGATGCCCGCACAGGAGTGGATCGCGTCCCCGCTCCGGGCACTGATGTTCTGGCGTTCCCGGGGGACCATCCAGGCCACTTCGCTCGCCGGTGCGCGATCGATGCTGGCCGGTTTCGCGGAGCGCAACCCCGAGGCCGGTCCACCGGACGAGCTCATGGTGGTCGGGCCACCGGACCAGCCCGGCGCCGTCGCCCCCGCCCCGATCACGCCGAAAACGGATCCGCTGAACGACTGGCGCTTCCTGCTCGTCTCGACGCTCCTGATCGCGGCCGGGGTGGTGTTCATCGGCCTGTACGTCTTCCTCTGGCTACCCGAGCAGATCCCGACCCTGGCCGCCCTCGCCTTCCTCGTCTCCATCCCCTGCCTTTTCGGGTTGTGGCAGATGTTGCGCCGCATCCCGGAGGGCCGGATCAACCGGTGGCTCCCCCTGGGTCTGACCGCCGTGGCCCCGCCCTTGACGGTCGCCCTGAGCAACTCCAGCCACGACGTCTACCTGGAGCAGTTCGGCATCACCCCCGGGGAGGTGGCCCCCACCAGCGCCGGTCGGCTCTTCGCCGTGGCCGACACCCTGCCGCTGGTGCTGTTCGCCCTGCTGTTCTCCCTGGGGGTGTTCGGTCTCCTCCGGTACTTCCACGTGAGCGCCCGCGGGCGAGAGTTCCCGGCACGGATGATGGCCGCCGGTGCGGTCTGCGTCTACATCCTCGCCTCCGTCAACATGGTTCTCGTGGCCGTGATCGTGCCCCTGGAACGGGGGGCCAAGGTCGGCACCGAGCACATCGCCCAATACCAGGCGGAGGGCGGCGGCCCCGTCGGCCACGTCGGTGTCCAGCCCACCGTGGTGTGCGTGGGAGCCGAAGAGGACCCGGTCAGCCGTATCGGAGCGCCGCTGACCACCGACCGCCCGGTGCTGTACTTCGAGGGGGAGAACGACATCGACCTCCTGTGGGACCGCGAACACGGCCTCACCAAGCTGCCCCGCTTCTCGGTGAGCCTCACCCCGGTCACCGATCTCGACGACACCTGCTCCGGCCCCCAGCGCACCGGATGACCGAACGAGAGGTCCCCAAGGAAGGACGTCTTACCTCGGGGACCGCCCCTGGCCGGGCACGCCATCGGTGGCAGAGGGCTCGCCGCACGAGAAACGACCCGGCCGCTGTGCCCCGGACTCAGAGGCACCGGAACTCGCTCCTAGAGCGGAATCCGAAGAGCCCGCCATGCTCGGAGTCGTCCAACCTCGGATCAAGGAGAGCAACGGACAAGCGGCAGCGAAGGCCCCGGGCTCCCCAGCCCGGCAAGGATCGGCACTCGTGTCGCGGCTGGTCATGCTCGGCGGCGGAGAAGCGGCAGCGAGGGTGGTCAGGGGGCCGGGCCCGCAGTTCCCCGGGCCGCGTGTCGTGGGGGGTGGGGCGGAAGCCGCCAGAGCCCCCGGTGGCGGAGTCACCCAGGGCAGTGCGGGCGGGCCCATGGGGCACGGGCGGGCCTCCCCCGGGCAAGGGCAGGCCGTGCGTGTGGGGCTGGTTTTCAGTGTGGGGGCGTGGCACCCGAAACCCGCGCCTGGGGCTGTCCGCTACTTCCGAAACCCCCGTATCCCCGATGATCTTGCTACCAGGAGCAAGTTCGGCGCCGAAGTTGCTCCTGGTAGCAAGATCATCTTCAAACAGAGGGCCGAAACAGGCACCCGGCCCCTGCCCACCCTCGCTGCCGCTTCTCCGTCCGGGCGAGTGAGCGGCCGGGACACGGGGACCGGTCCACGCAGGGATGGGGGCGCTCCCTTCTTCGCCGCTGCTTTCCGATGAGGCGCGTGACCGGCCTCGAGACCTCTGTGGTGAGAAGTCCGGGCGAGCCGCTGCGAGCTGGGGAGACCGGGGGCCTTTTGCAGTCGCCTTTCGTTGTCTGCGAGGGGCCGCGAACCTTTGTCAGAGAGCTGGCGGATTTGTTGTAGAGCCGGGAAAAGCGCGCCGCTACGATGTCCCGCGTGACTGCAAGCGTGGATGTTCAGGTCACGTTCGACTGCGCTGACCCGGAGCGAGTCGCCCGGTTCTGGTGTGAGGTGTTGGGGTACGTCGTACCTCCGCCGCCAGAGGGGTTCGCCAGCTGGGACGAGTTCGGTCAGACGCTGCCGCCCGAGCAGCGGAATTCGGCGTTCGCCTGCGAGGACCCCTCGGGCAAACGGCCGCGGTTCTATTTCCAGCGGGTTCCCGAGGACAAGACCGCCAAGAACCGGCTGCACCTCGACGTGCGTGCCGGGGCGGGGCTGGTCGGGGAGGAGCGCCTCTCCACGCTCCAGGCCGAGCGGAAGCGGCTGGAAGCACTTGGGGCGACGTGTGTGCGGGTGATGGAGGCCGACGGCATCAACGAGTCGTGCATCGTGATGCAGGACGTCGAGGGCAACGAGTTCTGCCTGGACTGAGTCCTCTGAACTCGGGAACCCGGGCGGGGCCGCAGGGGGTTCGGTCCCGCCCGGGTGGGTTCACTCGTCGAGGTGCTTGTCGACCCAGGCGTCCAGGGGCTGGCCCTGGATCGCCGCCGCCATGAGTTCGGGAAAGGCGTCCGGGGTGCAGGCGAAGGCCGGGACTCCCAGCTCGGCGAGGGCTGAGGCGTTCTGGCGGTCGTAGAAGGGGGCGCCTTCGTCGGACAGAGCTAGAAGGACCACCACCTGGACCCCGGCGGACTTCATGGCTGCCACCCGCTTGAGCATCTCCGCACGCACTCCGCCCTCGTAGAGGTCGCTGATCAGCACGAAGATCGAGTCCTGCGGGCGGTCGATGAGGGTCTGGCTGTAGGCAATGGCCTTGTTGATGTTGGTGCCGCCGCCGAGCTGGGTGCCGAAGAGGACCTCGACCGGGTCGGTGAGCTGGTCAGTGAGGTCGACGACGGCGGTGTCAAAGACCACCAGGGAGGTCTTCAGGGTGCTCATCGAGGCGAGCACCGCGCCGAAAACGCTGGCGTAGACCACGGAGGAGGCCATGGAGCCGCTCTGGTCGATGGCCAGGACGACGTCTTTTTGCACCCCCTGGCTGCGGCGGCCGTAGCCGACCAGGGTCTGTGGGATGACCGTGTTGTGTTCGGGCAGGTAGTGCGCCAGGTTGCGGCGGATGGTGGCGTTCCAGTCGATGTCCGCGACCCGGCGGGGTCGGTGGGTGCGGGCCGAGCGGTCGATGGCACCGCGGACCACCGACCGGGTCTTCTGCGCGACGCGCTTCTCCAGGTCGTCCACGACCTTGCGCACGATGGTGCGGGCGCTCTCCCGCGCCTCGGCGGGCATCACCCGGTTGAGGGAGAGCAGTGTCCCGACCAGGTGTACGTCGGGCTCGACGGCCTCCATCATCTCGGGTTCCAGGAGGAGCTGGTGCAGGCCCAGCCGGTCCATGGCGTCGGACTGCATCACCTGGACGACGGAGGACGGGAAGTACTCGCGGATGTCCCCCAGCCAGCGGGAGACGCGGGGCGCCGAACCGCTGAGGTCGGCTCCGCGGTCACCGCCGGAGACCGCCTGGTCGCCCCGGTTGTAGAGGGCGGAGAGCGCTGAATCCATCGCCTGGTCGGTGCCGGTCAGGTTCGCGCACCGGGACTCCGCGCCGAGGACGAGCCGCCAGCGGCGGGCCCGCTCGGTGACCGTGGAATCCCCTGCCGGGGCCTCGGCGGCCTCCATTGTTTCCGTGCTCACGCGCCGCTCCTTTCTAGTAGTGCCGTCACCGCGGCGACGGCCGGAGCCGCGCGGCGGTGGTCGATGGGGCGCCGGGTCCGGGTGACCGCGGCCTGACCGCCATCGGCCCGGGTCACGGCGGTACCGATCTCCTGGCGTTCGGGGCCGTCGAAGGCTCCGAAGGTCCGGCGGAGCAACGGCAGGACGGCGGTGAACCGCTCCTCGGACAGGCCGAGCAGCCAGGTGTCGATGAGGTCGAGCAGCCGCTCGTCATGCACCAGGATCAGCCCGCTGCCCTGGAGGAAACCCTCCAGCCAGGCGGCCGCGCGGGTGGGTTCGGTACCGGGGGACATCGCCAGGCCCAGTCTGCGGCGCAGCTCCTCCGGGGGGATTCGGCCCGCGTCGACGAGGATGCGGTTCACCCGTCCCGCGATCCGGCCCGGCACGTTGTCGCGTTCGGCCAGGGACTCCAGGGCCTCGGTCCAGCCCCGGGCGTCCTCGTCCAGCAGCGCTGCGGCGCTGTGCGTGTGGTCGATGGCCTGCACGAACCTGGCCGCCGCGTCGTCGTCCAGCCCGCGCACCGCCGGGGTCAGGCCTACGCACACACGGGCCAGGATCTGCCGGGCGACCGCGCGCAGGTGGGCGCTGTCCGTCCCGCGCACGTCCCCGTACCGGGCCGAGCGGGCCAGCGGCGGCAGCGCCGCCATCAGGTGGGTGATGTCGCTGTCGGTCGCGGCCCGGTCGGTGAGCAGGGCGAGCACGTCCGGGAGCGCCTCGCCGAGGTCGGCGAACAGACACTGCTCGGTGAGCGCGGTCAGGGTGGGCAGTTCGGCGTCGGCGGCGATCTCCACCACCCGGGCGGTGGCGGCCGAGGCAACGGTGGTCCCCCACGGAGCGGCCTCGATCAGGGCCACGTCCATGTCGGGCTCCCAGCGCAGCCGCCAGGACTCGCGGAAGGTGCCCCGGGAGCCGCTCCCGGTACGGCTGGTGGAGCGCGGCACGCCCCATTCGACACCGAGCATCCGCAGCCGGTGCAGCAACACGCTGCGTTCGCGCTGGCTGTCCTTGCGCAGGTCCAGGTCGAGATCACGGTCGAAGGCCTCGGACTTGAGGCGGAGCCGTTTCTGCGCGGCCATGAGGTCGCGCTGCAACGGCACCATGGGGGTGTCCGGGGGCACCGATCCGAGGCGTTCGCCGATCACCATCCGCCCGTGCACCAGGGCCGCCCGGGTCTGCTCGCCCTCGCAGAGCACAGCGGTGACCGCCTCGGAGACCTCGTCGATCCCGGCCAGCGGCCGCCCGCGCAGCACGGCGAGGCTCTCGGCGAGCCGCACCCCCTCGATCACGTGCGAGGAGGAGACCGGCTGGCCCTCCTCGCGCAGGATCCGGGCGGCCTCGGTGAGCCAGCGGTGGATCGGCAGGTCGGGCGCGGTGAACAGGTGGTGGTACCAGCCGGGCGAGGTCACCCCGGCACCGTAGCCGCTGGCGGTGGCGAGCCGTCCGTGCGTCCACGGCACCCAGGTGGCGGTGGTCTTCACCTTGGGCAGCCCCTTGAGCAGGGCGTTGTCCGCGGAGACCGGGTAGTCGGAGAGGTCGCGCAACGCGGGCGCGTGCCAGGCCCCGCACACCACCGCGACGCGTTCGTACCCTTCCTTGAGCACGGCGCGCAGGGTCTTGCGCATGTACGCCTCGCGGCGCGCGTCCCGCCCGGTCTCGGGTCCGGACTCGGCGCGGACGGCGGCCATGGCGTCGGCGATCGCCGGGAACGGCGAGGGTTCACCGTCGCCGCGCTGCTCCACGACGTCGTCCCACCAGCGTTCGGCGTCGTCGTACCCGGCGGCCTCGGCGAGCACCCCGAGCGGGTCGGTCCGGACCTTGGGTGGCTCTGCCGCACCCGGCTCGACCGTCTCGGTTTCCTTTACCTGCTCCTTCGACCCGTGCTCAGCGGCCTCCGCACGCTCGATCCGCTCCGCGAGCGAGTACGAGGCGGGCAGGTCGCAGAAGCGCACCGGGACACCGCGTCCGTGCGCGTGGACCAGGGCGGCCCACTCCGGGGAGAAGGACGCGAACGGCCAGAACCCCCACCCCTCCTTCGACCGCGCCGTCCCGGCCCTGGGGGTGTCGGCCAGGTGGACCAGCAGCGCCACCGGCGGTTCCAGACCGCCCACCAGGGAGGTGATCGCGTCGGCCTCGGGCGGCCCTTCGATCAGCACGATGTCCGGCTTGATCTCGTCCAGGGCGGCCGCCACGGCCCGGGCCGAACCCGGGCCGTGGTGGCGGACACCGAGGACACTCACCTTGTCGGTGTCCAGTCGGGGTCGTCCCATCAGGCGCCCACCTCGCGGCAGGCCCGGTAGAAGTCGCCCCAGCCGTCGCGCTCGCGGGCGACGGTCTCCAGGTACTCGCGCCACACGACCCCGTCGGAGACGCGGTCCTGGACGACGGCGCCCTGGATCCCCGCGGCGACGTCGGCGGGGCGCAGTTGACCGTCGCCGAAGTGGGCGGCCAGCGCGATCCCGTTGGTGATCACCGAGATCGCCTCGGCGGTGCTCAGGGTGCCGCTGGGCGACTTGACCTTGGTGGTGTTGTCCTCGGTGACGCCGGAGCGCAGCTCGCGGAAGACGGTCACCACCCGCTGGATCTCGGTGAGGCTGGTGGGCACCTCGGGCAGTTCCAGGGAGCGGCCGAGCTGCTCCACCCGCTGGGTGACGATGCGGACCTCGTCCTCGGCGCTGTCCGGGACCGGAAGCACCACGGTGTTGAAGCGGCGACGCAGCGCGCTGGAGAGATCGTTGACGCCGCGGTCGCGGTCGTTGGCGGTCGCGATGATGTTGAACCCGCGCTGGGCCTGCACCTCGATGCCGAGTTCGGCGACCGGCAGGGCCTTCTCCGACAGCACGGTGATGAGACCGTCCTGCACGTCGGAGGGCATGCGGGTGAGCTCCTCGATGCGGCCGATGGAGCCGCGCGCCATGGCGGTCATCACCGGGCTGGGCACCATCGCGGCCTCGGAGGGGCCCTCGGCGAGCAGGCGGGCGTAGTTCCAGCCGTACCGGACGGCTTCCTCGGAGGTCCCGGCGGTGCCCTGGACCAGCAGGGTGGAATCGCCGGAGACCGCCGCCGCGAGGTGCTCGGACAGCCAGGTCTTGGCGGTGCCGGGAACCCCGATGAGCAGGAGGGCGCGGTCGGTGGCCAGGGTGGCCACGGCCACCTCCACCACCCGGCGCGAGCCGATGTACTTGGGGGTGATCTCGGTGCCGTCGTCGAGGGTGGTGCCCAGCAGGTACTGGGTGACCGCCCACGGGGACAGGTGCCAGCCCGGGGGCCGCTGGCGGTCGTCGGCCTTGGCCAGCGCCTCGAGCTCGGCGGCGTAGGTCTGCTCGGCGTGGGGTCGCAGAGCGGTCGCTGCCTGCGTGCTGGTGGCGGTGGTGGTCAACTGAGCTCCCTGTGCATGTCGAGGCGGAATCGGAGGGTGTCTCGGAGGAGGGCGTGGGGGTGGGCCTCCTCCTCGTGGGGCGGGCGTTCCGGGAGGAGGTCGAGGTGCTGCGGCGGCATGCGCTCGGCGATGACCCCGCGGAGCACCCTTCTGCCCCGGTCCCGGGCGCTGTGCCGGGAACCGGGTCGGCTGTCGGCGGGGGCGCCGGAACCGCCTTCAACGAGAAGTCTGACGGCTGCCTCCGACAGTTCGCGGGTCCACGGGGCGCAGACGGCGCGGAGGGTTTCGCCCAGGAAGTCGTGCCGGTGGGCCCGTTCGGCGACGGCGAGGGCCCGCGCGCACTGTTCGGCCTCGGGCAGGGCGGCGAGCAGCGGGGCGATCCGCTGCCCGAGGGGGTCGTGGGCGCCCACGGCGACCATCCGGGGCAGTCCAGTTTCGGGGTCGTCGAGCACGGCCCTGGACCAGTCGGCGTCCTCGCGCAGGCAGGCGGCCTCGATGAGTGCCGAACGCAGCTCGGGGTGGTCGGCCGCCAGGGCCAGCACTCCGGCCGGGTCGGTGTCGAGCAGCTCGGTCCACACATCCAGCGGGGCCTGGGTGACGAGCGTGCGGCTGAGGACCCAGCGTTCGTCGTGGGTGGGGTTGGTCTTCCGGGGCGCGGTGAGGGCGAGGTCGCGCAGCAGGTCGGCCCGGCCGGTGTCCAGGTCGGCGACGTCCACCGGGCGCGGTGAGGCGCGGTCGATCCGCAGGTGGTGGCGCAGGTGGTCGCGGAGCCGGTGGGCGTGGGCGCTGTCGGGCAGGTGAGTGAGCAGGGTCAGGGCTCGGCCGCGCACGGTCGCGTTGCGGTCGTCCAGGGCGGGGGCGAGCACCGCCTCGTCCTCGGGTCCGAGGTTGACCACCAGGGCCTCCAGGAGGCCGCGCCGCTCCTCCCCCCTGGTCTCCTGCGGCCAGGCGGCGGCGAGCAGGTCGCGGGCGGCCGCGGGGTCCACGGCGCGCAGGGCGAACAGAGACCGGCGGCGCTCGGCGGGGGTGCCGCCGTGCCAGGCGGCGTCGGTGTACACGTCGGTGGCCAGGGGTTCGCGGGCGACGAAGGACCACGCGCCGTTGAACGAGGCCAGCCAGATGCCCCGGCCACCGACGGCGGTGGCGACGAGGGTTCGCAGCCCGCTGTCCCGGGCGGCGCGTTCGAGCAGGTCGGGGAGGTGGGTGTGGCTGGCCCGGCGGTCGCACCGAAACGCTAGGTACAGCCATTCGGGCAGGAGTTCGGGGCGGTCCGCGAGGATGACGTCCAGCCGGTGGGTGGCGGCGGCGCTGACCTCGGGACGGTGGTCGGGGGCGTCGGGGGTGACCGGTTCGGCGGTGTGCGCGGTGTACCCGGCGCGGGTGCGGACGGTGTCGAGGGCGACCAGGTCCAGCAGGGCGGCGGCACCCTCGCGGGTGCTGCGGGGCAGGTCGGGAAGGGCGGGCACGGGTCGGCGGGAGGTGCCGACCAGCGCGGTGGAGACCAGGCGGTCCCAGGAGGAGGACGGGAGCGATGAGGGCTGGGGCTCGGCGGACGTGCTTTCGGCGGTCTCGGGCTCGGAGGAGATGTTCTCAGAGAGGGCGCTCTCCGGGGGCTGGGGGTGGTTCACAGAGTCACTGCCTTTCCGTCGGCATCCCACACGGTCATGGGGGTCAGGCCGGTGGCGGGTGACCACTCGGCGGCGACGGTGGCGGGGCGGCCGCCGGTAACCGCGAGGAGCCGCCACAGCTCCGCGCTATCCATGGGCAGGGAGGCCCCGGTGGGGTCGGCCAGGTGCCAGCCGTCGGCGCGGGCGGGGACCGCGTTCTCCAGGACCACCGGCCAGGCCTCCAACCAGGGGTCCTCGGCCAGAGCCTCGGCGTAGGCGTCCAGGGCCTGGTCGACGGTGCCGCCGGGCGGCGGCGGGGCGGGGCGTTCGGTCATCGAGCCGGTGCGGACCGCGCGGCGGCCGTCCGGGTGGAAGGCGAGTTCGCCCTCGGCCTCGGTGCCGGCGCGGAAGGGGGAGTCCGGGGTCTGGCTGGGGCGGGCGAAGGTCAGGGAGAGGGCGTACCTGCCGGTGGCCGACCCGCGCAGCCATTGGCGACGGCTGCGCATGCCGTCGGGGGTGAGGCTGTCCCGGTGGCCGAGGACCCGCCAGGCGTCCTGGACCCGCTCCCCACCGGCCAGGACCTCCTCGGTGCGGGTACTGATCCCCACCCGGGCGCGCAGCACGGCCCGGGAGCGGAGTTTGGTCCGTGCGAGAGTGTCGCCGGAGGAACCAGTGGCGTCCTGGGCATCGGCAGGACCCGGGTCGGACTCGGCTGCAGCGACCGCCAGGTAGCCGTCGACCAGCAGGTGCAGCATGCCCAGGCGTTCCAGGAGGCGGTCCGGCCAGCGGTCCCCGTTCTCCCCGCCGCCCCAGCCGCCGGTTTGGGGCAGCTGGGTGACCAGTGAGGCCGCGCCGCCCGCTTTGGCGTCCACCAGGCGTTTGGCCATCCGGTCCCAGTGGTCGTAGCCGAGTTTGGGAACCTCGGCGAGGCCGCCGTCGACCTGGTCGTGCAGCCACAGCCGGAGCTCCTCGAGCCCGGCGGTGACCGACCCTTCCCGGGCGCGCAGGGTGGCGGCCGCCTTCCCGGGGTCGACCGGTGCGGGGGCCGCAGCGCCGCTCGCGCGCTCCTGGCGGGCCACACGTCCCGCGAGCCACGTGGCGACCCACTCGGGCCGGTCCTCGCGCTCGGCCACCGCGCCCTGGCTCCACAGCGCGAGCAGGGCGAGGACGTGTTTGCAGGGGATCTTGCGGCTGGGGCAGCTGCACTTGTAGGCGGGGCCCTTGTCCCCGTCCAGGTGCACTGCGGCCAGGTAGGGCTTGGTCCCGCTCCCCTTGCACTCACCCCAGACGGCCGAGGCGGCGCCGCCGTCGGCGGTGATGACGCCGCACTCGGGCCACGATCCGGCCTTGGCCACCTTGAGAGCGGCCTTGTGTGATGAGGGGTCCGGAGCCAGAGCCCAGACTTCGTCGGTACTCCATCGATCGCTCACACAGGCAACACTAGGGAGCACCACTGACAATCCGGGGCCCTCGGGACACCGCCCAGCCCCGGACAAAAAAGAAAAACCCCAACACGGTTCCGGAAAAGAATTCGGGCAGGAACCGGCACGTGTTGAAAAGCCGGTGCGAACAATCCTAGGATGCCAGGATCAAGGCGACTCGATCCCCGGCCGCCCCGCCCCGTTTCTCGAACACCCCGCTCCCCTTCCTTTCACCTTGTCAGTGCCGCGTGTCCAGGTGACGTATCAACCCGAAGGGAGGGAAGCGGCCCCGCGAACCTTTCTCCGGGTGTCCGCACCCCCGAGATGACGACGAATCCGCACCATGCTGAGAACGGCGGCGAGCGACCCGCTTCCGCCCCGGTCCGCGACCCCGCCCCGCACGACCCGACCGGGTCTTGGGGCTGCCCGGTCACGGCCGCCCCGGCCACACAGGTTTCTCCGGCCACACAGGTCTCCCCGCCCACACAGAGTCCCCCGGCCGCCCACGGCTCTCCCGCCGGCAGGATCCGGCTGTACGAGCCCACCCCGCCCGAGGGGCGCACCGAGCTCTGGAAACGGCTGCGCGAGCGGCACGGGCCCCTCGTTCCGGTGGAACTGGAGCCGGGGGTGCGCGCCTGGCTGCTGCTCGACTACCGGGAGACCCTCACCCTCCTCCAGCAACCGCACCTGTTCGCCCGGGACACCCGCAAGTGGCGCGAGGCCGTCGAGGGCCGGGTCGACCTCGACCGCACCGTCCCGATGATGACCTGGCTGCCCAACGCCCTCTACGCGGACGGCGCCGAGCACGCCCGGCTGCGCGCGCCGATCATGGACGGCCTGGCCCGGATCGACATGAACGCCATGGCCCGCACCGTGCACCGGATCGCCGACGAGCTGGTGGACTCGTTCGTGACCCGGGGCAGCGCCGACCTCGTCGGCGACTACGCCGGCCAGCTCCCCGCCCTGGTGGTGAACCGGCTCTTCGGGCTGCCCGACAGCTACGGCCACATGCTGAACGGCCTCACCGCCCTCATCTTCCACGAGGACGCCCAGCGCACGGACGAGGCGATCAACGGCATGCGGCAGTACTTCGCCGGCCTGGTCTCCCGCAAGGCGGACAACCCCGGGGACGACCTGGTCAGCGGGATGATGGCGCACCCCTCGAAGCTCACCCCGCTCGAGGTCGCCTACGAGGCGTCTCTCATCGTCAGCGCCAGCCACATGATGACCGCCCACCTCATCGGCAACACCATGCGCACACTGCTCACCGACGACCGCATCCGCTCCGCCCACACCGACGCGCGCCTGTCCACGCACGACCTGCTGGACCACGTCATGTGGAACGACAGCCCTCTGCAGCTGCTGGCCGGACGGATCGCGCTCCAGGACGTGCGGATCGGCAAGGCGCGGATTCGCAGGGGCGACGCCGTCTACCTCGGCGTGGAAGGGGCGCACCGCGACCCGGCCGTGCGGGTCGGCAGGCCGGACCCGGACACCGGTCTGGCCAGCGGCAGCCGCGCCCACCTGGCGTTCGGCGCCGGGCCGCACAGCTGTCCGGCCCGCGCGATGGGCCGTCTGGTGGCCTCGACCGGTGTGACCGTGCTCCAGGACCGGCTCGGCGGGCTGCGGCTCGCGGTCGACCCGCGGGAGCTGCGCCCGCTGGCCTCCCCGTTCCTGCACGGGGTCCGGGAACTTCCGGTCGCCTTCCAGCCCGGCCGGCCGAGCGAACCGCCCGCCGTGTGCACCCAGCAGATGGAGCAGGTCCCGCCGGTAGCCGAGGAGGACCAGCCACCGGAGGACCTGCTCGGGAGGCTGCTCAACTGGTGGCGCGGCCTCGGAAGGTGAAGTATGACGTGGGTTTTTCGGGCTTGTGAACAGGGAAGCCGCCACTACTGGTGGTTCAACGGATGCACGTTCACGAGATCGACTTCATAGTCGGATCCACGCCCCCATAAGGCAGCCCGAGAAACCTGATTTCCGGGAATCGCCCTTTATGGGAACCGGTCCACGGGCCCCGTCAATTCCGTGGACTCCCGCTGCACGAGAAAAGGAAAATACGTGCGAACATTGAATCCCCCTTCCCCCGCTCCGGCGAAGGCCCCGAGGAAACGCTCCTGGCTGACCGCGATCGCCGCGAAGTCCGCACTCGTCGTCGGTCTCTCCCTGTTCGGCGCCGGCGCCGTTATGGCGCCCGCCCAGGCCGCCAACCCCCACGAGCGCGGCCCCGACCCGACGGAGCGGAGCGTCACCGCGCTGCGCGGCCACCTGGACACCGACACGACCCGCGTCTCGTCCCTGGTGAGCGGTTTCGGCGGCGGCACCATCTACCACCCCACCGACACCAGCGAGGGCACCTACGGCGGCGTGGTGATCGCGCCCGGTTACACCGCGAGCTCGTCCTCCATGTCCTGGTACGGGCACCGCATCGCTTCCCAGGGCTTCGTGGTGTTCACGATCGACACCATCACGCGGTACGACCAGCCCAACAGCCGGGGCCGGCAGCTGGACAGCGCGCTGGACTACCTGGTCGACCGCAGTGACGTCAGGGACATGGTGGACGGCGACCGCCTGGCGGTCATGGGCCACTCCATGGGCGGCGGCGGCACCCTCGCGGTGGCCGACGACCGGCCGGAACTGCGCGCGGCGATCCCGCTGACGCCCTGGCACACCCAGAAGAGGTGGGGGAGCGTGCAGACCCCCACTCTGATCATCGGCGCCCAGAACGACGTCACCGCGTCGGTCCGCTCGCACTCCATCCCGATGTACGAGAGCCTTGACAGCTCCCTGGACGCCGCCTACCTGGAGCTGCGCGGTGCGAGCCACTTCGCGCCGAACGTCTCCAACACCACCATCGCGAAGTACAGCATCTCCTGGCTGAAGCGGTTCGTGGACGACGACGTGCGTTACGACCAGTTCCTCTGCCCGCCGCCCCGCACCGGTTTCGGCACCGACTTCTCGGACTACCGGGACACCTGCCCGCACGGCGGCTGAACCGTCTGACACTGACAAGGGCGGTGGCCCGGAGGGAACTTCCCTCCGGGCCACCGCCCTTCGTGCGCTGCCCGGGTCTGAGGGCCCCGGTGACCCGCCCTTCGCCGGTCACCTCCCCGTTCCGGTGGAGACGGGAGTCCGGGTCGGCAGGAAACGCCGCTGCCCCGGACTCGGCGCCGGAGCTCGGAGCTCGGAGTCGCAGGGTCGCACCGGTCCGGCTCGGCCATCGAGAGCACGGCCGCGGCCCCGAGTCCCTACAAACTCGTCCGATGCACCCCGAGGACGCTGCTCCGCCGGTCGAGCGATGCACGGGAGCCAGCCTGGCCTCGTCCCCGTCCCTGCTCGGCGGGGCACGCTCATCGTTGGGGCGGCACCGTGGTCGACCTCGGGTCCCGCGGGAGAACCCGGCTCCGGCTGGCCGCGGGCGAGGGGCCCGGCCGCAGGGAGCCTCGGTGAGGAGCAGGGCGGACCGGGCAGAGGGGTGCTCGAAGCGGACGGGTCAGGAGGCGGTCAGGACACAGTCCGCGCACAGGACGGCGGCCCGGAGGGATCCCCCCGGGCCGCCTGTCTGATCCTGCCCGTTAGTCGTGGAAGGGAAGGTCCTCCGGGGAGAGCCGCTCGAAGTCGACCTCTTCGATGGGGCCGCCCTCGCGGTCGGTCACCCGGGCCTCCTGAACCATCTCGATGTCGCCGCCCGACTGGTACTGGACGACGTAGACACCCTCGTGACCACCGTGGTCACCGTCGCTGGAGGCGAAGGGCGTGTAGCCGGGGCCCTGCCACTCCTGGGTCTCCAGGGCGTCGATCAGCGACTGACGGGTGAGGTCCTCGCCAGCGGACTTCAGCACCTGGGCGAACATGACGGCCTGGGTCATGCCGAACACGTGCGTGTTGGTGACGGGACCGCCGTCGCCGTACTCGTCGTAGACGGCCAGGAAGAACTGCGCCCAGTCGTCGTCCTCGTCCTCCACCCGCGGCATGTAGCTCGTGATGATCGTGTCGGCCAGGAAGGCGTCGGCCGGCACGTCCTCGGCGTCGGTGCCCTCGGTGAACGTCGAGAGCAGCGCCTGGAGCGTGGCGGTGTCACCGCCGATACTGGAGACCACCCACTGCGGCTCGTAGCCCATTCCGGCGGCCTCGAGCATGGCGAGCGCGACGAAGGCGGGGATGCAGGAGCAGACGATCACCTCGGCCCCGGAGTTCTCCATCTCGGCCATCTGCGAGCTGAGGTCGGGGACCTCGGACTCGTAGTGCTGCCGGGCGACGACCTCGTCGCCGAGGTACTGGTCGAGCCCGGCCTGGGAGTCCACGCCGATGTCGTCGTTCTGGTAGAGGTAACCGACGTCCTGGCCGGCGAAGTTCTCGGCGATGTACTCGCCCTGGATCTTGGCTTCCTTGGTGTAGTCGGTCTGCCAGCCGTAGGTGAGCGGGTGCTCCTCGGTGTTGTTCCAGGCCAGGGCACCGGAGGACGGGAAGATGTCCGGGACGCCCTCCTCGTTGAGGTAGTCGAGCACACCACTGTGCGTGGGCGTGCCCAGACCTCCGACCATCGCGAAGATCTCGTCCTCGATGACCAGCTGACGCGTGACGTCGATGGTCTCGGAGGGGTCGTACTTGTCGTCCTCGACGCGGTAGTCGATCTGCCTGCCGTTCACGCCGCCCTGGGCGTTGACGTACTCGAACACGGCCGCGGCACCCTGGGAGACGGCCATGTATCCGGGCGCGGCGGGGCCGGTGAGGGGCTGGTGGGAGCCGATGACGACGGTGTCGTCGGTGACACCGGGAGCGACGTCCAGGTCGACGTCGGCACCCTCGCCGACCTCGCCCGCTCCGGAGCAGGCGGTGGCCAGCATGGCCAAGGCAAGGGCCGAAGCCAGGACGGCTCGGGTTCCACTTCGCTTTCGCATGGTTTTCTCCTTCGTCAGGGGGGATTAAGAAGAGTTGCTGTTGCGGGCTCGGAGCCGGGCTCTGAGGCTTTGGAGTGCGCCGTGGACCCCGAGGGGCCAAAAGCGCAGAACGAGGATGAGAACGATGCCGAAGAACACGATCGGAAGGTTGTTCTCGGCGTTACGGGTCAGGTCCATGGCCCGGGCCAGGTCCCTGGCCCAGATCTCCAGGTAGACGATGGCGATCGAGGCCCACAGGGCACCCCACAGGCTGCCGATGCCGCCGAGGACCAGGGCGGCGAGCAGGGTCAGCGAGAGCACCAGGGTGAAACTGCTGGGGGTGACGGTGCCGAGCACGTACGCCTGGAGGCCGCCGGCCAGGCCGCCCGCGGTGGAGGCGATCACGAAGGCGACCACCTTGGTCTTGCCGACGGGGATGCCGGCCATGGCGGCGGCGGTCTCGTCGTCGCGGATGGCGCGCATGCGGCGGCCCAGCCGTCCGGCGGAGATCGTGGCGAGCGCGGCCAGACCGATGACCACCGTGGTCCACACGACCAGGGCCCGCCACTCGCTGGTGGAGACGATGCCGTCGAGGAAGGGCGGGGCCCCGGCGGTGCGGATGTTCAGTCCGTTGCTGCCGCCGAAGACGTCGTGGTAGCGGTGCGCGAGCCCGGGCAGGCCGACCGCGAGGATGAGTGTGGCACCGGCCAGGTAGGGGCCGTGCAGGCGCGCGGTGGCGGCGCCGACCACGACGCCCGCCGCGATCGAGACCGCGACGATGATGAGGAGGTTGGCGGCCAGCGGCAGCATCGGCTGGTGCAGGACGAGCAGCGCCATCGTGTAGGCGCCGATCATCATGAAAGCGCCGTGGCCCAGGGAAACCTGGCCGGAGCCGCCGACCAGCAGTTGCAGCCCCGCGATGGCGAGCATGGTGTAGCCGACGGCGGCGACGCGTAGGGCGGTGAGGTCCCCGGTGGCGAACAGCAGACCGGTGACGGCGGCCAGCCCGAGCGCAGCCAGCAGCAGGTGCCGGGCGGGCAGCGGCAGCGCGCCCCACCGGGAGGTTCGGGGCAGCCCGGGCGGAACCGTTCCGGAGCCGGAGCTGGTCGAGCGCTCTTCGCGCTCGGTGGTGGGCGAGGTCATGTCTGGCTACACCTTTCGCGCGGTCGGTCGGGACAGGATGCCGTCGGGGCGCACGCTCAGGACGATGACGACGATGGCCAGAGCGGCCAGGGTCGCCAGTTCGGGGCCGACGTACCCGGACACGTAGGACATGCCGAGGCCGATGAGCAGGCCACCGATGACGGCCCCGAAGGGGTTGTCCAGGCCGCCGACGACCGCCGCGGTGATCCCGAAGACGAACACGACATCGAAGACGTTCGGGGAGATGAACGGCGGACCGGCGAGCATGCCCGCCAGCGCGCCGATGAGGGAGGCGATGCCCCAACCCGCGGTGAGCATCAGGCCGACCTTCACGCCGCTGAGGCGAGCGGCCTCGGGGCGGAAGGCGGCGGCGCGCATCCGCAGGCCGAGCGGGGTGAACCGGTACAGGGCGAACAGCAGGAGGGCGACCACGCCCACGGAGGCCAGTGCGAACACGTCAGAGGGCGCGAAGCGGCCCACGTAGCTGAACGCGTACCGGAAGCCGTGCTGCTCGTTGCCCCAGATCATGCCGACCCCGCCCTGGACCACCAGCAGGATGCCGAGGGTGACGATGATGGCGTTGAGCTGGGAGGTGCGGGCGATAGGCCGGACGATCACGCGTTCCACGAAGGCACCGACCAGCAGACCGGTGGTGAGGGCGGCGGCGAATCCGATCCAGTAGGAGCCGGTGAGCTGGGTGACCGTGTAGGCGGTGTAGACCGACAGGAGCGCGAGGGCAGGCTGGGCGAAGTTCACCAGCCGGGTGGCCTGGTAGATGATGACCAGGGACAGCGCCAGCGCCGCGTAGGCCGCCCCGGACGCCAGCCCGTTGAGGGTCAGGGTGATGAAGTAGTTCATGGGGTCTCCCTCAGAAGCCGAGGTAGGCGTGGCGCGTGCGGTCGTCGGCCAGGAGTCCGTCGGAGGGGCCCTCCGCGGCGACACTCCCCTGGTTGAGGACGTAGCCGTGGTCAGTGACGGACAGGGCCCCGGCGGCGTTCTGCTCGACGAGGACGACGGTGAGCCCGGTGCGGTCGCGCAGGTCGCGGAGCAGGGTGAAGATCTGCTTGGTGACCAGGGGCGCGAGGCCCAGTGAGGGTTCGTCGAGGAGAAGCGCCTTGGGCCGGGCCATGAGCGCGCGGCCGATGGCGAGCATCTGGCGCTCACCGCCCGAAAGGGTGCTGGCGGTCTTGTTCCGGCGTTCCACCAGGGGTGGGAACAGGTCCATGACCTCGTCGAACGTAGTGCGATCGCGCCGGTCGGAACGCCACAGGGCGCCCAGGCGCAGGTTCTCCTCCACGGTGAGTTCGACGATCACGCCGCCGCCCTCGGGGACGTGTGCCAGGCCTCGGGTGATGACCTTCTCGGTGGGCAGGCGGGTGATGTCCTCGCCCGCGAACAGGACCTTGCCCGAGGAGGCGCGGTGCAGTCCGGTGAGGGTGCGCAGCAGGGTGGTCTTGCCCGCGCCGTTGGCGCCCAGGACGGCGCACAGCCCGCGTTCGGGGATGTCCAGGCTGACGCCGTCGAGGGCTCGGACGGCTCCGTAGGAGGCGCTGAGGCCCTGGACGCTGAGGAGGGACTCGGCGGTCAGGGGTCCGCCGTTCCCGTTGGTGCCGGTGCTCGTGGCGGCCGGGTTGTTCATCGGAGCGCTCCGTTCCCGTTGCCGTTGCCGAGAGAGGGGTCGACGACGGCGGGGCCGCCGTCCGAGGGACCTTCGTCGGCGGGTGTGCCCAGGTAGGCCTGGGTGACGGCGGGGTCGGCCTGGACCTCCTCAGGGGTCCCGGAGGCGATGACCTTGCCGAAGTTGAGGACCACGATGTGGTCGCAGACCTTCATGACCAGGTCCATGTGGTGTTCGACCAGGACGACCGCCATGTGCTGGCTGAAGCCGCGGATCTGGTCGGCGAGCGTGTCCATCTGCTGACCGGAGAGGCCGCTGGCGGGTTCGTCCAGGAGGAGGAGTTCCGGTTCGCTGACGCAGGCGCGGGCGAGGGCGACCTGTTTCTGCACGCCGTAGGGCAGGGTGCCGGGCAGCCGGAGGGCGTACTCGGCGATGCCGAAGCGCATCAGGGTGGCCATGGCCCGTTCCTTGAGCTCCTGCTCGTCGCGGTGGTGCCGCCCGAACCCGCTGATCAGCGAGAACGCTCCGCCTTTGGCGGTGCGGTCGGCGCCGACCATGACGTTCCAGATGACCGGCATCATCGGGAAAAGGTTGAGGCCCTGGAAGGTGCGGGCGATCCCGGCCTTGGCCAGATGGTGGGTGCGCTTGCCGGGTGGCGGCGCGCCCTTCCAGGAGATCTCTCCCTTCGTGGGGCGCAGCACCCCGGACAGGACGTTGAAGAGGGTGGTCTTGCCCGCTCCGTTGGGGCCGATGAGGCCGACGACGGAGCCCGGCTCGACCTGGAGTCCGACGTCGTCGAGCGCGGTGAGCCCTCCGAAGCGCACGGTCACCCCGTCCGCTCTCAGGAGATGTTCCGGTGCGGTCGTTGTCATGACTGCCTTTCTCGCGGTAGCGACCAGAGAACCCGTACCGACCAGTTGGTATGACTGAGTGGAAAAAGCGCTGTGGATCAAGGGCGATGCTGATGTGGGGACCGTCCGCCTCGTCGCGGCCGACCCAGGGGGATGTTTCAGTTCAGTAGGCGTGCCAGGTCCACCCGGGACCTGATGTTGAGCTTGCGGAAGATGCCCCGCAGATGGTGCTCCACGGTGCGCGGGCTGATGAACATGTGCGCAGCCACCTCCCGGTTGGTCGCGCCCTCCGCCACCAGCCGCGCGATCTGCTGCTGTTGGGCGGTCAGCTCGCCGGTGGAGGGTGTCTCGGGGCCGCGGTCGGCGGTCCCGATGGCGCGCAGCTCGGCGCGGGTCTGTCGCACCCACAGCCGGGCGCCGAAGCGCTCGAAGGTCTCCAGCGCGTTGTACAGGTGCTCGCGGGCCCTTCCGGGTAGGCGGGCCCGGCGCAGGTGGGCACCGAAGAGCAGCTGGGTGCGTGCCTGTTCAACGTCGTCGTCTCCGCAGACCCGGTGCAGGGCCAGCGCGGCCTCGAAGTGGTCGGCCGCCTCCTCGCCCGCGGCGAGCAGGCCGTCCCCGCGCGCGGCCAGGGCCAGCGCGCTCGGGCTCTCCACGGCCTCGGCCCAGCGCCGGTAGCCGGCCTGGGAGGTGCTCGCCCATTCGGTCTCACCGGTGCGGACGGCGGCCTCCACGAAGTGCGGCGCGGTGAGCAGGCGCATGGTGGGGTGCCCGTGACCGGGGCCGGCGTGTACCAGGGAGCGCAGCCGGAAGAACGCCTCCGCGGCGTTGCCGCGGGACAGGTCCAGGACGGCCAGAGCCCAGGCGGCCAGCGCCGAGGGCAGGCCGAGGCTGTTCTCCCCGGCCTGGGCGGTGACGGCGCGCGCCCGGATCCGGCAGGTGTCGACGTCGCCTTGGATGGAGGCGATCATCGCGAGCGAGGCCAGGTGCTGGGTCGCCCAGATGGACTGCCCGGACTCGCGGGAGGCGCGCAACCCGGCCAGGGCGGTACCGGCCGCGGACGGGAATCGGCCGCTCCAGAACTCGGAGAAGACCAGGAAGGCCAGAGCCGAGGGGACGAACGCGTGCTCGCCTCGGGAACGGGCCGCCTCCACCGCACGGGAGGTCACATTGCGAACGAAGGGCGCGTCGGCCAGGCGCAGGCCGCTGATGCCCGCCCACACCATCTCCGAGGGCGCGGTCATCTCGTGCGAGAGGCGGACGGCCTCGCGCAGCAACGGGGTGGAGTTCACGTAGTCGCCCCGGAAGGAGATCGTGCACCCCTCCAGATAGTTGGCGGCCAGCCGCATCGGAGCCGGGTCGTCCGGGCGGACCAGGGGCACGGCGAGTTCGGAGGCCTTGGCGTGCCGGACCGGGTCACCGGCGTAGGAGGCGCTGTCGGCGGAGCGGACCAGCGCGCGCAGGGCCAGGTCGCGGTCGTGCGGAACGAGGTCGCTACCCACCGCGTACAGGCGTTCGGCGGCGTCGATCGCGTTGGAATCGCGCATCTCGAACTCGGCCTCGATGAGAGCGACGATGGCCCGGCGCCGGTCCGACACCGCGAGCGGCCGGGCCTGGCCCAGCAGTCGGGCGGCGCGCGCGGAATCCCCGGCCAGGTAGGACTCGAAGGAGGCGGTGGCCAGGCGGCAGGTGCGTTCGTCGGGGTCGGGGGTGAGGGCGGCGGCGCGCTCGTTGGTGAACGAGGCCGGCATCGGGCCCTCCAGGCGCTTGGCCCGCCTGGCCGCGGCCGCGACCTGATCGGCGAGGTCGGCGTCGGGGACGTCGGCCCCGCAGGCGGTGTGCCGGGCGAACTCGACCGGGGCGTACTCGCGGTCGGTCACCGCGGCCAGGGCCCGGTGGGCCTCGCGCAGACGCCCGGCGGGGGTGCCCTGGGCGACGGCCTCACGTAGCAGGGGATCAACGAAGACCAGGGTGTCGCCGTCCACGCGCACCAGGCCGCGCTCCTCGGCGGGTTCCAGTTCCGTCACGGACAGGTGCGGGCCGTCGGCGGCGTCGAGCAGCAGGTGGACGCGGGGCTCGGCAGCCAGGGCACCGAGCAGCAGGATCTGCCGGGTCCGCTCGGGAAGCTCTTGGTACGGGGCGAGCTGGGCCGCCCGCAGACGCCCGGCCAGGGGCAGGGGTTCAGGAAGGGCCTGGTCGCCCTGGACCTGCTCCGTGGTCAGGGCCGCGAGGAAGCCGAGGACGGCGGCCGGGTTGCCGTGGGCGGCGCGGACCAGGGCGGCGCGGACCGAGGAGGACAGGTGGGCGGGGGCGCGGTCGGTGAGGATGTCGTGGATCGCGCGGTCCTCCAACGGGGCGAGGACCTGCTCGGCGACCCCCGGAACCAGAGCGGATCCGGGGCCCTCCCCCGCGGCGAACACCGCGACGACCCGGGTGCCGGTGAGGCGGCGGGCGGCGAAGGCCAGGGCGGCGAGGGAGGCATCGTCGAGGAGGTCGGCGTCGTCCACGCACAGCAGGAGGGGCTGCTCGGCGCTGACTTCGGAGAGGAAGTCGAGAAGGGAGGTGTAGAGCGCGAAGCGGTCGGTCTCGGCGACGCCGCCCCGGGTGAGTGCCGCGCACAGCAGCTCGCGTCGGGGTTCGGGAAGCCGGTCCAGGGCCGGTTCCACCGGCCGGAGGAGGCGCTGGAGTCCGGAGAGGGGGAAGTCGGCCTCGTCGGTGACCCCGGCCATGTGCAGGACGGTGAATCCACCTGCGGTGTTACGAGTGTGTTCGAGAAGGGTGGTCCTTCCTCGGCCGGGGCCGCCCGTGAGGATCACGGACGCACCTCGCCCGGACCTCGCGTCGCCCAAGGCTTCGGCGAGGATCCGCTGCTCAGCGTCCCGGCCCCGGAGGCGTACGCTCAGGGGCTCCGTGTACCGTTCTGTCACGTTGCTCACATTCGCACAGCGACACCCTGTTCCGGCAGGTCTGTGTGGGCACACTGGTCGTTTCACCGATACCCGCACGGAGTCACACACGGTACCCGCGCCAGGGGGCTCGGACGGCTTTCGGAGGGCCTCCCGGGAGAGGTGTTCCGGGAGTGGAACCCGTTGCCCACCTGCGTTTCCGTGCTCGGGAAAAAGTGACACCCATCACCCCGGCAGGACGGTGGCGGCACCCCCGACCGCCCCCGCACGCGTCCGGCCTGGTTATCAAGACGTAACGTGCGGGCAACACCTCACCCGCGAACCAGACAAATCACCCATAGAACTCTCTGGATAGTTTTTTGTCCTCTTCAGGACACTGTCGGTGACGTCCCCGGCCGGGATATCCAGTGCGGGACACACTGGATCGGACAGCCGGAGGACCCGCATGGAGAACCGCTCCCTGACAGCGGACGACCGACCCGTTCCCGTCGGCACCGCGAACCGACCCCTCACGTTCGGTGTAGAGGAGGAGTTCTTCGTCGTCGATCCCCGCACCCGCCGCATCCTCTCCAGAGCACCCGACGTCCTGGCCCGCACCCGGGGCCTCGGCGCCCACCTGTGCGGTGAGTTCACCGGCGCCCAGGTGGAGGCCAACAGCCCCGTGTGCACTACCGCCGAGGACGCCCGCTCCTTCCTGGTGACCGCCCGCGGCGAACTCCACCGGGCCGCCGCCGACGCCGGACTGGCCGTGGCAGCCACCGGCACCGTGATCCTCGGCGACCCCGCCGCCGCCTCCCTCAGCGAGGGCCGCCGCTACGCCGCCATCGCCGCCCACTTCGGCGCCCTGCGCGACTCCCACGTGGTCTGCGGCTGCCACGTGCACGTCGGCGTACCCGACCGCCCCACCGCCGTGGCCGTCAGCGACCACCTGCGCCGGTGGCTGCCCTTCCTCGTCGCCCTCTCCGCGAACTCCCCCTTCCAGTCCGGCCGCGACACCGGCCACGCCAGCTGGCGCACGGTCACCTGGAACCGCCTGCCCTCCTCCGGACCGCCGCCCCTGCTGCGCACCCTCACCGAACACGAACGCGCCGTCCGGGGCCTGGCCTCGACCGGAGCGATCCTGGACCGGCACATGGTCTATTGGGACATCCGCCTCTCCGACCACCTGCCCACCCTGGAAATCCGGGTCGGGGACGTGGCTGCCACCGCCGAGGAGGCACTGCTCTTCGCCACCCTCACCCGAGGGCTCACCACCCGGGCCCTGACCGACGTACGCGTCGGCGCCCCGGCCCCCGCCATCAGCGCCCCCACCCTGCGCGCCGCCGTCTGGCGAGCCGCCCGTGAAGGTCTGGAGGGCGTCGTCCCCGACCCCCTGACCGGCGAGGCGCTGACCGCGAGCGCCGCGATGGAACGGGTTCGGCGGGCCGCGTTACCCGGCCTGGCCGTCACCGGCGACACGGACCTGGTGTCCTCCCTCCTCGACCGCGTCCTGACCTCGGGCTCGGGCGCCTACCGCCAACGCGCCGCCTACGCCAAACGGGAACGGATGACCGACGTGGTGGACCACGTCCTCACCCAGACCAGGGAAGGCCTCGGGTAACCCGCGCGGGGCTGGGGTGGTGAGTGGGTTCTGGGCATGCTGAGGCGGGCGGAAGCGAAGCATCCCCCATACATCGAGAATGCGGGCCCGCCCCGGCACGCCACAAGTCGGGTATCCCCAGCCTGTGGAAAACCCCGGCGAGAGCGGGAGTCGGATGCTCCCGCCGGGGCTGGACTGGAATGAGGCAGCCCCAGGGCGTGTTCAGCGGATCATTCCGTGCTCGCGACCACCAGGCTGCCTCTCGCGGCGCCGAACACGCCCTAGGCACCGAGCCTGTTCCGTAGTTCGGTGGCGGTGGGCGGGTCGGCGCCCTCCCTGGTCACCGTGTGGGCCGCGGCGGTGGCGGCGAAGGACAGCAGGGCAGTCAGGTCCTGCTCGGTGAGTCCGGCCAGGCGGTTCCGGGGTTCGGGGCCCAGGCGGTCGTCCAGGTCCAGGCGGTGGAGGAGGGCGCCCATGAAGGAGTCCCCCGCGCCCACCGTGTCCACGACTTCCGCCTCCGGGGCGGGAACCGAGGCCGACACCCCGTGGGAGAGGGCGAAGGCACCCTTCGCCCCCAGGGTGACCACGACCAGGGCGGGGCCCAGCGCCGCCAGGGCCTGGGCGGCGTCTTCCGGGCTGCGCCCCGGGTAGAGGAAGGCGAGGTCCTCGTCACTGGCCTTGAGCACGTGGGCCTGGGCGGCATGCCGCAGGGCCAGGGCTCGGGCCGCGGCCGGGTCGCCGATCACGTCCGGGCGGATGTTCGGGTCGAGGGTGACCGTCACCTGACCCCGGCCGTGCTCGCGCCGCAGCAGGGCCTCGACGAGGGAGGCCCCCGGCTCCCGGAACAGCGCGATCGAGGCGGCGTGTACCGCCCTGACTCCGGGCTCGAAGTTCTCCGGGAGCTCGCCTGGCTGCCACCGCCAGTCCGCGGCGTCGTCCATACGGAAGTCGTACCGCGCCGCCCCGTTCCCGTCCAGGGTTGCCAGGGCCAACGCGGACGGTTCCTCGGCGGCGATCAGGCCGGACGGGTCCAGCCCTTCGGCCAGCAGGCGGGCGCGGATCATCTCACCGAACCCGTCGGAGCCGATGCGTGCCAACAGCCGGGTGGGCAGACCCAGCCGGGCGGCGGCCACCGCCGTGTTGGCCGGGCCGCCGCCGGGCGCCGCACGCAGGACGTCGGGGCCGTGCCGGGTGGGCAGGAGGTCCATGACGTTCTCCCCGACCACCACGAGCCGTGCGGGAACCTGGTCGCTCACGCGACACCTCCGTCGTTGTCGGCGGCGGGCAGGGCCGCCGCGATCGAGGGTGCGAAGCCCACCTGGGGCAGGAGTGTGGCCTGGTAGGCGTGGTAGACATCCGGTTTGCCCGCCCACACCGAGCCCGAGGGCTGGTTCGCGGGGTCGAGTTCGTGCCGCCAGCTACCGTGCTCGCGGTCCACGTGGAAGCGGTCGGCGTAGGACCACCAGCGGTCGTAGTGCTCGGTGTAGGCCGGGTCGCCGGTGCGCCGGGCCAGCGTCCACGCCGCCATGGTGGCCTCGGCGACCACCCAATGCATGCGCTGGCGTACCACCGGCTTGTCCTGCCAGTCCAGGGTGTAGGCGAACCCCTCCGCGCCGTCCACCTGCCAGCCGCGCCGGACGGCGTTGGCGAAGAGCTGTTCGGCGTCGGTACGCAGCCAGGCGGGGGCGGCCTCGCCCACGCGCTCCAAGGCGAGTTCGAGGTGCAGAAGCAGGCGGGCCCACTCCAGCAGGTGGCCGGTGGTGCTGCCGAAGGGCCGGAAGGGGTGGTCAGGCTGGTCCAGGTTGTAGTCCGGGATCGGCTGCCAGTCCGGGGTGAAATGCTCGGGCAGGCGCCAGTCGTGCGCGGCGGCCACCCCGTGCACCAGGCGTTCGGCGATGGCCAGGGCCCGCCGCGTCCAGCGGAGGTCACCGGTGGCGTCGGCCGCGGCCAGGAGCGCCTCCACCCAGTGCATGGCGCTGTTGGCGCCGCGGTAGGGCTCGGCGACGGTCCAGTCGGCGTCCCAGCTCTCCCGGACGCAGGCCGCTTCCTCCTCCCAGAAGCGTTCGTCGAACACGGTCAGGGCACGGTCGAGCAGCTCACGCGCGCCGGGCCGGGCGGCGAGGACGGCCGACGACGCGGCCAGGACCACGAACGCGTGCGGGTAGGCGGACTTGTGCGGCAGAGCTGTGCCGCCCCCCACTTGGGAGCGCTCCCGAATTGCGGCCGCGTCCCCGCCCTCGGGCACCTCGTCGAACCAACCCCCCAGCTCAACGTCGTACAGCGGCCCGGACAGCGCGGCCAGGCCGTGGTCGGCCAGCTCCGCCGCGCCCGGGTCGCCGCGCAGGTGCGCCAGGGAGAACACGTGCGTCATGCGCGCGGTGATCCAGGTCTCGGTCGGGCGGTCAGGTTCCACGCCGCCCTTGGCGTCCAGCCAGCCGAAGCCGTCGGAGACCGCGGCCCCCGCGGCGAAACCGACCAGGCGCCGCTCCTCCGCCTTCAACCAGGCGGGGCCGCCGGGGAGCGAATGTGTCGATGCGGTCAAACCAGTGCCTCCTCGGGAGTCGTTGCGCGCGTAACCGTATCCCGCGGCCCTCCCCCCGGGAAAGACCGGGGAGCCACCCGCGGCGGGGCTCCGACAGCCCCGGGACCGCACGTGACATTCATGACGATATATCTTGACCAGTTGCCACGGCTCCCCACCAATGGTTTGGTCTGACCAGGTCAGCGCGACAACACCCCTGTGTCCTGCCTGCCACACGGGCGCCGCGGCGCACCCACACCACACCACCGGGAACATCCAGGAGACAGACCAATGATGCTCGCCGCGGGGGAGACCCCCGTATACCTAGGCCCCATCGTGGCCCTGCTCGTCGCGGCAGGACTCATCGGGGCTCTCTTCGTCCGGTTGAAGGTCGTGCCCATCGTGGGCTTCCTCCTGGCCGGCGTCCTCATCGGCCCGCACCAGCTGGGGGTGGTCGCGGACGAGAGCCAGGTGGAGGCCGCGGCCGAGATCGGGGTCATGCTGCTCCTGTTCACCATCGGCGTGGAGTTCTCCATCGCACGCCTCGCCAGGATCAAGAAGTTCGTGCTCGGCGGCGGAACGGTCCAGGTGCTGCTGACCACCGCCGTCGTGACGGTGCTCTGCGTGCTGTTCGGGGTCGACTGGCGGGTCGGTGTCTTCACCGGGTTCCTCGTCGCGCTCTCCTCCACGGCGATCGTACTCAAGGTGGTCGCGGCGAAGGGGATCACGCAACAGCCGGTCGGCCAGGCCTCGGTGGGCACCCTCATCCTCCAGGACCTCGCCATCATCGTGATGGTCCTGTTGATCCCGATCTTGGGCGGCCAGAGCGAGGGCGTGTGGGACATCGTCCAGGCCCTGGGGACCGCGGTGCTGGTCCTGACCGCCGTGATCGTCATCGCCCGTAAGGTGATGCCGCCGCTACTGGAGCGGGTGGCGCGCCTGTGCTCCCCCGAGATCTTCCTGCTGTCCATCGTCGCCATCGCGCTGGGCGTGGCCTACCTGACCTCTCTGGCCGGGGTCAGCGACGCCCTGGGGGCCTTCCTCGCCGGCATGGTACTGAGCGAGTCCCGGCACAGCGCCCACGCGCTGAGCGAGGTCATGCCGCTCCAGATGATCTTCAGCGCTGTCTTCTTCGTGTCGATCGGCATGATGCTCGACCTCGCCGTGCTGGCCCAGCTGTGGTGGATGGTCCTGCTGGCGGCGCTCGCCGTGGTGGTCATCAAGGTGGCCACCACCTACACGGCGGTCTCCGTTCTGCGAGTGGGGGCGCCGACAGCGGTGGGAGCGGCCTTCCTCCTCGCCCAGATCGGCGAGTTCTCCTTCGTCCTCCAGCAAGTGGGCGCCGAGTACGGGCTCAGCCCGGCCGGGCTGGGCGCCGACGGGGACCAGCTCCTCGTGGCCGTCACCGTAGTCCTCATGACCGCCACCCCCGCGCTCGGCGCCCTCGGCGAGCGCATCGCCAAACGGATGGGGCAGCGACCGGCCCCGACTGGGAACCAGGGCAGCCAGGAGCACAGCGACGCACGGGACCGCGTCCTGGTCTCCGGCTGGGGCCCGGTGGCCCGGAACCTCGCCGCCTACCTGCGTTCGAACAACGTCCCGGTGACGGTGACGACCCTCAACCCGGACCTGGCGGCCCAGGCCGAAGCGGAGGGACACACCGTCGTCCGGGGGGAGTCCACGAAGACGAGCGTCCTCCACGAGATCGACATGGACCGGGTGAAGCTGATCGCAATCACCGAGCACACGGCGGAGGAGGCCACCCACACCGCTCACATCCTGAACGGGGTCGCCCCCGGCATCCCGATCGTGGTGCGGCCCCTGGACGCCCCCGATGTCCCCGGCCTGTACGAGGCGCACGCCGCCCGGGTGGTGGACACCCAGCGCGCGGTCACCGAGCCGCTGGGGCGCGCGGTCCTGGACCTGCTCGGCATCGACCGCGCCGGGGAGTACCGCCCCGACCCCACCGTCATGTCCCTCTTCGCACCGGACCCCGGCTCCTCCTGCGCGCACACGGAGGGCCTCCAGCCCGTTCTGCCGAAGAGCCCAGGCTGCACCGAGTGCCTCCGGCGGGGCAGGCATGAGTGGGCCGACCTGCGCCTGTGCGCCGGCTGCGGTTTCGTGGGCTGCTGCGACAACTCTCCCGGCGCACACGCGCGTGCCCACGCCGAGGACAGCGGGCACCCGATCGTGACGTCCGTGGAACCCGGCGAGAGCTGGGGCTGGTGCTACCTGGACTCGGTCACGATCGAGCCGGACCGGTCCGAAGCCGGCGGGGCGTGATCCCGAGGGGGTGAGCTCCGCACCGGGCGGCGCTCACCCCCTCGGGGCCGTCCTGGCCCCCCGGTCCGCGGCGCGGCAGGTCCAGCGGATGTGCTCGGCGACGGTGCGGGGGTCGTCCGCCATCGGGATGTGCCCGGACCCGAGCAGGGACACCATGCGCGCGTTGGGCACCCGCTGGTGCGCGTGCTCGGCGCTGGAGGGCAGCAGCGTCCGGTCCCGGTCGCCCCAGGCGATGGTGACCGGGCAGGGGATCGGCCGCGGGGTGAAGTCGTAGTCGGCGATCCTCCGCACCATCCGCACATAGGGCGCGCCCGGTTCGAGACCCCGCACACCGAAGCGGGTCGCCTTGGCCTCCGGCGAGGAGGGGTCGCCGCGCAGGGCGATCCGGGCCGCGGCCCGCGCGGGCGGGGTGTCGGCGAGCCGTTCCTTGACCGGCATCGGGATGCGGGTGGCGAGGTTGGCCATCAGGCCCACCGTGCGCATGCCCCAGCGGGCGAGGTGGTCCGAGAACCCGGCCGGGGAGAACACCGTCACCGAGCCCGCGACCCCCTGGGCCCCGAGTTCCAGAGCGATGGAGCCGCCCAGGGAGTTGCCCGCCAGGTGCGGGTTCTCCAGGCCGTGCAGCTCGCAGAACTCCCGAATGACCCGCACGAGGCTGTGCACGTCGTAGGGTTCGTCCCGCTCCGGGGCCGGGGACGCCCCGAACCCCGGCAGGTCCACGCTGAGGACCTCGTAGTCGTCGGTCAGCCGGGGCGACACGGCCCGCCAGCACTGTCTGCGATCACCCAGCCCGTGCAGGAGCACCACGGGGCGGCCGCTGCCGTGTCGGTCGTAGGCGATGTGTCTGGGGTTCATCTCACCGGTCTACCCGAGCTATGCGCTCCGGCCGCCAACCCGAGCCACGAAACTAGACAAAAGGTGCACCCAGCTTGACCCTTCAGCTGACTCTCCGGCGGAGCCGTCCACACACTCGGGACGAACCCGCGGGGCCGCGGTCAGCAGCAGGCCCGACACCACGGCCACCAGGCCCAGCACCGGGGCCAGACCGAAGCCCAGACCGGCCACCGTCAGGGCCAGCAGGCCCCCGCCGATCAGCGCCGCGGCGGCCAGCACCCGGATCAGGCCCGGGTCGCCCCGCAGGACCTTCGGCGGGTTCTCGAACCGCACCGCCCAGTGGGCCAGCGGCAGCAGCAGCGGCAGCAGGACCGCCACACCGAGCACGCCCCACAGCAGCCACAGCCCGGTCATCGGGTCGGGCGTGTTGATCCCCAGGCCGTACACCACGACCCCGGCGACCGCGGTGATCGGCAGCATGTGCCACAGGTACACGGTCATCAGCTGCGGGGAGACCCAGTCCAGCATGCGCGCCGGCCCGGGCCGGTCCGACCACGCGGCGATCCGGTCCCGCAGCAGCACCGCGATGCCCACCTGGACCGTGCCCAGCGCCGCCAGCACCAGGGTCGGCGGGGCCACGTTCGAGGTCTCGGCGGCGAACACACCGGTCATGTTCAGCGAGTAGGGGCCCGCGTAGACCAGGACCACCGCGACCACGGCACCGGCCGCGGCCATCCACCCCGCGTGCACCCGGCGGATCGTACCGGTCGCGTAGTGGAAACCGAGCTGGTGGACGGCCAGCCAGACGAACGCCACGTTCAGGAAGCCGAACGCGTCCACCCCGAACCCGTACCGGCTCAGGTCGACGACGGCGGCACCGGTGAGCAGCGCGGCCGGAACCCACCAACCGAACCGCTCCTGCGCGGCCGCCAGCACCGGCGTGGCCACGACCACCAGCACGTAGGCGGCGAGGAACCACAGCACCATGCCCGCGGCGCCCGCGCCGACCAGGACCGGTTGCGCGGGTGCGCCGCCCAGGACCGCCAGGTGCGAGACGAGGATCCACACCACGGCGAGCGGGACCACCGGCCATGCCAGCCGCCGCAGCCGCTTGGCCCACCAGACCGAGGCCTTCTCGCCCCGGGCCGAGGCCGAGCGCCAGCTGATCAGGTTGGCGGCGCCGCCCACGAAGAAGATCAGGGGCATGACCTGGGAGACCCAGGTGAGCGCGAACCCGCCCGGGGTGCTCAGGACGCTGGTCGCCGCGAGCTCGCCCTCGGGCTGCACAGTCAGCACCGGCAGCCACCAGTGCTGGACGACCACCAGGACCATGACGAACAAACGCAGGGCGTCGAGGAAGCGGTCACGACCGACCACCGGTTTCGGCACGGCGCGTACCGGAGCCTTGAGGAGGGCCGTGGTCGGCGGTCGGTCCCCGCCTGTGGGCTCGACGGTCAGGGTCATAGAGTTGTCGCTCCTTGGTCTTCCCGGTCTCTGGGAGGCGGCCATGCACACAGCGGTGCTGAGGCCGTGATGACCGGGCTGTGCTGACCTGTGGGGGTTTCGACACGTTTCCCGGCGTCTGCCCTGTTCACGGGCGTTCACCGGCACGGATCCCGAGCGGTGACGGGTCGCTGTTAACGACCCTAGGCGCAGGGTCAAGGGGGTGCGAGGGCGCTGGGTACCCTCTCGTCCCGGCGGTCTGCCCACCCCTGGAAGGTGGTGCCTGCACTACCGGGGCCCCTGGTTCGCCTGTGGTACAGGGGTTGCCGCCGCCCCGGCAGGGGCCGGGGGCGGGTGCGGCGGGGTCAGCACGCGGTGACCGGAGTGCGCCGATCAGGGCGCGGTGGGCAGTGCGCGCTTGTGAGCGGTAACACCGTAGCGGTCGACGAGGGTGCGCGTCACCTGGTCGGAGACGGGCAGGCCCTCCAGGAAGTCGTCGATCTGCTCGTAGGTCAGCCCCAGCGCGTCCTCGTCGGGCTTTTGCGGGGTGAGCGTCTCCAGGTCGGCCGTGGGCACCTTGTGCACCAGGTCCTCCGGGGCGCCGAGCTCGGCGGCGACCGCGCGCACCCGGCGCTTGGTCAGGCCGGTCAGGGGCACCAGGTCCGCCCCGCCGTCGCCGTACTTGGTGAAGAACCCCGTGACCGCCTCGGCGGCGTGGTCGGTACCGACCACCAGGCCGCCCAGTCCGCCCGCGACCGCGTACTGGGCGATCATCCGCTGCCGGGCCTTGACGTTACCAACCACGAAGTCCTCGGCAGCGGCATCCTTGTAGGTCATGCCGCCCTCGCCGAGGGAGGCCGCCATGGCGTCGGTGGCCGGACGCACGTCCACGGTCAGGCAGCGGTCCGGGGCGCCGAACTCCACGGCCCGGGCGGCGTCCTTCTCGTCCTTCTGAACTCCGTAGGGCAGGCGCATGGCCACGTACTCGGCGTCGTGCCCGGCCTCGCGGGCCCGGTCGACGGCCAGGCGGCACAGGCGACCGGCGGTGAGCGAATCCACACCGCCGCTGATCCCCAGGACCAGCGCGCGGGCACCGGTCGTGGTGAGTCTCTCGGCGAGGAAGGCCACGCGGCGCTCGATCTCGGCCTCGGCGTCGAAGCGCTCGGGGACTTCGAGGTCGCGGATGATCTCGCGGCGTTCCTGGCTCAGCTCGGTCTCGGTCACGTGCGCTCCCTGCGTGTGGTGCATGTGCCCCCGATTATGACCTGTGCCGGGGAGGGACCAGGACTCCGGCCTCCGGCCACAGCGCTCCGGTCTCAGGGCTCAGGACTCCGAGCGCAGTCTTCGGGCGAACCGCTCGTAGTCCACCACCAGGCCGTCGCCGTCCACGGACAGCCGGTACTCGCCGTGCAGGGGGTCCCGGTAGGTGTACCGCTCCAGGCCGTCCTCGGCCGGGTGGCGGGTGTAGCGCTGGCGGACGCGGCGGATGCGCAGGGAGGGGATGTCGATCCACGCGACCGCGATGTCCCGGTGCTCCCCGGGCCGCAGGCCCAACCGTCGGATCGGGAGGGTGTTGGTGAGGGGGGTGGCCGCGACGTCCACGTCCAGGCAGCCCACCAGTTCGGCGAGGGGGTTGCCGTGGGCGTCGGCCCAGTGGCCATCCTGCGCCCGGAGGGTGACCGATTCCAGACCGGAGGCGGAGAGCACCTCGGCGCGGACCTCCCGGGTCGTCCAGGCCAGGTCCGTGCGGACGGTGAAGCGCGTGAAGAAGCGTTCCTCCCCTTCCACCACGGTCTCCCCCGCCTCGAGCCGGTGGCCGTCCGGTTCGGGCAGGAGCGCGCCGAGCCCCAACCCCTCGGGGACGTCGATGCGGGTCCAGGCTGCCGGGTGTTCCGTCAGTGACGACATGTCACCGTTCTACCGCTACGAGCGCCGGGGACGCCAGGGCGCAAGCGTGCCCGTGCCGAACACGACACGGGCACGGCGAGCCGTTCGTCACAGGGTCCGCGGCTCGCCCCTGGTGAGCCGCGGACCCTGTCCGGCGGAGTCAGGAGGCCTGCTTTGCCTCCTCGATCTCACGGACGACCTTGTCGAAGTCATCCGCCATCTGCGGGCTGACCCGACCGAGCCCGTTGAGGGCAAAGATCGCGACGAAGCTCAGCACGATGGCCGGGAGCATCGCGTACAGGCCGATGCCGAGGTAGGCGCTGTCGACGATGTCCCAGACGATCGCGGTGGCACCGCCGGCGATCATGCCGGCGAGCGCACCGACCCAGGTCATCCGCTTCCAGAACAGGGCCAGCAGCAGGACCGGACCGAAGCCCGCACCGAAGCCCGCCCAGGCGTAACCGACCAGATCCATGACGGACTGGTTGCCCCACAGCGCCACACAGGCGGCGATCACGGCGACAGCGACCACCGTGCCGCGGCTGATCCAGAGCAGCGACCGGGGCGCGGCGTCCTTGTCCACGAAGGCCTTGTAGCCGTCCTCGGTGAGCGCCGACGCGGCCACCAGGAGCTGGGAGTCGGCCGTGCTCATCACCGCGGCCAGGATGGCGGCCAGGAGGAGACCGGCGACCAACGGGTGCGTCAGGGCCTCGATCAGGCGCGGGAAGACCTGTTCCGGGGAGTCGAGCGGGGTGTCGAAGTAGGCGATGCCGATGAAGCCGACCAGGACAGCCAGGGCCATCGCGGAGACCGCCCAGGCCACACTGACGAACCCGGCCTTGGGGATGTCGGTCACCGAGCGGATGCCCATGAAGCGGGCCAGGATGTGCGGCTGGCCGAAGTAGCCGAAGCCCCAGGCCAGACCGGAGACGATGACGACCCAGCCCAGGGTCTCGGTGTTGATCCAGGCACCGGCGTCGCCGTCCAGGGACATGCCGCCCATGGCGGACAGGAGACCGTCGCCCTTGTCCGTGACCCCTTCCGCGAGACCGCCGAACCCGCCCATCGCGGTGATGGCCAGAACCGGGACCACCAGCAGGGCGGCCCACATCATGACGGCCTGGATCACGTCCGTGTAGGAGACGGCCAGGAACCCGCCGAGCACCGTGTAGAGCACGACGATGCTGACGCCGATCACGATGGCGGGGGCCGGGTCCAGACCGAAGACCTGGTCGAAGAGGGCCGCCATGGCGACGAGGCCGGACGCGACGTAGAAGAAGTAGAAGACGATGATGAGGACGGCCGAGACAGCGCGCAGGGAACGGGACCGGTCCTCGAAACGGTTCTCCAGGAACGAGGAGAGCGTCAGCGAATCGGACTCGCCTCCGGAGCGGGAGTCGGTGACCCTCTCGGTGTAGACCCGAAGACGCGGGGCGATGAGAATCCAGCTGCCGGCGAACCCCGCCGCCAGCCCGACCGCGATCCAGGCCTCACCGAGGCCGGAGACGTAGATGGCGCCCGGCAGGCCCAGGAGCAGCCAACCGCTGAAGTCGCTGGCGTTGGCACTCAGTCCGGCCACCCAGCTGTTGAGCTGCCGTCCGCCGAGCACGAAGTCAGACTGTGAGACGGTCCGCCGGTAGACCCACAGTCCGATGGCCACCATGACGGCGAGGTACACGCCGAACGTTGCGACTGACGCGAGCATGGAGTTGTTCACCAGTCCCCTCCCTTCCTTCGAAGCGCGTGATCTGAGCCTTACGCGCAGTTTGTCCAGAGGAGGCCGATCATCACTCCCCGCGATCCGGATCACAATGCCCTGTGCGCGGAAAAACACCCTTTTGAGACCCGGCCGAGTTCTTGACCAGGCACTATTGGCCGACCGGCCATCGCCGCGAGGGTCCTTTTGTCTGATCGGACATACATTACGTCCCGTGATCGGATGTGTTTCGAAGGACGAGAAACGGATGGTCCGGGAAGGAAACGTTCGGAAGTGCTCCGGCGCTGTCACCCCGCGGGCGCCCGAAGGGATCAGCCGAGCAGTTCCCGCAACCGCCGCTCCGCACCCTCCAGGTGCTCGCCCAGCGCCCGCCGCGCCGCCTCCGGATCGCGTTCGCGCACGGCGCGGACGATCCGGCGGTGCTCGCCGTCGCTGGCCGCCAGCCCCGCCTCGGACAGCGGCACCACGTCCATGAGCTGATTGATCCGCATCCGCACGTCCGTGAGCGCGGCGGCCATCCGCGTGGAACCGGTCAGCTGGGCCAGGGTGATGTGGAAGACGGTGTCGCAGCGCCGGTAGTCGGCGGTCCCGGCCTCGGCCGCCACGCCCGCGCGCCGGTCCAGGAGGTCGCCCTGGGCTCCGGTGAGCCCGGTCTCGGCCAGCCGGACCACGGTGCCCGTCTCCAGTCCGCGCCGGAAGGCGAGGAGGTCCTCCAGGACGGTGCCGGTTTCGCTGAGCTCACGGCGCGCCTCCTCCGGGGTGGGCCTGGAGGGCAGTCCCGCGACGAACGTGCCGCCGCTCCGGCCGCGCCGGGACTCGACGTACCCCTGGCGTTGGAGGAGGCGGATCGCCTCGCGCAGGGTGATGCGGCTGACGCCCAGACGGGCGGCCAGATCCCGTTCGGCAGGGAAACGGGCGCCCGCCGGGACGACGCCGAGTCTGATGGCGGACATCAGCCGCTCGACGGTGACCTCCAGGGCGTTACCGGCCTGGACCGGGCGGAAGACCGCCTCGGCCGCGGGATCGCAGGGTGGGACCACGGGGCCAGCTTAGGGCGTGTTCGGCACCCTCGCCCGGAAAAGACCGATCCCGGGCTATCGACACGGCGCCCGGGCAGAACTTAGCCTGGAAAACGGGACCTGCCCTGACCAGGAAGGGTTCCCATCACTCCCCCAGGGCCGTTCGCGCCCCACCCCTCCCTCCGCCCCTCCCGTCACCGTCCGAGAGCACCAGGTGAACGGTCTTGATGTCAGGACCCGCGGACCCCGGGCCCGACCTCACCGCCGCACGAGAAAGCTGGTGGACCGATGACGACCGGACCCGGCCGCCCCCGACGGGGGGAGCACGAGCTCCTTCCGGTCACCGGCGGGGTTCCCCGTGCCGACCCGCACTTCACCGGACGCGAGGCCGCCCTGGAGCGGATCCACGACTTCCTCGACTCCCGTCCCGGCGCGCGTTTCCTGATCAGCGGCGGCCACGGTGTCGGCAAGAGCCGCATCGCCGCCGAGTACGCGTACCGCTACTCCCGCGAGTACGACCTCATCTGGTGGATCCCCGCCGCCACCGACATCGAGACGCACCGCGCCTATCTGCGCCTGGCCGAGCACATCGGGCTGCCGGTCTCCTACGAGCACCTCCCCCGCACCGTGCAGTCCGTGCGGCGGGAGCTCTCCGAACGCGCCGACCTCGGCTCCTGGCTGCTGGTGTTCGACGACGTCGTGGACGTGGAGGCCCTGGCCGCCGAGTACTTCCCGCACAGCGGCGGGCACGTCATCGTCACCTCCCGGCACCACCGCTGGCTGCCCCGGGGCCAGGGCAGGCAGCGCTTCGACGGGCAGGTGGTGCCCCGGCTGACCACCGCCGAGAGCCTGTCCCTGCTGCGCCGGATCTGTCCCGAGCGGCTGGGTCCCCCGGGTGACGGCGAGCGCCTCGCCGAGCTGCTCGAACACCTGCCCCTGGCGCTCAGCCAGGTCGGCGCGTTCCTGCGGGAGTCCGCCATGCCGACCGGCGACTTCCTCGAGCTGTTCGAGGAGCGCTACGACGCGATGCTCTGGCAGATGGGGGCGGACGACGACCACACCGCCCCGCTGCGGGTGGCCTGGAGCATCCAGGCCGAACACATACTGGAGGGGGCCGACGAAAGGGAGCGGGAAACCGGGCGCACGGCCCTGGAGCTGGTCCGGCTCTGCGCGTTCTTCGCGCCCCTTCCGCTCTCCCGGGGCCTCTTCCACCGGACCGACGACGCCGTGCTGGACCGCGCCCTGGAGTACATGGGCCGGTACGACCTGGCCTTCTTCGACGACCGAAACAACGCCTTCCAGCTACACGAGCTGTGCCAGTCCGTGGTTCGCGACTCGCTCACCATGGCGGAGCGGGTACACCACCGGAACCTGGCCCACCTGGTCCTGGCGGACAACGCCCCGGAGGGGCCCACCGACCCGGCCCACCGCGCCGCCTACCTGTCCCTGTACACGCACGTGAAGGCCTCGCAGGCCTGGACCAGCCGGGACCCGCGAGTACGCGCCACGGTGCTCAACGTGGTCGACTTCCTCACCGAGGTCGGCAACTACACGGACGCGACCAGCCTGCTCGGGCAGGCCGTCAACGTCTGGCTCGACGACCCGAGCATGCTCCTGCACGCCCGGCTGCGGCGCAACAAGATCCGGCGCATCCACGGTGAGTACGTCACCGCGCTGGAGGAGGCCAGGAGCATCCACGCCGAACAGGTCGAGCGGGAGGGACCCGACAGCGACGAGACTCTGGAAGCACTCCGGGCGGTCGCCATCTCGCTGAGCGGCCTGGCCCGGTTCCAGGAGGCCGGACAGCTGTTCCGCGACATCCTGGGCCAGCGGCGCGAACGGCACTCCGCCGCCGACCGGCGCACCTTGGAGGCGGCTCACGACTACGGGCAGGCCTTGCAGGAGCAGGGCCGGTTCGAGGAAGCGCTGGCCATCGACCAGAGCACCCTGGCGGGACGCCGCGCCCTGCTCGGGCCGGACGACGTACAGACGCTGCGCACAGGACTGTCCCTGGGCCTGAACCTGATCCTGCTGGGCCGGTTGGACGAGGCCCGGGAACAGCTCACGGAGTGCATGGAGCGGTTCGATACCGCCGCGGAGCCCGACAGTCCGCACGCGCTTCAGGGGATGCTGTTCCTGTCTGTGGCGCACCGGCGGCTCGGTGATCCGGAACGGGCGCTGGAGCTGTCCACCCGGGCTCTGGTCCGGTACCGGCGCAAGCACCCCTCGACCGTCCGGCAGGTGCTGTACTGCCGGGTCATCCGCATGGTGTCGCTGGCGCGGACGGGTTCCCTGGACGAGGCGCTGCGCGAGGTGGACGACCTGATGCCGCCGCTGGACGAGCGCTACCCCGCGGAGCACCCGTTTCCGGCCGCGGCCCGGCTCAGCATGGGCATCGTCCTACGGGCCGCGGGGCGCCACACCGAGGCGCTCAAACGCGACCAGGAGGGCCTGGAGCGGCTGCTGCGGATCTACGGTCCGGGGTCGTTCAGCACCCTGCCCGCCGCGCTCAACGTGGCCACCGACCTGTACCACCTGGGCCGGTTCCGCGAGGCGGGGGACCTGGAGGCCATGACGGAGGCGGACTGCCGTCACCGGCTGCCCGCCGACCATCCGATCCTCCTGACAGCGCGCCGGAACCACCTGGTCAGCCGACATGCCGGGGGTGAGGACGTGAGCGAGGAATGGGACCGGCTACGCGCGGAATTCGCCGAACGCTTCGGCGGCGAGCACCCCGGGACGGTGTCCATGTCCTCGTTCACCCGTCAGGACTGCGACGTGTTCCCCGTCGCGCCCCTGTGAGGGAGCCTCAGAACGATCCCTTGGAAACCGCGAGAAAGGTGCTCCACTCGCGGTTGTCGAATCCCAGCTGGGCGTCCTCGGGATGCACCGAGTCACGGAAGAATGATTCCCCTGACTTCAGGTTGAGAACCTCACAGCAGGCCCCGATGTCATAGGAGTACTGCGACTTGCGCCACCGGCCGAAGAAGGCCTGAGATTCCCCCGCGCGCATTTCGGTCATGTTCTTGTCCTGATCTGTCAACGTTGACTTCGGGCTACTTCAAGCACGCCGAATCGGGGCCCTGACCGCACTGGACACAGCGATGACATGGCAGGTCAGAGCCCGGATACACGAGACGCGGAGGCGCCCGCGCGCGATGCGGCGGGAAACACAGGAGGAACGCTAGCGTACTCCAGCCCCAGGAAGCGATACCGCAACCGGGCATGGCTCACGAATTTCCTTGATCGTTTCTCATTAGTGATCATCGGGGATTCCTTCGACCTGTGTTGGGATTTTGGCAATCAGTGCTGCTTTTCGTACCCGTTTGGCCGCATTCAGAAAAGACAAAGGTGGGTTCTTTGACAGAGCAGTGGCGGCGGAGGGTGATCAACTGGGGCCGTTCCTCGGGGATCCGGCTGGGCAGCGGCGTGCTGTCTCCAACCCCACACCTGGAGTGCCCGTTGCTTCCGAAACCCCCTCATCCCCGGTGATCTTGCTACCAGAAGCAAGTTCGGCGCCGATTTCGCTTCTGGTAGCAAGATCATCTGCAGGAGGGGGACCTAAACCCGGAACGGAACCTATCCGACCGGCATCGCGAGGTGCTCGGTGATCCGGTCGGAGAGGCGGTCGGACCACTGCCCCCGGTCCACCCCCAGGGCGGCCTCGCCCAGCCGCAGCAGCTGGACGTCCGACGTCCCGGCCGGAGCGAAGATGTGGTGCGTGTCCCGCAGGTACCGCTCGATCGGTCGGTGCGTGTACAGCCCTTGGGCCGCGTGCACCTCCATCGCGTTCCGGGCGGTGTCCAGGGCGTACTCCACGTTCACCAGCTTGGCGTTGATCAGCTCGTGGTCGCAGGGCCGCCCCTGGTCCAGCAGCGAGACCGCGTGGTAGAGCGACAGCGTCGCCATCATCAGCCGGGACTGCATCTGCCCCAGCTTCAGCTTCACCGACGGCACCTCGGCCAGGGGTTTGCCGTAGCGGAACACCTCCGAGGCGTAGGCGCTGGTCTCCTCCACCAGGGCCCGGTGGATGCCCAGGGCCACCGCGGCGAGGTTGGCGCGCCCGTACAGGACGCTCGACGAGTAGGCCACCGACAGCCCGTCGCCCTCCGCGCCGAGCATGTTCGCGGCGGGCACCCGGCAGTCCTCGAAGACCAGCTCACCGAAGCTGAACCCGTGCAGACCCATGGTGCCCTGGTGCTCGCCCAGCGAGAAACCGGGCCGGTCGGACTCCACCAGGAAGGCGGACAGTCCCCGCGAACCGGTCCCCGTCCGGACGACCACGCCGTGCAGGTCGCCCACGTGGCTGTTGCCCACGAAGACCTTCTGCCCGTTCAGGACGTAGTCGTCGCCGTCGCGCACCGCGCTGGTGGTCATGCCCAGGACATGCCCGCCAGAGCCGTACTCGGTCACCGCGATGGTGGGCAGGCAGCGCCCGGCCGCGACCTCGGGCAGCCAGGTCCGGCGCTGCGCCTCGTCCCCGAAATGCACGATCTTGGCGACCCCCAGCTGCGAGGCCTGCACCATCGCGCCCATGGCACCGCTGACCCGCGAGATCTCCTCGATGATGATCGTCTTGGCCAGGTGCCCCAGCCCCATCCCGCCGTGCTCCGGCCCGACGGTGACCCCGATCCACCCCTGCTCGGCGATCAACCGCGAGAGCTCGTGGTCGACACCGCGAACACGCTCCATCTCCGGAACCCGGGGCGCCACCTCCCGCTCCGCGAAATCACGTACTTCCTTGCGCAGCGCCTCGTGCCGTCCGTCGCCGAAGTGATGCTCCATGTCTTTCCCTTCCGCGCCAGGAACGTCCTGGTCGCACCCGGTTCCGACGCGGCTCACGCGGGTTCGTTCCGGTTCTGACCTGCTCCGGCCAGAGCCCTACCGGAACCGGTCAGGAACCTGAGTGCCCGTGCTCAGGCTCGCGGAAGCAGCCATGGGTATCGGGCCCCGGGCATGCGAACGGCCCGGGGCGCGCGCCCGCCCCGGGCCGTTTGAGGGGAGAAACTCGGTCTCTCCCGGGAGAGGACCTAGTCCCAGTCCAGGCCGCCACCCGTCTGGTACTCGATCACTCGGGTCTCGAAGAAGTTCTTCTCCTTCTGGAGGTCCATCATCTCCGACATCCACGGGAACGGGTTCTCCGTCTCGCCGAAGATCGGAGCCAGGCCGATCTGCTCGGCGCGGCGGTCGGTGATGAAGTGCATGTACTTCTCGCACAGCTCGGAGTTGAGGCCCAGCACGCCGCGCGGCATGGTCTCGCGGCCGTAGGCGACCTCGAGCTCGCAGGCGTCGGTGAGCATCTGCCGCACCTCGGCCTGGAACTCCTCGGTCCACAGGTGCGGGTTCTCGATCTTGATCTGGTTGATCACGTCGATGCCGAAGTTCAGGTGGATCGACTCGTCGCGCAGGATGTACTGGTACTGCTCGGCGATACCGACCATCTTGTTGCGGCGGCCCAGCGACAGGATCTGCGCGAAGCCGGTGTAGAACCACATGCCCTCGAAGATCACGTAGAACGCGACCAGGTCACGCAGGAAGGCCTGGTCGGCCTCGGGCGTGCCGGTGCGGAACTCCGGGTTCTCCAGGTTCTGGGTGTACTTGAGCGCCCAGGCGTCCTTGGCGGTGATCGAGGGGACCTCGCGGTACATGTTGAAGAGCTCGCCCTCGTCCAGGCCGAGGCTCTCGCAGATGTACTGGAAGGTGTGCGTGTGCACCGCCTCCTCGAAGGCCTGGCGCAGCAGGTACTGGCGGCACTCCGGGTTGGTCAGCTGGCGGTACACGGCCAGGACGATGTTGTTGGCGACCAGGGACTCCGCGGTGGCGAAGAACCCCAGGTTGCGCTTGAGCATGAGGCGCTCGTCCTCGGTCAGCCCGTCCTTGGACTTCCACAGCGCGATGTCGGCCTGCATGGCCACCTCGGTGGGCATCCAGTGGTTGTTGCACCCGGACAGGTACTTCTCCCACGCCCACGTGTACTTGAGGGGCAGCAGCTGGTTGACGTCGGCGCGGGCGTTGATCATCGACTTGTCGTCGACGTTCACGCGCTCGGCGTCGCGCTCGATCTCGCCAAGGCCACTGGTGGCTGCGGCGCTGTTCTCGGAAACCGCGGTCATGCTCGGTACTTTTCCGTTCTCCGGTCGGGCCGGGGTCGTCTGTGGGAGCGGAGGGAGGGCGAGGAGGCGGGGCGCCCGCCCTCTGTGACGGGCGCCCCGGGGGTCCTCGTTACTGGCAGGCCTCGCACTCGGGGTCCTCGATGCTGCACGCCTGGCCGTCGACGATCTCGAACTCGTCCTCGGGCGTCACGGGCTCGGCCACCGGGGCCGGGCTCGGGGCCGGGGCGGCGGGCACCGGGGCGGCCACGGGAGCGGCTGCGGCCGCCGGACCGGACGACACCGCGTTGAGGCGGCCGTCCGTGCCCTTGAGCGTGCTCTTCTCCACGTGGGTGGCGCTCTGCGAACGCAGGTAGTAGGTGGTCTTGAGACCGGAGCGCCAGGCGCGGCGGTACAGGGCGTCCAGCTTCTTGCCGCTGGGGGCGCCCATGTACAGGTTCAGCGACTGGGCCTGGTCGATCCACTTCTGGCGGCGCGAACCGGCGTCCACCAGCCAGTTGGGGTCGACCTCGAACGCGGTGGCGTACAGGGCCTTGAGGTCGTCCGGGACGCGGTCGATGTCGCCGAGGCTGCCGTCGTGCATCTTCAGCGCGGACACCATGTCGTCGTCCCAGAGACCGCGCTCCTTGAGGTCGCGGACCAGGTAGTCGTTGACCACGGTGAAGTCGCCGGACATGTTCGACTTCACGAACAGGTTCCGGTAGACCGGCTCGATCGACTGGCTGACGCCGGTGATGTTGGCGATGGTCGCGGTGGGCGCGATCGCCATGACGTTGGAGTTGCGCATCCCGTTGCTCTTGACGCGCTCACGCAGGGAGTCCCAGTCCAGGGTCTCGCCGCGGTCCATGTCCAGGTCGCCGCCGCGGGACTCGGCCAGCAGGCGCAGGGAGTCGATGGGCAGGATGCCCCGGCTCCACAGCGAGCCGTCGAAGCTCTCGTAGGCACCGCGCTCACCGGCCAGCTCCATAGACGCCTCAATGGCGTAGTAGCTGATCAGCTCCATGCTCTCGTCCGCGAAGGTCACCGCGCCCTCGGAGGCGAACGGCGTGCGGATCTTGAACAGCGCGTCCTGGAAGCCCATGAGGCCCAGACCCACCGGACGGTGGCGCATGTTCGCGCGGCGCGCCTCGGGGATCGTGTAGAAGTTCACGTCGATGACGTTGTCCAGCATGCGCACGGCGGTACGGACGGTGCGGCGCAGGCGCTCGACGTCGATGCCGTTCGGGCCCACGTGCTGGGGCAGGTTCACCGAGCCGAGGTTGCAGACCGCGACCTCGTCCTTGCTGGTGTTCAGCGTGATCTCGGTGCACAGGTTGGAGGAGTGCACCACGCCGTTGTGCTGCTGCGGCGAGCGCAGGTTGGACGGGTCCTTGAAGGTGATCCACGGGTGGCCGGTCTCGAACAGCATGGTGAGCATGCGGCGCCACAGGTCCACGGCGGGCATCTTCTTGGAGACCTTGATGCGGCCGGCCTCGGCGTCGGCCTCGTACTTCTCGTAGGCCTCGACGAAGTCCTTGCCGTACTTGTCGTGCAGGTCGGGGACCTCGTCCGGGGAGAACAGGGTCCAGCTGCCGCCCTGCTCCACACGCTGCATGAACAGGTCCGGAACCCAGTTCGCGGTGTTCATGTCGTGGGTGCGGCGGCGCTCGTCACCGGTGTTCTTGCGCAGGTCGAGGAATTCCTCGATGTCGATGTGCCAGGTCTCCAGGTAGGCGCAGACCGCGCCCTTGCGCTTGCCGCCCTGGTTGACCGCCACGGCGGTGTCGTTGGCGATCTTCAGGAACGGGACGACGCCCTGGCTCTTGCCGTTGGTGCCCTTGATGTGCGAGCCCAGGCCGCGGACCGGGGTCCAGTCGTTGCCCAGACCGCCCGAGTACTTGGACAGCATGGCGTTGTTGCTGATGCCGTGGAAGATGTCGTGCAGGTCGTCGCCGACCGTGGTCAGGAAGCAGGACGACAGCTGCGCGCGGACCGTGCCCGAGTTGAACAGGGTGGGGGTGGAGGCCATGAAGTCGAACGAGCTGAGCAGCTCGTAGAACTCGATGGCGCGGGCCTCGCGGTCGTCCTCGTTGAGCGCCAGGCCCATCGCGACGCGCATGAAGAACGCCTGCGGGAGCTCGTAGCGGACGTCGTCGCTGTGCAGGAAGTAGCGGTCGTACAGGGTCTGGAGCCCAAGGAAGGTGAACTGCTCGTCGCGCTCGGCGTGCAGGGCCTTGCCCAGGCGCTCCAGGTCGAACTGGGCCAGCGCCGGCTCCAGCTGGCCCAGGGCGATGCCGCGGCCGACGTAGGCACCCAGGTAGCTGGCGTAGCGCTCGGCCATGTCGGACTGGGTGGCGGTCTCGGCCTCGCCGCCGACGAAGCTCAGGGCCTCGGTGCGGAGCTTGTCCAGCAGCAGGCGGGCGGCCACGTAGGAGTAGTTCGGGTCGACCTCGACGAAGCTACGGGCGGCCATGACCAGGGCCAGCTCGACCTCGGAGTCGGAGATCCCGGGGTAGAAGCCCCGCCGCGCCTCGGTGAGGACCTTGTCCGCCGAAACACCGGTGAGCCGCGCACAGGCCTCGGTTACGACGTGCTCGATCCGGTCGATGGCGGCGCGGGCGCCACCGCCGTTGGTCGGCTCGGGCCGAACGGATGCGGGCACGGCTTCGACGTCAAGGGTCATACAGCGGCTCCAACCTCGGTAAAGAAGAGTCCCGGCGGGGAAACGGGGTTCACGGGTAGCAGACGCGGCTCGCACCGGTGGCCCCCCGCACTGGATGCGGATGGACTCGCGACCGGTGGGTCGCGGCGGCTCCCCTCGAAGCCCCCTCGTCTGCGTTGCTGATGGCGGGCCCTGGGGACCCGCGGGTGACCTACTCGACCTCCGCTCCCGAGATCGATCGGACCTCGGCGGGCGTGGCGGTCGTCGTTCCCGCCTGCTTCACCAGGGCGGGAACCCCGGTGAACCACCAACGGGACCCGATACTACATCTAGGGGCGGCTGCCTTGGAACACCCCAAGATGATGGCGTGTCGCTGATTTCTCGGATTCATCGACGAGTGTCGAACACACACGTGGAGCGTGGTATGAGTGCCTCACCGGCGCCCGATTCCAGGGCACGGAGCGGTGAGTTCTCAGGCTTTCGGAGAGGGCCGAACACAGCCTAGAACGTCGGAGGGGCCAATGTATCCGCGCCCGCTCCCGCAGGATCGTCACAGGGACGTGTGAGAGCGACGGGAGGGCCTCCGCCGGGCCGGGCGGAGGCGGGGGAACCTGGCGTACCCGGTCGGCCCGGCAGCGCGACTCGGCCGCAGGGAGGCCGGAAGCGGACGCCCGCCCCCACATCGCCGCCGTGTCTGGGCGGAACGCACCCGGCCGGGTATCGGGCCGGGTGCGTCAGAAAGCTCACTCCTGATCGAGACGCAGATCCAGGTCGTCCTCGGGCAGGCCCAGATCGGTCCGGATGCGGAACCGGATCCGCAGCAGCTCCAGGAACAGGTCCCGGGCGTAGGCGGACAACTTCTGGCCCTCGGCCTCCCGAGCGCCCAGGGTGGCCCAGCGCTCCGCGCCCTCCAGGTCGTCGTGGGCGTAGAGGGCCTCGGCGACGTGGATGAAGGTGGAGAGCCCGGACCGGTCCGCGCTCTCCAACCGTTTCAGGTGCTCGTAGGCCAGTTCGCGCTCGTCGAGCTGGAGCAGCGCCCCGGCGCTCAGGGCGTGCGCGTCCACCACTGTCGGGCCGCCGTCGTCCATGGCCCGCTGGTAGGCGGCGCAGGCACGCTCGAACTCCTGCGCGATCTCCCACTGCTCCCCGGCGCGGACGAACAGCTCCGCCCGGGTGACCTCGCTCCCGGCATCGACCCGGTTGGCCAGATCCAGCAGCTGGGCGGCGATCCGACTGTGCTCACCCGACCGGACGGCGTGGAATTCCAACCGGTCGAGTTCTGCCGTCGTCACGCGGGTCAACCGCATCGCCCCCATCCCCTACTCGCACTCGCGCGCGCCGATCAGGGCCTGGCACGCTCCAACGCCTGCCAGAACCCCTGACGTAGTCCGTCACGGACCTCGTCGCGCAACAGGTGGTCGATCGGGAGTGAGGAACCCTGAAGCAGGCGCGCCTCCAGGTCGGAGGGCATCCGGGGTCTCCGTGCCAGCACGGCCTCGACCCATAGGGCGGGTGCCTCACGTGCGATCGACTCCGCGAAGTCGTTCCCTTCTTTGTGCGCGACATGCACCGCGTCATCAACGGTATTCGCGGCGGAGCCCGTCTGCTGGCCATATCCAGGACTGGGACTGGGTTCCTGGTATCCAGCGGGGCCGAATCGGCTGTCGAACTCGGGACCAGTAGGTCGCCTTCCCCCGAAACGGGGTGCGGCGCCACCGCGGCGTGCGGCGTCAGTTTCCGTACTGGTCCCATAGGTAGGGTTTGCGTCCGCCCCACCTCCGAAGCCCGGATCCTCGCCGGCTCCGAACCTCAGATCCTGCTGGGGGGGTGGCGTGTTTCTCTGCGGCGGGCCCTGCTGGCTGTCGGCGAACGAGGCCTGCGGCCCGGTTCCGGCGTCGAAGGCCCGCTGGGGCCCGGTACCGGCGAAGGAGGCCTGGGGCCCCGTCCCGCTGAAGGACGACTGGGCACCGGTCATGGGCGGGCCCTGCGGCTGCCCCTGGCCCTGCGCCTGTGGCGGCACCGGTCTTCCGGGGATCCCGTAGCCGCCCGGGTCACCCCCGCGCATGGACGGGTGTCCCCCGGTTCCGGAGGCCGGATAGCCGCCCTGACCGCCGGGACCGTGTCCGTTGGTGCCGTGTCCGTTAGCGCTGTGCCCGTTCGGCGTGCTCGGGGCGGAGTGCGCCCCGTTGGCCCCGGAGGCACCGGGGTAGGACCCGTTGCCGTTCACACCGGGCGGGACCTGCCCGCCGGAGGGGAAGCCGTTCACGTCGATCGCGCCGGAGGAGGCGTTCTCCGCCCCCGGTCCGGCCAGGTGGTCGACGCCGCGCTGTTGCGCTATCGAACGGCGCATCGCACGCAGCTGCTCCATGGCGCTGCCCTGGGGCACGGGCTGACCGCCGGTTCCGGCGAACATCGCCTCGAGGCCGCCGGTGGAGGTGTTGACCGGCTCGACCCGGCCGGTGTTGGCGGCCGCCGCGGGCTGGCGCGGCGTCTCGGGCGCCGAGCGGGCGCGGCCGTTGTTGAAGGGGGTGGTCGTCTTGGCGGCCGTCTCCTGGGTGGAGCCACCGCCGGAGAGCAGGCTGACGTGCGGACGCAGGTGCCCGGCGCCGATCTCGATGAGGTCGTCGCACTCCCGGCGCAGCGCGCGGGAGATGGTCCAGTTGCCTTCCACCGAGATGTGGACGACCGTGACGCGCACACCCATGTCCTGGACGTCGGCGACCACGGACGCCATGTCCTCGTCCCCGCTGACCAGCACCGCGTCGCACAGGACGCCGGTACGGGCCAGGGTGGTGAGGTCGCGCTGGACGTAGCTCTCCACGCCCTCGCGACGACCCGGACGTATCCGGGCGGCTCGGAACTTGATGCCGGGGATGTCGGCGATGCTGTCCTGCTCCTGGGCGCGCCTGTCGTCGGCGACCGCCTCGTACCAGTAGCAGCGCAGCAGCGGCAGCCCCGTCCGGTCCCGTGCCACCTCGTTGAGGAACTGGACGAGGCCGGAGTAGTCCCAGGCGACGGAGTCCCGGTTACGGGTTCCGTGTACGGCCATCGCGCCGTCGGCGAGAAGGTATCCCGCGTCGACGAACAACGCGCAGCGGTCCACGTGACACCGCCCCCTTCCCTGTCGATCTCTGGGGCCATATCCATGACCGGGGCACAGCCTAGCCAAGTCTGTCTCGTTTTGCGTGTCATCGGCAAACACTGACAGTTATGGACTTGCTACACACAGCCGATTTTCTGGGGTGGGCAGCGGTTTTCCGGTCGTCTTACCAGACCCGCAAAGGCCACCCCGGCAACGGACTTCAGGCGCGCATCGGGGCCGTGAGGGCGACAACCCCCACCAGAACCGCGTCCTGACCGGACGGGATTCGGATATCCGTTTCCCGGCCGAGTACCGCGTCGAATCGGACCACGTCAGTCCCGAAAGTCATCGGGTCCCCCACTGCACCGCGCGCGGAGCTCACGAAGGCGTTGTCGACACTGCCGTGTCCTCCCGAGGGCGCGACCGGGTTCCCGGATACCAGCACCCGGTCACCGCCCAGGTCGGCGTCGCCCTCCCAGGCCACCACGTGGAACCGGGCCGGAACCGACTCCGGCAGCAGCCCGGACACCGGGAACCGCGCCCCGGTCTCGTTCTGGAAGACCGCGGTAGTCTCGTCCAGCACCATCGCCTGGTGGTAGCCCTCGATCGCCGGGTCCTCCAGCACCACGACCAGGCTCCAGCCCGCGTGGACGCCCCGGCCCTCCCGGGCGGGGATGTCGCTGACCCACCACTCACCGCCGCCGCCTGCGCGGACCAGCTCGGTGACGTCGGCGAACGCCTGGTAGGCGGAGTAGCCCGGGAGCTCGGCGACCCGCGTGTCGGTGGCCGTGACGGTCGTGTAGGCGGCCATGCCCGGGCCCTTGACCCGGGCGGTGGGCGCACCGGGGTCGCCCGCCGCGGAGAAGTAGAGCCCGGCCCAGCGCACCGAACCCCCGGCGGGGAGTTCCCAGGTGGCGGAGCTGGAGGAGGTGGTCGTGGGGTCCCAGTCACGGTCGAGGGGGGACATCACCCAGTTGTCGTTGTCGAGCTTGTCGCCGACCCGCTCACGCGCGTCGGCGCACGGCCCGGACTTCTCCTCTTCCTCTTCCTCGCCGTATCCGTCCTCGGGGATGGCGGAGGGGTCGTCGGGGGTTCCGGTCCCGGGTATGTCCCCGGATCCGCCGCCGCCCGACCCGGCACCGCCCTCGGAACCGCCCTCTTCGGTGTCCTCCGACGTTCCGCCTTCGGAACCGCCCTCGGAGCTGCCCGGGGAACCGCTCGGGGAATCGTTGTCGAATCCACCCCCGGAGCCGCCGAGAAGCCCATCCTCACCAAGGGGACCACCGACCCCATCACCCGCTCCGGCACCAGGGGCACCGGTGTCGACGGGGGCCCGGCGCAGGTCGGCGGCGTCCTCCTCCTGGGACTCGGGCCCGGGCGGGGCCATCGGGCGCTCGTCCAGCAGGTCCCCCTGGCCGCCCGAGTCCCCAGAGTCCCCCGAGCCGCCCGGCCAGCCCCACCAGGGCCAGGGCCAGCCGCCCTGGGGCGGATCCGGTTCGGTACAGGTCAGCAGGGCGTTACCCACGGCCTCCGTACGCACCTGGCCCGCTGTGGCGTATCGGGCGGCGATGCCCTCCGGGGTCACCCCCCGCTCACCGACCGCCTGGTAACTCACCTCGCCCGAAGAGATCACCACGCTGGCGGGCACGTTCACGTCGGCGTCGGACGACACCCGGACGTCGAAGAACTGGGTGCTGTTCTCCCCTTCCTCCATACCGGTGCGCACGCACTCGCCGCCGCCGCTGCCCGCCGAGCAGCCCCAGTCGCCGTGGCCGACCGCCATCGGGACGGCGTTGCCCGCGCCGCCGGAGGAGATCATCTCCACCCCGGGCGGCAGGGTGATGGCCGCGAGCACGTCCCCGAGGGTGGCCGCCCCCAGGTTGAGCACATCCAGGACCATGATCCCGTCGTTGCCCGGGATCAGCGCCCCGACCGGGTCGATGCCCGCCGCGAACACCGGCTGGGGTTCCTCGGGCGCCTCGGGGGGCTGTGGAGGCTGGGGGGCTTGGGGGGCTTGGGGGGCCTCGGGGGCGTCCGGGTCCGGCGGGTCCGGCACCGCCGGGGGCGCGGCCGGGGACGACGGGCTCGGGATCGAGGCCGCCGGGATGTCCGCGGGCGCCCCGGGCACGGGTTGGGGCGCCGGGGCGTCCGGGTCAGCCGGGTCCTGCCCGGGCGGATCGGCCGGAGGGTCCCCGGCAGCGGGCGGGTCCCCCGCGGGCGGCTGGTCCTGGGGTGCTGCCACAGGCGGAGGGTCGGTCGGCGGTGCGCCCTCCCCGCCGACCAGGGCGAGCGCGACCGCGACAGCCAGGCCCGCGGCAGCCACGGCCCCGGCCGTGGTCTGCTGCTGGCGGCGGGACATCCGGTTCCACCAGGCGCCGGTCGCGGCCCCGCCCGGGGTCGCGGCGAGGTAGCCCGTGGCACCGAAGCCGACCACCAGCGGAAGGACGATCCCGCGCAGCCCGACGTTGACGTCCATCAGCTCCGCGTACACCTCGCGGCAGTCCGCGCAGTCGTCCATGTGCCGGTCGACCTTGGTGGTGTCGCGCTTGGACAGGCCGCCGCGGACGTAGGCGCCGAGCAGGCCGAGCGTGGGTCGGCAGGCCTCCGCCGCGCCGCCGCCCTCCAGGTGCATCTGGAGGTAGGCCTGGCGCAGGCCCTCGCGCGCCCGGTAGGCCAGGGCGGCCACGCCGTTGGCGTTCATCCCGAGGATGCTCGCGGCCTCGGAGGGCTTGACCCCCTCGATCTCCGTGTGCCAGAGCACGGACTGCCAGCGCTCGGGCAGCGAGAGGAAGGCGCGGGCGATCAGCGAGCGTTCGAGGCCCTCCAGCGCCGGGTCGACGAAGGGTTCGCCGGAGTCGTAGCTCTCCATGTCGTCCGTGACGACCTGGCGCTTCTCCCCCCGGCCCCGGTCGTAGGCGGCGTTGCGGACCGCGGTCAGCAGGTAGGGGCGAAAGGCGTCGCTGGGGCCGCCGCCGCGCTGGATGACGCTGAGCACCTTGGTGAACGCCTCGGCGACCGCGTCCTCGACCTCGGCCTCACCGCGCAGCAGCTGGCGGGCCAGGCCGCGGGCGGCGGCGGCGTGGCGTTCGTAGAGGGTTCCGTAGGCGGCGTTGTCGCCAGCCTTCACCCGCTCGATGATCTCCGCGTCACCGACGAGTGTGTCTGTGTGCTCACCTTCGGCGTCGGTCACCCAGCGCCCTTTCCCTAGTGGTCCCGCGGCCCCCGCCGCGAGCCGGAACCGGAAGGTGCTGGATGCGGGGGTGCGGTGTCAAAGAATCACCTGCTCGAAAAATATCCCGTATCCGCGTCATAGCCGCTACCGATCTCCGTGATTGAGATGAAGGCGAACGGAGGGGCCCACCGCGGGGGCGCGGGCCCACCTCCGTTCACCTGGCCAAACGACAACCGGGAGCTATGCCATGGGCGAGACCGATGTGGGTGCCGGAGCGCGGGACCGTGTGGTTCACCGCGCCCGGGGACTACGTGCGCCGTGGGGGCGCCGGAGCAGGGCAGAGGGTTGGGATCCGGGCGAGGACTGGTGGACGCCCTCCGTGGACGCCCTCTGCGAGGCGTACGCCGCCGGACGGGACCTGTCCGGGGCCTGCGCCCAGCTCGGCGAGGCCCGGGCCCGCTCCGGTGTGGAGATCGGCCGGACCCTGGACGACCTCGACTCCTTCGGCCGGGTCGTGGGCTGGGACCAGGTGCCGCTCCCGCTCGTCCGTGCGCTGGCCGAAGGCTGGGTCGAAGGAGGACGGGACCGGAACACCTGTCAGGACCCGCTCACCGGCCTTGCCGGCGAGGCGTACCTGCGCACCCGGATCAGCGAGCTCTACCGCGGCGCGGACGACACGGTCCCGGCGGCGTTCGGCCACCAGCTCGTGGTGGTGGCGCTGGATCCGGCGCTCGACCCCTGGCAGCGCGCCGCACGGCTGATCGTGCTCGGACACGAACTGAGCCGCTTCTTCACCCGGGGCGAGTCCGTGTGCCTGGTCAGCCGGGGCCGGATCGCGGTGGTCAGCCAGGACGGGCCCGCTCTCGAAGCCCAGATCGACGAACTGCGCAAGGGGATCGGCTGGGAGCACGGGGCCGCCGTGTGGTCGGTCCCGCTGCCCGGCACCCACCGGGAGGCGACCGCCCTGCTCGACGGGCTGTCCCGGTCGCGGAAGGACGAATGACCCACTGACGCCGCCGCGGACCGTGCGGCCCTCCTTGAGGGGGGAGGGCCCGGTCCCGGCGGCCAGCCGACCGCCGCGCCCGCCAGAGGGGACGGAGCGCGCAGCGGTCGGCAGCCCGTCCGACGGGGGTCCTCGGGCTCTCTGGCCCCCGACGAGAGGGCGGCCCACGGGACCGTCGGACGGGTAGGCGCCGCTCATCGCGGCGCCCGGAGGCGCGCTCACACAGGGGAGGTGGGCGCGCCTTCGTCATGTCAGCGGACGATGTGGTGGGGAGATCACCCGACCTTGAGCCGCCCGAGGTCAGCCATCCGCAGGCTGTGGCGGATCATTTCCACAGCCTGTGGACAGAATTCTCGCCTCCCCTACATGAGCAGTGCGGTGACGTGGCTGACCACCATCCCGGCCGCCAGGGCCATGCCGAAGGTCAGCGTCGAGGCCGCCCAGTCACTCCGCCACCACCGCGGGGCCCGGTGACGCCCGCGGGGCTTGCGCGGCGGGAACGGGTCGTCGGGTTCGGATTCCCACCGCTTGGCCTGCCTGGCCTTGCGCTCGGCCTGTTCGCGGCGGTCCCTGTCCACGGCCATCCACTCGGGGACGGCACCGTTCCTGAGCCGGTGGGCGACCCTGGGGTTGCCCGCCATCTGCCGGAGCAGGCGCTGTTCGCGCTCTTCGAAGGTCTCTGGGGCCGTCGCGACCCGGCGAGGTGTCGGCGCGGGGGTCCGGGTGAAGCGGGCTCCGTGCGGGGCGTCGAGAACTGACCTGACCCTGGTGTCCACGGCGGTCATCGCTGCCCACCGCCCAGCGTGAACTCGGCCCACACCGCCGTGCCCAGATCCGCGCAGAACGGGAACGACACCACCGGGTAAGCGCCCCATTTCGCGGCGAGCATCTCCACCATCAACAGGCCCCGACCCCGCTCGGCGCTCAGCCACTCCTGCTCGGTGCGCTCGGTCGGGATCGCCGGAGTGGACTCGCGGGCGCCGTCGTCCACGACCACCAGACGCAGCACACCCGGCTCGGACTCGAAGAGCGCCCGCAGGACCCGGCCGCCGGAATCGCCCGAGAGCGTGTGCTCGACCGCGTTGGCCACGAGCTCGCTCGCACACAACGTCAGCGTTTCGACCAGGTCTTCGCCGAACCCGGCCAGGTCGGCGCGCAGGTCCGCGCGCACGGTGCTCATCTGGGACAGGCGTCCCGGGTAGATCCGCGCCTGCCAGCGGTCAGGGCTCAGGTGAGGCACAATGGACATGTCGACAACTCTTTCTCTAAGGGGTGTTTGTCGGCCTGCTCTGGGGGTGTTGCTGCACCCGCCAGAGCTTTTTCGTGGGTGTTGAGGGTTGAGGGTTCAGCGTGTGGCCGTGATGGTGTGCCCGCAGTAGCGGCACGTGGCCGTTGCGGTATTGCCGCGCTTCACCGGTGGTTGGTCCGGGATGTAGTCGTGCCCTTTGGAGTCTGGGCAGGTGGTCTGGTTATCCATGCCGCCCTACCGGGGCCCTAGAAGTGACTCCAGGGGTTGTCGGTCAGGTCGTAGGGCAGGTGGAACCAGACCTGGCGGTTCTGAGTAAGCCCGTTGTCGCCCCACTCCGAAGCCAGAGCGTTGACCATGGCCAGCCCGCGACCGGCCTTAACCGTCGGGTCCAGCCCGTTCGGGTCGGCGGCCAGATAGCGAGGGTTGTCGGGAGTAGAGGGGTCCGGGGTGTTGATGCCCAGGTCCTTACAGGTCAGTCGGAGTCCGTCCCGCAGGCGCACGCACGTGAGGGAGTAGTAGCCGAACCGCTCCCCCGAGCGCGTGTGCCGGAGCGCGTTGGCGGCGAGTTCGCTGCCCAGGAGGGTGAACAGGTCCTGGTAGTCGGGGTCCTCCCGCTCAGCACAGGCGTTCAGGAAGGCACGCACCAGCGGCATTTGGAGAGGTCCGGCCCCGAACTCGTATCGCCGGTTCCGGAAAGGCGCCCGCCCGGAGTTCGGGTCGAAGTAGTGCCGGTACTTGGACTGCACGGTCGCCAGTAGGGGCACCGTCACCTCCGGCAGCTCCACCGTTGGCACGCTCACACCCCCACCCCGAGACCAGCAGAGCCAGCCGCACCAAGCCAACGCACGCGCACCGGCTTGGAACAGTCAAATCGGAGGAGATCACCCCTGAGCTGGCCCTCTCCCACAGTCTTCAGGAACCGTTTCATGAACTGTCCCATTTTTCGCTACCCCCATAGGAAGTCATCACTGAAGCATGCAGCCCATGATGAACGCTCCAACCACGCCTTCGTAAGGCAGAACGTGATTGTGGGAGATAAAGAACGACCACGTGATGTCTCGAATGATTTTGAAGACATACCATGCCTGCCCATGTTCCAATGAGCACATGACGACCCCTCAAGCCAAGAAGCGATTCGGACGTGAGCTAGCAAGGAACCGCAAACGCGCAGGAATGACCCAAGCGAAGCTGGGCACCATGGTCGAGGTCAGTACTTCCCATTTGTCTAACTTGGAGGGTGGCTACCGAAGTCCTGCCCTGCCATTGCTCCCCCGACTGGACGAGGTTCTGGGAACCGGAACACGCCTTCAGGACCTGTGGGACGATCTCACCGGCACCGGACGTCCGGCGTGGCTGGACGAAGTCACCAACGCCATCCAGAACGCCTCGGCCGTGTACGAATACCAAGTATTGGCGTTCCCAGCGCATCTTCAAACGGAGGCGTACACGCGGGCTCTCATGCGATATGGAGCCCCATGGCTCGCAGAGGACGAAGTGAATGTGCTCGTCGCGGAGCGTATGACCAGGGCCGAGGACTTGGCAGGTGCCACAACGCCTAAGCTGTGGCTGGTGGTGGACGAGTCGCTTTTGTCCCGTCGGTACGGCGGCGCTGAGGTGACACGGGCACAGCTGGAATACATCGCAGAACTAGCGGAACGGGAGCGCTTGACCCTGCAAGTGGTTCCCGTGGACTCCCCCAAACACCCCGGGAACTCCGGAGCGTTCAGCGTGATCGTGACGCAGGACAGTCCGGACTCCGTGTACGTGGAGAACGCCCGAGAAGGACAGTCAGTCACAGAGGCCGACGAGGTGGCACATCGCAGGATGCTGTTCGCCGCACTCCAGGCTGTGGCGCTGACCCCGGACAGCTCCCTGGAGCGCGTCCGAGAAGAGATCAAGAGGTTGGACAAGGCATGAATCAGCAGTGGCACAAGTCGTCGTACAGCGGGGCCACCAACAACTGCGTCGAGGCTCGGGAGACGCCCGCCGCCGTGGATCTGCGGGACACGCAGAACCGGAACCTGGGGCACCTCACGTTCCCGGGGGCAGAGTGGACCGCCCTGCTCACCACGGCCTGCACCGACCGGGCCTAAGCCTCTCCCTGAACCAACTCCGCCCCCGGCCATCGGTCGGGGGCTCGGCATTTCCAGTCTGGACGGGGATGACGTGGTGGCACGAGGAGGAGCGGCGTGCTGGCACGGGGAGGTGAGCACCCCAATTTATTCACTCATGAACCAATAACCCCCAAGGGACACATAGACCCCAAAGATCAGCGCAAATCGTCGATAGCGGTTGGTAGCTTCCAGGAATGATCGCGCGTTTTGCTGGGTTCTTCGTCGCTTCAGTGTTCGGGTTGGCCTTCGTTCTGATCAACAGCGGGCCGCCACTGCCTTCGGGGGTGTCGATGGGGGTTCGGGGCCTGGCTGTGGCTGCCGCCGTCGCCATCGTGGGTCTGGCCGTACTCGGGATGCGGAAGGAGAGTCGGACGGAGGCAGGTGACGCTTCCGCGGGCGCCCCCCGCTTCGGCGCCTTCTTCGGGATGGTCACCACGATCGAGGTGCTGCTGATCATCGGCGGGGCTCAAACCATCAGCCGACTCGACAGCATCCCCGACCAGGCCGGGGTGGCCTGGGTCGCCCTCGTCGTCGGCCTGCACTTCTTCCCGCTCGCCTGGCATTGGAAGCAGCCCGAGATCCTGACTGTCGCCTGGTACGGCACCGTGCTCGGCGGGATCGGGCTGCTCATGGCTCTGCTGGGGCACCCCGACTGGGTTCCGCTGGTCAGCGGGGTCGTCACCGGAGCGGGCTTCCTGCTCGGTCCCCTCGTGGTCCTGGTCCTCATGCTCCGTGGGACGGGAGCGTCCGCCGTGAGTCAGTCGGGCAGCTCACCCAGTCCGAAGTAGGGCAGGCACGGCTCCAGGCCCTCAACCGTCACCGGAACCGTGCGGTGCTTCTCCCAGTTCTCCCTGGTCAGCCGGTACCGGTCCTCGCTGACCTGCTGGCCCCGGAGCGCGACCAGGTTGCTCCCGTCCAGTTCGTAACCGAGCTTGCGCGTCACGCCCCGGGAGGCTTCGCTGGTCTTGAAGGCCTCCGTGACCGCGGCCTCCGCTCCCAGGCACTCGAAGGCCAGGTGCAGCACAGCCGCCCGCATCTCCGTGCCCAACCCCTTGCCCTGGTGGCTCCGAGTCAGCCACGAGCCGGTACTCACCTGGCGGGTGATCGCGAAGTCCTTCCCCGTCAAGTCCTGAATGCCGATCACGGTGCCCTCGTGCACCACGGCCGCGTTGAACGTCCACTTCTCAGGTGTCCACGAGGCCATGGCCTACCAGTTGTGCTGGATGACCCCGGACGCCAGGCGGCGGGGCGTCTGGTCGGTCCAGGGGACGATGAACGGCATCCACTCAGGGTCGTGGATGCCCGCGACGGCGGCTTCGGCCAGCTGGGACAGGTCGGTGTCGGAGGGCATCCGCAGTTGGAGGCGGGGAGTGTTCAGGCGTAGCCCCATCGGGGGGAAGTGGTCCGCGATCATGCCCTGATGATGGCGACGTCCGGCACCGCTGTCACCTGGTTTTCGGGCGCCCCGGGGCCGCCCCGGGGGTCAGCGGAGGAGTTCGTCGATGAGCGCGGCGAGCTCGGCCGCCGCCTTGGACCGGTCTCCCGTGGCGTCGCGCACCACCCAGCCGCGCATCCCGGCCAGGTGCGCGGGGTGCGCGAAGGCGGGGTCGGTCAGCAGGTACCCGCAGGGCGCGTCCGGCCAGTCCGGGACGGTGGGCAGGCGCTCGGTGCGGTAGGCGGCGGGTTCGCCCTCGCGGGGCGGAGTCTCGGTGAGGAGCTGGTTCTTGGCGATGTCGGTGCGGGTGGGGCTGCCGGGTTGGGGCAGTGGGGCGTCCACCAGTACATAGCCGTGGACGGGGCGGTGTGCGGAGCGCTGGGCCGCACCGACCGCCCCCAGAAGCGGGCCGCTGTCCCCCTCGGCGACCAGGACCGCCGGAGCCCGGTCGGCAGCGAGGCGGCCGATCTCCAGGCTCGCCCGGGCGACGTAGCGGGCGGCGTGCGGGGCGGTGTCGTCGTCCGGGATGTCGGGGAACACCGGGGTGTGCCCCTGGGCGGAGAGCGCCTCGGCGGCACCGGGGAGTGAGAAGGGGGCGCGGAGGGTGGGGGGTAGGAGAACAGTGATCACGCGGGACCGCCCGGGCGGGTCTCGTCGCGGACCCAGGTCAGGTACGCGGGGTTTCCGCCGGTCACCGGCACGGCGATGATCTCGGGCACGTCGTAGGGGTGCGTCTGGTTCAGGTGCGCGACCAGATCATCAAGGCGGTCCGCGGCGGTCTTGATCACCACCGTCCACTCCTCGTCGGCCTGGGTCGCGCCCTCCCAGCGGTAGAAGCTCCGGATCGGCCCGCCCACCTGGGCACAGGCCGCAAGCCGGTGCTCGACCACCGAACCGGCCACCGACTCGGCGCCCTCGCGGCTGTCGACGGTGGTCTCCACCCGAACGACTCCGGTCTCTTCCTTCACTGGCATCCCCTCCGGGGCGGGAGCCCAGGTCCGCGCGGCCCCACCCGGTGTTCTAGGCTCACTGATCATGAGCGAACGTGATGAACTCCTGCGTCAGATCAACGATAAGGCGGTCGTGCGCGGGAAGGTGACCCTGTCCTCCGGCAAGGAGGCCGACTACTACGTCGACCTGCGCCGGATCACCCTGGACGGGGAGGCCGCGCCGCTGGTCGGCTCGGTCCTGTTGGACACCGTCGAGGACCTGGAGTTCGACGCGGTGGGCGGCCTGACCCTGGGCGCGGACCCGGTGGCCACCGCGATGCTGCACGCGGCGCACGCCCGCGGGCGCAAGCTGGACGCCTTCGTGGTGCGCAAGGCGGGCAAGGCGCACGGCCTGCAGCGCCGGATCGAGGGCCCGGACGTCAAGGGGCGCCGTGTGCTGGCACTGGAGGACACCTCCACCACCGGCGGTTCGGTGCTCACGGCCGTGGAGGCCCTGCGTGAGGCGGGCGCCGAGGTGGTGGCGGTCGCGCTGATCGTCGACCGCGGCGCGCGCGGGAAGCTGGAGGAGGAGGGCCTGGAGTACCGGCCCGTCTTCGAGGTGTCCGACCTGGACGTCTGACCACCCCGGTGACCAACCCAGTTGATCGCCCCGGTGATCGCTGACCACTGACTGCTCGCGGTGGGGCCTTCGGGCCCCACCCCGGCGCGGAGGGCTCGGATGGGTTTACGGCTTGAGGGTGAAGCTGTGCCCCGGGTCGCGGTCGGAGACGTCGCGGTGGTCGCCGTTGACGTAGACCTCGACGGCGGTCGGGTCGCCGATGCTGACCTCGAGGCCGTTGGCGTTGCTGGGGTAGTTCACGGAGCTGCCCTGGGTGAGTTCCTGGTCCAGGAGTACGTCCCCGCCGGGTACCCGGACGAACACCTTGCTGGACTCGCCCACCACGCGGATGTAGAGAACGCCCATCTCGTCGGACTCCACCGCGTCGGCGGCCGCCTCAGAGGCGTTGGCGCTGACGCTGGTTCCGGTGCCCGGAAGTGCGCGGTACAGGAAGTACCCGCCGAGGGCCACCAGGGTGACCAAGAGCACGACGGCACCGACGATGGCCATCACCTGACCAACGCCACGAGGATCGTTCCTATGCCTGCCCACGGCGACGAATGTAGCGCGTATCACGACAAAAAGCGACAGCAGTCGTCCAGAACACACAGCTTCACCATCATTCGTGACATAGCCGTGCAGCATCCCCCGACCCATTCGGCACCCCCGCCCCTGCGCTCCTTCCTGTCCCCGTAAGCTGCGGGTACGTCGCCAATCCTGAGCTTTTTGGTCTAGACCTTTCCAACGGCTCCGGCTATTCGGGATACTTGGACGACGCCCGGTGGACACATCCGGACACGCGGCCCGCGGGCCGCCCCCGACGCTCCGGTCCCTCCACCGGGACAACGCACGTGGGGTGCCGTCAGTACGCGAGAGCTCGGCAGGCGAGAGCATCGCACTGGCGGCCGCTCGCTCCAGGCCGAACCAGGGAGAGTCAAGCCATGCCCATCGCCAGCCCCGAGGTCTACACCGAGATGCTGAGCCGCGCGAAGTCCGAGGGCTTCGCCTACCCGGCGATCAACGTGACCTCCAGCCAGACGCTGCACGCCGCCCTGCGCGGCTTCGCCGAGGCCGAAAGCGACGGCATCGTCCAGATTTCCACCGGCGGTGCGGAGTTCCTCTCCGGCGCTACGGTCAAGGACATGGTCACCGGCTCGGTCGCCTTCGCCGAGTTCGCTCGCGTCGTCGCCGCCAAGTACCCGGTGAACATCGCCCTGCACACCGACCACTGCCCCAAGAACAAGCTCGACGGTTTCGTCCGCCCGCTGCTGGAGATCTCCAAGGAGCGCGTGGCCAAGGGCCAGGAGCCGCTGTTCCAGTCGCACATGTGGGACGGCTCCGCCGTCGAGCTGGAGGAGAACCTCCAGATCGCTGACGAGCTGCTCGCCGCCTCCAAGGCCGCCCGGACCATCCTCGAGATCGAGGTCGGCGTCGTCGGCGGCGAGGAGGACGGCATCGTCGGCGAGATCAACGAGAAGCTGTACACCACCCCGGAGGACGCCCTGCGTACCGCCGAGGTGCTGGGCCTGGGCGAGAAGGGCTACTACATGACCGCCCTGACCTTCGGCAACGTGCACGGCTCCTACAAGCCCGGCTTCGTGAAGCTGCGCCCCGAGGTCCTCAAGACCGCCCAGGACGCCGTCGCCGCCAAGTACGGCAAGGCCAAGGCCTTCGACTTCGTCTTCCACGGCGGCTCCGGCTCCACCATGGAGGAGATCCACGAGGCGATCGACTACGGCGTCGTGAAGATGAACATCGACACCGACACCCAGTACGCCTACACCCGCCCGGTCGTCGACCACATCATGAAGAACTACGACGGCGTGCTGAAGATCGACGGCGAGATCGGCAACAAGAAGGCCTACGACCCGCGCGCCTACGGCAAGGTCGCCGAGGCCGGGATGGCCGCCCGCGTGGTCGAGGGTGCCCAGCACCTGAAGTCCGCCGGCAACAAGATGAAGTAGGGCCCCGGTAGGACCCCTGCCCGGTAGGGCCTCTGCCCGACCGCTCCCCCGCGGTCCGGCAGCCGGTGCCTGGTGCCCGGCGGTCGTGTCACGACCGCCGGGCACCGTCCTTTCTACTTCTCGGCTTTATCCCGCCCCCTTTCAGGGATGATCTTGCTACCAGAAGCAAGTTCGGCGCCGATTTCGCTTCTGGTAGCAAGATCACGGGGAATGTAGGGGTTTCGGAAGCAAGGGACACCCGCCGGAACGGGTTCTGGACACCCCTGTTCGACCCGCTCGCCGCCGGTCCCCTGCTCGTCCCTGCTCGCCCCTGTCCGCTCACCAGCTTTCCGATCGCCCCGGCGGCACGCAGCGGTCGCGACACGAAACGCGCCTGCGGACCGCCCGAATCACGAGGCCAGAAGATCTCTCCTGCCCCCGGACGGGAGAAACCCGGGTGCACTTTCCGGTGCATTTCCCCACAGGGCGCCCAGCCTCGAAAAAGGGTCTCCGACCTCCGGTTTCGGGATCGGGGGACCGGGCATTCCTCCTGCGCTTTCCCTTCGGACGGAATGAGGAAACGTGCAGGACAGGAACCGATCGGTCCGCCTGGAGGCTGTCGGCGTGCTCGTGGCGAGCTGCGTGCTCGTCGGGGGCTCGGCGGCCGCATTCCAGTGAGGAGAAAGGGACGGACCCATGCGGGTCACCGCTGAGGGTCTGGACTTCGAGTACCGGGGCTGGGGCCGCCGCGGCCGGAAGAAGGTCCTGGACTCCCTCACCTGGACCGTGGAGCCCGGGGTCACCGGGCTCCTCGGTCCGAACGGCGCGGGGAAGACCACCCTGCTCTCGCTCATCGTGACGCTGTTCCCCGTGCGGGGAGGGCGCCTGCTCATCGGGGAGCACGACCTGGCTACCGGGGCCGGCCGGTCCCGGGCCCGCCGCGAGCTGGGGTTCGTGCCGCAGCGCTTCACCCTGGCGGGCGAGCTGACCGTGGCGGACACCGTCGCCTACGCCGCTTGGGCGCACGGGCTGGACCGCCGCGAGTGCGGGGAGGCGGCCCGGCGGGCCCTGGCCTCCGTCGACCTGACCGAACTCGCCGACCAGCGCACGCGCTCCCTCTCTGGAGGGCAGCGCCAGCGCGTGGGCATCGCCGCCGCGCTCGCCCATGACCCCCGGGTCCTGATCCTGGACGAGCCCACCGCGGGCCTCGACCCGGGGCAGCGGCTCCGGGTGCGCGAGGTCGTGGCCGGTCTGGGCGAGGACCGGACCGTGCTGATCTCCACCCACCTCATCGAGGACGTCGCGCACCTGTGCTCCCGGATCGGGGTGCTGGCGGGTGGCCGGATCGAGTTTCAGGGGACCTTCCCCGAGCTGGAGGCACTGATCGACGACACCTCCGGGGCGAGCGCCTACGGCTCCGGGTTCGAGCGTGCCTACGACCAGCTGATCACTCGGGTCGGAGAACGCCCGTGAGCCCTGCTGGAACTCCATCCGAGAGCCCCGCCACAAGCCCGCCAGCGAACCAGTCCGCACCCTCGGCCCGCCCCGTGATCCCGTTCCGGAGCCGGTTGGCGGCCTCTCCGCTCTTCTGGCCGCTGCCACCACCGCTGGTGCTGGCCCCGGCCGGGATCATTCTCGTCATGACGCTGGCAGCCACCTGGGGCCAGCTCTCCTGGCGGGCTCTGGACTGGGTGTACCTCTCCGGACAGGTGGGGGTCCAGGCGCGACTGCCGGTCGTGGTGGCGGCCGGGGCCGCGGCCCTGGCGGCGGCCCGCTTCACCCGGCCGAGCCTGGTGTTCGCCCAGCCCTGGCAGCCCCGCATGGAGCGGGACCTCCCGCTGCGGCAGGCGACAGTGGTCACCGGCTGGTGCCTGGCCGCCTATCTGGTGGGGCTGCTCCCGCTGGCCGCCGCCGTCGCTGCCCAGGGCGCGGGTGTGCCGCAGCCGGTGCCGATCCTGGGGGCGCTGACCGGCTTCGCGGCCCTCACCCTGCTCGGCTACCTGTGCGGGGTCGCCCTGCGCGGGCCGATCGCGGTCCCGGTGGCGATCGGGCTGGTCTTCATGTGCACCAGCATGCCCCTGCTCGCCGACGCCTGGACCGCGCTGTCGCTCCAGCTTCCGTTCACTCTTTCGCTGGGCAACCAGGAGAGCGTCGCGCTCAGCTTCTACCGGCTGGGGTTCTTCCTGCTCCTGGTGACGGCCGCCGCGTGGACGACCGCCTGGCTGCTGCGGGCCCCGCACGGATGGTCGGCCCCGCAGATCACGGCGGTGGCCGCGGTGGCGATCGCCGCCGTCCTGCCCCACCTGTACGTGTTCCCGCTCGTGACCTATGCCCCGGGCGGCTCCGAGGTCTGCGCGGAACGCGATGGCATCCGTTACTGCGTGCACGAGGGGCACGCGGACGAACTCACCTTGATCGTCGAACTAGCCGCGCCGGTCTTCGCCGCCTACGGGCCGTCCGAAGCCCTTCCCGCGCAGGTGCGCGACCGCAGCCTGGCCACCGAGGACGACGACGTGCTGTACAGCGAGGAGCACGGCGTGCTCTGGGCGCGCGTCTATCCGGGCTGGGACCCGTACCAGCAGGTATCTCGGGAGGCCGCCGTCTGGCTGGTGCCCGGCCCGTGGGTGTGCGGCTCCGAGGGCGTGGGCAGCACGGACGTGGGGGCAACCCCGGAACAGCGGCGGATGAGCGCGCTGTTGGAGCTGGAGACGTGGCTCGCCTCGCGGCCCTTCCCTGATTCCTCCGGCGACGGATCACCCGCGGAGGCCACCCCCGACCCCGACGAGGTCCGGGACTGGATCAGCCGGAACGAGGAGCGGATCGCGGCGTGCGAGGTGGAACCGGAGGAGCTGCCGTGGCAACCGTGACACCACGCCGCTGGCCATCGGGCCGCTGGACACCGGGCACCGTACTCACCCCGCTAAGCCCCGCCCTGCTGCCGATGCTGTACGCCCTGGCCGCGGCCGTCGCGGCGGTGGTTCTGGGGCTGGCCTCCTCGGGCACCGTGGTGCCGGTGGCGGTGTTCGACTGGCCCAACGAGGAACAGCGGGTCCCCGTCGCCGAACTGCTGTGCGTGTGCGCGGCCGCGGTCGGGGCGTGGGCGAACCGGCCCCGCCTGTGGGAGTGGGAGCGGCTGGGCGGTGCCCGTACCCGGGTCCGGGCGGCCGCGGTGGCCGCGCTCGGCGTGCTGCTGCTCGGCGGCGCCGCGCTGGCGCTGCTGCCCTCCGCGTCGGAGGCGGAGAACTCATGGCTGCTGGTGACCAACGTCCTGTTGGCGGTGTCCGCCGTGTACCTGCTGGCGCCCTTCCTGGGGGCGGTGCCGTCCGGGCTGGTCGCGCTGGCGGGGATCCTCCTGGGGGCGGCCGCCTGCAACACGGTGCCGGGGCTGAACCGGGTGAGCCCGTACGCATACGTGGGATCGGACGGGTGGCGGGCCCCGGACCTGCTCACCGGGGTGACGTTGCCCGCGCTGGTCCTCGGACTGGCCACCGCCGCGGTGGCGGCGCACGCGCTGACGCACGGCTCCACCGCCCGGGTCCGACGGCGCAGTGCGGAGACGGGTTGAGCCCGGCGCTCCGGGAGACACCGCGCCCGGTGGCAGGATGGGGGCATGAACCTGCACCAGAACCTGCTGAACGAGCCGCCCGAGACGCGCCTGTCCGACGACCCCGAGGCGCGCGAGGCCCTGGCCATCGCCGACGACCCCACCCCGGTCGCCGGTCGCTTCCCGTCCTACTCCGCCGCCTGGGCCCGCCTGGCCGAGCTGGCCCTGGCCGACGGTCAGCCGGTGGCCGCCTACGCGTACGCCCGCACCGGCTACCACCGCGGGCTGGACCAGCTGCGCCGCTCCGGGTGGAAGGGCCACGGCCCGATCCCGTGGGAGCACGAGCCCAACCAGGGCTTCCTGCGCGCCCTGCACTCCCTGGGCAAGGCCTCGGAGCAGATCGGCGACGCCGAGGAGGCCGAGCGCTGCGCGACCTTCCTCCGTGAGTCCAGCGCGGAGGCCGACAAGGCCCTCAACGGCTGAGTCAGGCAGCGCCCGCAGCACCCGTAGCCCTCGCGACAGTCCGGCCGGTCCGGTTCCCTCCACGAACCGGACCGGCCCGCCCGGGGAAAAGGCCTGCGCACAAAGCACCTCGGAACCGTGTGGCGCAAGGGCCGCAGTGCCCCTCTTAACCCGGATGCGCAGGTCGTGTACGCTCAATACGCAACGGCCCCTGTCGCTGCCTTGCGCCAGGGGTTCTTCCATGTTCGGGGCCGGAAATGCCCCGGTCAGGTGTCGAGCGAAGAGGTAGAGACCAATGCCGGCGATCACGCTCGTGGGTGCCCAGTGGGGCGACGAGGGCAAGGGCAAGGCGACCGACCTGGTCGGCGACCGCGTGGACTATGTGGTCCGTTACCAGGGCGGCAACAACGCCGGGCACACGGTGGTCATCGGCGACCAGAAATACGCCCTCCACCTGCTGCCCTCAGGCATCCTGTCCCCGAACGTCGTGCCGGTCATCGCCAACGGCGTCGTCATCGACCCGGGCGTGCTCTTCGAGGAGCTGCGCGGCCTCCAGGAGCGGGGTGTGGACACGTCCCGCCTGGTCATCTCGGCCAACGCGCACCTGATCATGCCCTACCACCGGGCCCTGGACAAGGTCAGCGAGCGCTTCCTCGGCAAGGGCAAGATCGGCACCACCGGCCGCGGCATCGGCCCGACCTACGCCGACAAGGTGACCCGCCAGGGCGTGCGCGTGCAGGACATGTTCGACCCCAAGATCCTGCGCAAGAAGATCGAGCTCGCCCTCCACGACAAGAACCAGCTCCTCACCAAGGTGTACAACCGGCGCGCCCTCGAGGCCGAGCCGATCATCGAGGAGTACCTGGGCTACGCCGAGAAGCTGCGCCCGCACGTCGCCGACACCTCCCTGATCCTGAACAAGGCGCTGGACGAGGGCAAGACGGTCTACCTCGAGGGCTCGCAGGGCACTCTCCTGGACATCGACCACGGCACCTACCCGTTCGTCACCTCCTCCTCGCCCACCGCGGGCGGCGCGGCGGCGGGCGCGGGCATCGGCCCCAACCGCATCTCCAAGGTCGTCGGCATCCTGAAGGCCTACACCACCCGTGTCGGCTCCGGCCCCTTCCCGACCGAGCTCCTCGACGAGCAGGGGATCTGGCTGCGCACCCAGGGCCACGAGTACGGCGTCACCACCGGCCGCGACCGCCGCTGCGGCTGGTTCGACGCGCCGATCGCCCGCTACGCCACGCGCGTCAACGGCATCACGGACTTCTTCCTGACCAAGCTCGACGTGCTCACCGGCCTGGACCGCATCCCCGTGTGCGTGGCCTACGACGTGGACGGCGTGCGTCACGACGAGATCCCGATGACGCAGACCGACTTCCACCACGCGACGCCGATCTACGAGTACTTCGACGGCTGGTCCGAGGACATCACGGGCGCGCGCAAATTCGAGGAGCTCCCCAAGAACGCGCAGGACTACGTGCGTACTCTTGAGAAGATGGCCGGAGCCCCGATCTCCGCCATCGGTGTCGGGCCGGGCCGCGAGGAGACCCTTCAGCTGCGTTCCCTGGTCTGACCGGCGACCACCCGTTCTTCCCTTCAGTAGAAGAAGAGGCCCACTGTAGTGAAAGCCCTCGTTCTCGGCGGCGGAGGCCGCGAGCACGCACTCGTCCGAGCTCTGTCCCTTGATCCGGGCGTCACCAGCATTCACAGCGCTCCCGGCAACCCGGGGATCTCCGACCTGGCCGAGAACCACGTCATCAACGTGACGGACGGGCTGGCCGTGACCGAACTGGCCGCGCGCCTGCGCGCCGAGCTGGTCGTGATCGGCCCGGAGGCGCCGCTGGTGGCCGGGGTGGCCGACGCCCTGCGCGACCGCGGTATCCCGGTCTTCGGCCCCGACAAGGAGGCCGCGCACCTGGAGGGCTCCAAGGCCTTCGCCAAGGAGGTCATGGAGGCGGCCGGGGTACCCACCGCCAAGGCGCGCGTGTGCCGTAGCGCCGGCCAGGTCTCCGAGGCCCTCGACGAGTTCGGGGCACCCTACGTCGTCAAGAACGACGGGTTGGCCGCGGGCAAGGGCGTCGTGGTGACCGAGGACCGCGCGCTCGCTGAGCAGCACGCCCGCGAGTGCGGCCGGGTCGTCATCGAGGAGTTCCTCGACGGCCCCGAGGTCTCGCTGTTCGTGCTCACCGACGGCGCGCACGCGCTGCCGCTGCTGCCCGCCCAGGACTTCAAGCGCGCCTACGACGGCGACCAGGGCCCCAACACGGGCGGTATGGGCGCCTACGCCCCGGTGCCGTGGGCTCCCGCCGGTCTGGTGGACGAGGTCATGGAGTCGGTCGTGCGGCCGACCGTGTCGGAGATGAACCGCCGCGGCCACCGCTACCAGGGTCTGCTCTACGTGGGCCTGGCGCTGACCTCGAAGGGTCCGCGCGTGGTGGAGTTCAACGCGCGTTTCGGCGACCCGGAGACCCAGGTCGTGCTGGACCGGCTGGCCACCCCGATCGGCGCGGTCCTGCAGGCGACCGACACCGGTGGTCTGGGTTCGATCGGTTCGCTCCAGTGGAAGTCGGGTGCCGCGGTGACCGTCGTGGTCGCCGCCGAGAACTACCCGGGCGACCCGGTCAAGGGCGACCTCATCGGCGGCCTGGACGCCGCGAACGCCCTTGAGGGCGCCTACGTGCTGCACGCGGGCACCGCCTGGGACGGGGTGCGCGACATCAAGTCCAACGGCGGCCGCGTGCTGAACGTGGTCGGGACCGGCGCGGACCTGCGCCAGGCCCGTGAACGCGCCTACGAGGCGGCCAGCCGCCTCGAACTGCGCGGTTCGTTCTACCGCACCGACATCGCCGAACGTGCCGCGGCCGAGGTCTAGTACCCGGAAGCGACGCGAGAGCGTGAGAGGGGCCCTCGGCAACCGCCGGGGGCCCTTCGCCGTGCGCGGGCGGGCCCGCTGTATCGCGCACGCCGTGTCCCGTGCGGTCCGTGGGGGCCGCCTGAACGTTCGGAACAGCGGGAACGCGATACTGGAGGGGTTCGCACCGAAACCCAGAGATTGGCATCCTCCCCGCCGGGTACTGACGGGGATTCCGACTCGCCCTCGCGGGCCAGTGGCACTGCGCGCCTCGCGGCGACAGCTGGTTCCTGTTTCACCGGCCTGTGCCGGAAAAGCGAGTTCCCCGGTCTTACCTGGCCTCCGCAGGCATTTCACGTCTCCGCCTGCCCGGCGGCGACGCAGCGACAAGTGTGGTTATCACCAGCCACCAATACAGAACGTACGTAACCATGAGCGCATCGTGCAAATCAGACCCGATTCACCTCCGGGCTGAAGGCCGGAGCACTCTCGACAAGACAGGTAGCGTCATGAGCGGCTTCGTCACCGTCCCCGAGCCCGTCGAGGTTCCGGGGCTCACCCACCTGCACACCGGCAAGGTGCGCGACCTGTACTCGACGGCCTCCGGCGAGCTGGTGATGGTGGCCAGCGACCGGGTCTCGGCGTACGACTGGGTGCTGCCCACGGAGATCCCCGGCAAGGGCCGCCTGCTCACCCAGCTGTCCCTGTGGTGGTTCGAGCGGCTCGGCGACCTGGTGGCCAACCACGTCGTCTCGGACACCCCTCCCGAGGGCGCACCCGCCGACTGGGCCGGTCGCACGCTGGTCTGTGAGCGGCTGGACATGGTCCCGGTGGAGTGCGTGGCCCGCGGCTACCTGGCCGGTTCCGGACTGGCCGAGTACCGGATGGACCGCACGGTGTGCGGGGTGCCGCTCCCCGAAGGGCTCACCGACGGCTCCGAACTGCCCGAGGCGATCTTCACCCCGGCCACCAAGGCCGAGGTCGGCGACCACGACGAGAACGTGTCGTTCGAGGTCGTGGCGGACCGGCACGGGGAGAAGCTCGCCGCGGAGCTGCGGGACCTGACCCTGCGGGTGTACGGGCGCGGCCGGGACATCGCCCGGGAACGCGGTGTCCTCCTGGCCGACACCAAGTTCGAGTTCGGCCGCAACACCGCCGGTGACCTGGTGCTGGCCGACGAGGTGTTCACCCCGGACTCGTCCCGTTACTGGCCGGCCGACGAGTGGAGCCCGGGACGCGCCCAGCCGTCCTTCGACAAGCAGGTCCTGCGCGACTGGCTGACCTCGTCGGCCTCCGGCTGGGACCGCGCGTCGGACACGCCCCCGCCGGAACTTCCGGCCGACGTGGTGGAGCACACTCTGTCCCGTTACACGGAGATCTACGAGCGCTTGACCGGCACCAAGCCCGCCCTGTGACCGACGCCGTCCGCGTGATTCAGCGCACGCGGACGTCGTTTCGGCTGTGGGAGCGCGTATGGTGGTGTGGTCGTATGCAACGCCGAAGTAACGGACAGCCATGCGTACGACCCTCGGTCTCTCCCTCCGGCGTAATGCCTCTTTGGCCGTTTGGCGGGACTTCAACCGCGATCTGCGGGTATACCACGTTCTGGGCCTGTTCATGTGTAGTGCTTGCTATAGAGTCATCGCGAACCCACCGGTTCAAGGCTGCGCAGGTCACACGCAAGATGGCCGCAACATTTCGGGGCAAACCCGCGTCTTAAACGCAAACAGGCGAAACCCGACGAGGGTGTCCCTCTTTTTCACATCTGCCTCACAAAGGAGCACATGAGCATGGGCCAGGAGGTTCGTTACCGCGTCCGCGGCGGACGCCCCCTCAGCGGAACGGCGTTCATCCAAGGCGCGAAGAACGCCGTCCTGCCGATGATCGGAGCCGCCCTGCTGGCGGCCAAGGGCCGTACTGTGCTGCGGAACGTTCCGGTCATCGAGGACGTCTACCGCGCGCTTGAGCTCGCCGAACACGTGGGAGCCAAGGTCGCTTTCCACGAGTCCGAGCGCACCGTCGTCATCGACGCTTCCGGTCTCAACGACCCCGAGCGCGCAGTCCTGCCCGCCGACATCGCGGCCCGCTTCCGCGGCTCCGTGCTCTTCGTCCCCGCGCTGATGCACCGCACCGGCCGCGCCCGCATCGAGGGCGTCGGCGGCTGCAACCTCGGCAGCCGGAACCTCGACTTCCACTACCGCGGCTTCGCCCGGCTGGGCGCCGAGGTCACCGAGGACCTCGAGCTGAACCACATCAACGTGGAGGCCAGCAAGCTCCGCGGCGGTCACCTGTACCTGGACACCCCGTCCCACACCGGTACCGAGAACCTCCTCATGGCGGCCGTGCTGGCTCCCGGCACCACCGTCATCGAGCACGCGGCTCTCGAGCCCGAGGTCATCGACGTCATCAACTTCCTCTCCGCCATGGGCGCGAAGATCAGCGGTGGCGGCACCGGCCTGATCACCGTCGAGGGCGTCGAGGAGCTCACCGCCGTCGAGCACACCATCATGTCCGACCGCATCGACGCCGGTGTGTTCGCGATGACCGTCGCTGCCACCGGTGGCGAGGTCAGCCTGGTGGGCGCCAACCTGGACCACCTGGGTGTGGCCCGTTGGAAACTCGAGCAGATGGGCGTCGGCTTCTCCCAGGAGGGCGCCGTCCTGCACGTCCAGCGGGACCCGTCCGTGCCGCTGCGCCCGATCAACGCGGTGACCTCGCCGTTCCCGGGCTTCGCAACGGACCTCCAGTCCCCGCTGATGGCCCTGGCCACCCTGGCCGAGGGTGAGAGCTACATCCACGAGGCCATCTACGACGGCCGCTTCGCGCTGGCCGACGAGCTCAACAAGATGGGCGCGAAGATCGAGGTCGAGGGCACCCGCGCCATCGTGCACGGTTCCACGAACCTGCACGGCGCCGAGGTGATCGCGCACGACCTCCGCACCGGTGCGGCCCTGGTTCTCGCCGGACTGGTCGCCGAAGGTGAGACAATCGTGGCGCCCGGTTATCTGGTGGACCGCGGTCACGCTCAGTTCGCTTCGCGGCTCGCCGCGCTGGGCGGCGACGTGGAGCGCGTCACCGTCTCGTAGAGCCGTAAGCGCAGTTCAAGCCGGGGTGGGGGGCTTCCTCCCACCCGGGCTTTCGGCGTTGATATGCAAAACGATCTTCTTTGGCCCCGCACAATGGGTACGATCTCGGCAATCATGCCGTGACAGAGATCGGGTCGGGAAACCAGTGGGCGCACATAGTGAAGAGCGTGGAATGGTAGCGGGGAGCAGCCCGAGGTGAGTGCGCAGCGTACTGGCGATTTGACGATCGGCGTCATAGGACCCCATGAGGTGGTCGAACGGGTCATGCTCATGGGTCCGGGGTCCACCGGGCCCCTCAACGCCAGACTCATCGCCGCCGCCTACCGAGATGAGCAAGAGGCGACGGACAAGGTCGTCAGGCTGGGGTCGGCGATCGATGCCTATTTGTTCGCCAGCCCCGTGCCCTACGAGTTCGCACGGAAGGCCGGCGTGTTGACCATGCCCGCGACCTTCGTGCCGCTCGGCGGGGCCAGCCTGCACGAAGCCCTGCTCCGAGCGACCCTGGACGAACGGTTCGACCCGACTAGAGCGAGTCTCGACGTGCTCAGCCGCGCTGACGTGGTCGAGGCCTACTCCGAGGTCGACCTGCCCGTGGACGGTATCCACGTACACGAGGAGCTGACCAACACCGCCCAGCTCACGTCCTTCCACGAGGGACTGTGGCGGCGCAAGGCCACCAAGATGGCGATCACCTGCGTGCGCGGGGTCGCCGAGCGGCTGGAGGCCATCGGAGTTCCGGTGATCCGGCTGCGGCCCACCAACGCGGGTGTGCGCAGCGCGCTGCAGACCGCCGGTCTGCTGGGCGCGCACCACCGTTTGGAGGAGGCCCAGCTCGGAGTGGTCGTCGTGGACGTGCCCACACTGCGCGACTCCTCCCGGCGCTCCACCCCGCGCTACTGGCGCGAGGAGCTGCGGCTGTCGCTGCACCGGCTGCTGCTTCAGGAGGCCCACCGGATCAACGCGACGGCGCACCGGCTGGACGACCACTCGTTCATGGTGACGGCCACGCGTGGTTCGCTGGTCACCGCGACCGAGGGCTTCCGGCAGCCGCCGTTCGTGGAACGGATCAAGGCGGAGCTGGGCATCGCGATCGAGGTGGGTATCGGCATGGGCCGCACCACCCAGGACGCGGAGTCGCACGCCCGCGCGGCGCTCAACCGGGCCCAGGCATCCCGGCAGAGCTTCGCGGTGGACCGTGAGGGCCGCTCGCTGGTTCCGGCGCAGCGCGCCCCGGCCCGCCAGTCGTCCGAGCCCCTGCGTACCAAGGGCCGCGAGACCCTGGTGCGGCTCTCGGAGAAGATCGCCGAGGAGGACGGGCCTCTGGTCGTGGACGCGGAGAACGCCGGGCGCATGCTCGGGGTCACCTCCCGGACCGCGCGCCGGCTGCTGCGCACCCTGGTGGAGGAGGGCCTGGCCTGGCCGCTGCCGCCCAACCGCACCCTGCAGCCCGGCCGTCCGCGACAGCTCTACCGGCTGATCGTGGAGAAGCTGGACAAGGACGCGGCGGGCAAGTAGCACGCAGCTACGACGGAGCGGGGCAGTCCCACGGGGCCGCCCCGCTCTTCGGTTCGAAGCCGCCGGTGCCTCCGCGAGGACCGCGTAGCTTGCTAGATTGCTGGCAGCCTTGAATTCATCACATCCGTATCACCAGGTCACCGATGGCGGCTACGACGTGCGCCTGGCTCGGACCAGAACCGCTGATCGGGGGATGCAGTGCTCACTCGGCTAGAGGTCGACGGGTTCAAGAACCTACTGGGCCTCTCAGTGGATTTCGGGCCTTTCACCTGCATCGCGGGCGAGAACGGTACCGGCAAGTCGAACGTGTTCGACGCGATCCAGTTCCTGAGCCTCCTGTCCAGCCGATCACTGATCGAAGCCGCCTACGAGGTGCGGGGGTCTACCGGAGGTGAGCGTTCCGGGAATCCGCGCGAGCTGTTCTGGAACGGGTATGAGTCCCAGGACAGGCACATGGTTCTCGCTGCCGAGATGATCGTCCCGGAGTACGTGGAGGACGACTTCGGACGCGAGGCCCAAGCGACCAGCACCTACCTGCGTTACGAGGTGGAACTGGGGTTTCAGCCACCCTCCGGAGCGAACCGGACCGGTGGTTTGGTCCTCCTCGGTGAGCGGCTGAAGCACCTCAACCACAGTGAGGCACGGGACCGGCTGCGTTTCCCTCACAGCAAGGTCGAGTTCCGCGACAAGCTTGTGAAGAAGGGGCGAAGCAGCCCGGACTTCATCTCGACCACCTTTCATGACGAGCAGGTCGTCATCAACATCCATCAGGACGGCGGCAGCCGAGGCCAACCCAAGGGGGCTCTCGCCTCACGGGCACCGGCAACACTTGTGAGCACGGTGACGAGCAGTGACGCACCGACGATCCTCGCGGCTCGCAGAGAGATGCAATCCTGGCGTCGGCTCGCACTGGAGCCCACCGCCCTACGTGCCGCGGACCGCTACACGGACCCGCAGACGATGGATGTCAACGGGCAGCACCTGCCGGGAACCCTGTTCCGCATCGCTCAGCAGGAACCGCACGGTGACCCCGAACGCGTCTACGCCCGGGTGTCCGGCAGGCTCGCCGATCTGGTGGGGTCCTCTGTCGACCAGTTGAGCGTCGTCGAGGACGAACTACGCGAACTCCTGACCATCCAGCTCAAGGAATCGAACGGGCTTCGGCTGCCCGCTCGCAGTCTGTCCGAGGGGACTCTCCGTTTCCTCGCGCTTTGTGTCCTTCTCGAGGACACTTCCGTCGAGGGGGTGCTGTGCATGGAGGAACCCGAGAACGGCATCCATCCAGCCCACCTTCCCGCGATGGTGGAACTGGTGCGCGACCTCGCGGTGGAACCGGAGTTCGCCCCCGGAGAGGACAACCCGTTTCGACAGGTGCTGGTGAACACCCACTCACCTGGCATCGTGCGTGCTGTCGACACGGCCGACCTGCTCTTCGCGGACACGGTGCTACAGAAACGCCCTGACGGAAATCTCGCCCGCGCTCTGCGGCTACGTCCTATGACAGGTACGTGGCGGGCGGCGAGTCCGGAGACGGACGCCGTGGCACGTCCCGACATCCTCCCCTACCTGACGTTCGCTCCCGGCGCACAGCTCACTCTGGAGGAGCTGTGACTGTCCGGATCCTCTTCCTCCGCGAGGGCACGAGTGACGATGGAATCGCCGAGCACATCGAGAACATCGCTGCGGGCCTGGGTATCGAGGTCGCTCTCACCAATCCTGACCTGGACCGTCTGAACGCCCAAGGCCACACCATCGGCGACAAGCTCAGTAGGGTCTCGGAGCTAGGTGGCGTCTACGAACTAGTGGCCGTTCACCGCGACGCGGACAACGTGGGTCGTCAGCCCCGGGTCCTCGAGATCGAGGATGCCGTGCGTACGCACATGCCCGGGGTGGTCCACGTGCCCGTGGTCCCCGTACGCATGACCGAGGCCTGGCTTCTCGTGGATGAGTCGGCCATCCGCAGGGTCGCGGGAAACCCCAATGGGCGCTGCGCGCTCGGCCTACCCCAGGTCAGCAGGGTGGAGACGATAGCTGACCCGAAGAAGCTCCTGAAGGAGGCGTTGGCAACTGCTTCAGAGCTTTCTGGCCGCAGGCTCAAACGGTTCAATGACCGCTTCTCCGAAAACCGCCGACAGCTTCTTCAGCGGCTGGACACCGACGGCCCCGTCACCAAGCTGCCTTCTTGGCAGGCTTTCGTCAGATCTGTGGAAGACGGCTTGCACCAGTGCGGCGGTTAGAGGTCAGTAGCACGCCCGAAGGGGGCGGCTCCGGTACCGGAGCCGCCCCCTTCGGCGTCGCGGCGGTGGTGGCCGGTCAGCGGCGCTTGGCGTAGGAGGTCGCGACGGAGAGGAACACGTCGTTCTCCTCGGCGGTGCCGAGGCTGATCCGGGCGCCCTCGCCGTCGAACGGACGTACCGAGACGCCCTCCTCGGCGCAGGCCGCGGCGAAGTCCATGGTGTCCTCATCCACGCGCAGCCAGACGAAATTCGCCTCGGTGGGGGGCACGGTCCACCCGGAGGCCACGAGGGCCTCACGGACGCGCTCACGCTCCTTCACGGTGGCCTCCACCCGCTCGAGGAGCTCGGGTTCGGCCGCGATGGACGCGATACCGGCCGCCTGGGCCAGGTGGTTGACCGCGAAGGGCACGATCGTCTTACGCACCGCGGCGGCCACGTGGGGGTGGCCGACGAGGTAGCCCAGGCGCACGGCGGCCAGACCGTAGGCCTTGGAGAAGGTACGCAGGACCGCGACGTTGGGGCGGTTGCCGTACAGCTTCACGCCGTCCGGGACCTCGGGGTCGCGCACGTACTCGCGGTAGGCCTCGTCGAGGATGACCAGCACGTGGTCGGGGACGCGGTCGAGGAAGTCGACCAGCTCCCGCTCCCGGACCGTGGTTCCGGTCGGGTTGTTCGGGTTGCACACCAGCACCATGCGGGTGTTGTCGGTGATCGCGGCTAGGAGGGCCTCGAGGTCGTGGGTCTCATCCTTGAGCGGGACCCGGACCGACGTCACCCCGGCCAGTTCGGCCAGGAGCGGGTAGGCCTCGAAGGAGCGCCAGGCGTAGACGACCTCAGCGCCCGGCTCCCCTACGGCCTCCAGGAGCTGCTGGAGCACACCCACGGAGCCCGCGCCGAGCGCGACGTGGTCCTCGGGCACGCCCAGGTGCGCGGCGAGCCTGGCGACCAGCTCGGTGGCGCCCGGGTCCGGATAGCGGTTCAGGTCGGCGGAGGCCTCGGTGATGGCCTCGCGCACGGACGGGAGCGGCCCGTAGGGGCTCTCGTTGGAAGACAGCTTGATGGAGCGTCCGTCAGGCCCGACAACCCTGAGACCGGGCTTGTAGGCGGGGATGGACTCCAGTACCGCCCGCAGATATGGCGATTTCGACTCCGACACCATTGTCCTTCCTCAATACTTTGTGCTAACCCCGCGACACGCTCAGCAATGAGGTGCCCGGGACGGCCACCGCTCCAAGCGGAAATATCGCACAAACGAGGAGATATCACCATGCGTTTGCGTCATAGTCCTGTCCGCTCCGCATCGAACACGGCCCTGCCCGCCGCAATCGCGATGACCTGTGCGATCACCCTGGCGGCCTGCGGCGGAGCGGACGGGGAACAGGGCGAGGACCCCAACGCCGAAGCCGCCGCGCAGCTGCACGAGGCGCAGCCGATCAACGTCGGAGACGTGACACTGCTCCCCGAGAGCAGCGAGGCCGGAACCTACTCCGAGCTTGTCACAGTGCAGTATTCGGAAGAAGTGCGGGCCTCCACCGAACTGGACAAACCCGAGTGCATGGACGCCGCCAACCGGTGGGGCGACCTGGACACCGTGCGCGAGGCCCCCGCCTCCGTGGCCGCCTACGAGTGGGACCTGGGCAACGTATCGAGCATCCTCGTCCAGCTCGACGAGGACTCCGCGGCCGAGGCCCTGGCCGTCAAGCCCCCGGAGGCCTGCGCCGAGTACACCGCCACCTACGAGGACGGCAGCAGCTCCGACTACGGCGTCACCGACCTGGACGTCCCCCGGATCGGAGACGAGTCGCGCGCCTTCAGCATCCAGGTCAGTGACGACGACGGCCAGAACCACATGTACACCGTCATGTACCGCAACGGCGGCCTGCTGGGCACCACCTCCGTGATGGGGCCGGGCGAGGCCGAGGACTACGAGCAGATGCTCGTGGACTTCAGCGAGGCCGCGATCAAACGGCAGGGCCAGATGCTCTGACGTCGTCCGGGGCGTCGTCCGGAAGGCCGCGCCCGGACTCGCCCGGGAGCGCCTTCGCGAGGGTCCCCGGTCTGGCCGCGCCCCGCCCGTCGGTCTCGTCCCGCCTGGCCGCCTCGCGCGGCGGGGGCAGCCTGCGCGGCGGCCCCTGGAGGTCGAGCGTGGTCACCGCCCCGAAGGAGGCGATCACCGTGCCGCCCTCCCGATCCATCAGGACCGCGCGCACCCCGGTCCGGCGCGGGCCGCCGATCCGCACCGCGTAGACCACGTCCACCCGGTGACCGTGCCGCAGGCCGTCGTAGCGCAGGAACCGCCAGCAGCCGTGGCGCCAGGTCTCCTCCGGCTCGGACCTGAGCATGAGCTTGGCGTTGGTCCGCCAGACCTCGCTCCGGCGCAGGCGTCGGGTGGTCGACCGCTCGGAGACCTCGCGCAGCGCGCACGGTTCGCTGGTGGTGACCCGGGCCGCCGCCTCACGCAGTTCGGGACTGAGCAGGGCCAGCAGGAGCAGCTGCACGCCCAGGACCGCACCGTGGACCGGAGTGGGATCGGCGGCCACCTGCCAGCCAGTGGGCGCCAGCCCGACCGTGGCCAGCGCGGCCACCGCGAGCAGGGACGCCCGGGCGAGCGTGCGCCACCCGATCGGTGCCTGGCTCAGCCCGCCGAAGCAGCCGCACCCGGCTTCGGGGTCGCGGCGGCGGGCCACCAGCAGCAGGACCACGGACACCGCGAACATCAGGGCAGTGAACAGCCGGGCCGCCTCACCCAAAGCTCCGGTCGCGGTCAACAGGGCCACCGCGAGAGCGGCCTCCAGCAGGCAGGTGGCCAGGGTAGCCGGTCTGCGCAGCCGTTCGGGCAGCAGGACGGCCACGCCGGTCCCGGCCGCGCGCGGGCTGGCCTTGGCCGCCGCGCCGAGCAGGAGCAGGGCCGCGAGCAGCGGTAGCTGGACCTCGCGGACCGCTTCGAGAACCTCCGGGAACATCGGTTACCCCTCCTGGTTGGCGACGGTCATGGTCGCGTTGAAACAACCCGCCTCCAGCCGCCCGCCCAGGGCGACGAAGGAGGTCATGGTGAGGGAGGCGAGCCGGCCCGCGCCCTGACTGCCGCAGGCCGGGCACAGGTCGCACAGCCAGCTGTCGGCGGCCGCGCAGTCCACCACGGGGACCACCGCGGTGTCCCGGGTGCAGTCGTTGCGCAGGCTGAGCGCGGCACCGGTGGACAGCAGCGGCAGTGGCACGCAGGAGGTGCGCCGGTCGCAGGTGCTGTTGTGTTCGCCCTCGTGGCCGACCGGGTCGAGCGCAGGGTAGGCGGCACCGGCGGCCAGGGCCCGCGGGTACAGGTGGCTGGAGCGCCCCCAGGCGGGGTCGTACCAGGTGGCGATGCCGGTGACGGTCGTCGAGTACTGCCGGGTGGGCGGGCGTCGCGGAGTGGCGCTCAGCGGGTAGGGCGGCTGTGTGGTGACCGGCCGCGAGGCCTGGATCTCGCCGTTCTGCCAGGTGCCGACGGCGTCGAAGAGGTAGCCCGGTTCCAGGCGTGGGTGCCGGACCGCGATGCGCCCGGAGGAGCGGTAGGGCAGGACCACGGTCAGGCGGGGGCGGCCGTGACCGGGGTCGACCTGGAGGGTGTCGCCCTCCCGGGCGGTGATCACACCGGTGGCCCGGGCGGCCTGGGCCCAGACGCGTTCGGCGACCAGGCGGCCGTCGTGCGAGCACAGCACCACGGCGTCGTCACCGGGGCGCAGCTCGGTGGGGCGGACCTCACCGCCGCGCCAGAAGCTGGTGACGCGTTCGTAGAGGAAGCGCTCCTCCCCCTGCGGAGTGGCCAGGCAGAGCATGTACGAGGTGGCGTCGACGACCACTCCGCGCGCGACGCGGTGGTGGACCGGTGTGGGCTCGGGTGCGGCCGCGGCGCCGAGCACGGCCGCGGTGAACCGTCGGCGGTCCCGCCCGTGATCCCGACCGCTGTCCGTCATCACTGACATGTCCTTCGCGCCCCCTTGTAGACCGACTCGTCCGTCTGTGCCCATTGTCGCCCCCGACCCCCGTAACGGCTGTTCACACGCCGACACGGACCGGTTCGTGTCGGTGACATGTCCGGGGCATTGCACTGCGGCGCGCCTTCGGCTTCCCCTGTGACCAAAGAAGAACTCCACGTAAATCGCCCACACTCCGGGGTCACCGGGTGCGAGCATCCGCGTACAGCCTGTGGCCGCAAGGTTGTCGATGTACTCCCCGCACTCCCCAGTTCCAGAAAGAACGCGAGACATGAACAAGAACCGCGCCCTGCGCAACACCGCCGCCGTCGCCGTCGCCGTGCCCCTCGTCCTGATCGGTCTGGCCGCCCCGGCCGGCGCCGCCGAGCTCGCGCCCATCGCGGGCGCGGTGGACCACCTGGTCGCGGTGACCTCCGAGCAGCTAGGCCTGAGCACCCTGCTCGCCTACCTCGGTTTGTAGGATCCAGGCCCGTAGGACCTGGTCAGGGTTCTGCGGGCCCCGGCCGGGCCCGGCCCGGTCGACGGGATCGGATCCGGCCCGGTGAGGACGGCGGCGAAGGGGGGGTAAGGCGCCCCCTTCGCCGCCTTTTGTGCGGTTTGTCGGCACGTGGCGCACAGATTCCTGGGCGTTTGCGTTCGCTGTGTGAGAGTGAGAAGTCCAGGGCGGCCGCGGCCGCCGTGCAACACAGCGACGGCGCGCGACAGAGTTCCGCGCGGCCCGTGAGGGGCGGTGAACGGCGTGTCCGGAACTACTCAGACGCCCAGGTCCGAGGAGTTCAGTCGCTACGTGTCCGAACGCGGACCGGCCCTGCTGCGGATGGCCCGCTCCCTCACCAACAGCCACGCGGACGCCGAGGACCTCCTCCAGGCCGCACTGGTCAAGACCTTCCTGGCCTGGGGGCGCATCGCCAACCCCCGCGCCCGCGACGGCTACGTCCGCCGGGCCATGGTCAACACCCAGATCTCCGAATGGCGCCGCAAGCACCTGGACGTCTACCCCACCGACGAGATCCCCGAGCAGCGGGTGGACGATCCGACGTGGCGCAGCGACCTGGCCGACGTGGTGGGCCGCTCCATCGAGCGCCTACCCGGCCGCCAGCGCACCACGGTGGTCCTGCGCTACTACGACGACCTCACCGAAGCGCAGATCGCCGAACGCATGGGCGTGACCATCGGGACCGTCAAGAGCACCCTGTCCCGGGCCGTGGAGAAGCTGCGCAGCGACGCCGACCTCATCATCGAGCGCACCACCAGCTGAGCGCACCACCCAGCCGAACCCGACCTGGCCACCAGGTTCTTCGAGCCGTTTCAGCCGGGTCAGTCGTACTCCGGTTTTCGGCCCCCGAGCCGCCAGCCACCGGCACCCGCCCCCGGTGCTTTGCGCGCGGCCGATTCGTACAGGTATTCGGATCGTGACTATCCGAGGAAATCCGGCCGGCGCCTTCCGCGCCCCTCCCCCGGCCCGCGCACACCCCGTCCGGACCGGCCGTGATCCGGCCCGTCCGCAACCTCTGAGCCTTCCCCGCGGCGTCGACCCCCCGGGCCATGATCGGCACCGCCCGAACCCGCCCCGACCGCCAGGAGGAACCACCGTGCGCACCACCCACTCCCCCGAGGACCGGGGGTCGGACACCCCCGACCCGCACACCCCTGACGATGGCCCCGACAGCACCCCCGATGGCGGCTTTGATCTGCCCGAACTCGCCCCACACAAGTGGAACCGGCACGGCGCCGCCGTCGCCGAGGCCTCCTGGTTCCGCATAGCCCGCCGCATGCCCGCGCTGGTCGCCCAGGCCGCCGTCCTGGCCTGGCAGAGCGGCCGCCGGGACGTCGTGACCACCGTCCTGTTCAACATCGGCTCCGGTGCCGCCACGGCCTGGGCGCTGATCGCCACCACTTCCGTCCTCACCGAACTCTTCGCTGAGGTGCCCACACCGGACCGGGTCTCGGCCGCGCTCCCCTCTCTGGCTCTGCTCGCCCTGGCACTGGTCCTGCGGGGCTGCTGCGGCGCCCTGGCCGGTCGCGCCCAGGCCCGCCTCACACCCAAGGTGGTCCTGGCCGCCGAACGGCGCCTGCTGCGCGACGCCACCTCCGTGGAACTGCGGGCCTTCGACGACAGTGACTTCCATGACCACTTGTACCGCTCGCACACCCGGGGCTGTGACGAGGCGGGCTCCCTGGTCCGCCAGACAACCGACCTGCTCACCGCGCTGGTGGGCATCGCCGCCGCCGCCGGGGTGCTGACCGCCCTGCACCCGGCGCTAGTGCCGCTTCTGCTGCTGGCGATGGTCCCCCAGTGGTGGGGCGCGGCCGCCTCGGCCCGGATGCGGTACCGGATGATCCTCGCCTTCACCGAGGGCAGCCGCCGCAAGTACATGCTGGAACAGCTCATGACCGCACGGGAGAGCGCCGCCGAGGTGCGTTCGTTCACGATGGAGCGCCGCCTGCTCGCGGAGTTCGACCGCGTGGCCCGCCGCGAGCTGGACATCCACCTGGACCTGGCCACCCGCCAGTCCGCCGTCCGACTGGCCGGGGACACCGCCAGCGGTCTGGTGACGGCCGGAGTGTTCGCGGTGCTGGCCGTGCTGCTGGTCCAGGGCGTGGTGCCGATCGCGGTCGCCGGGGCCGCCGTCGTCGCCGTCCGAGTGGCCCAGGGGGCGTTGAGCAACGCTCTGTACTCGTTGACCAGGCTGTACGAGTCGGGGCTCTACTTCTCCGACTTCGTGGCCTTCCAGAACGAGGCCCGCACCCGCCTGCCCCGCCCCGACCTCGCGCCCGCCCCGGCGGGGTTCGAGGAGATCAACCTGCGGAACGTGACCTTCGGCTACCCCTCCAGCGAGGTCCCCGCCCTGAAGGACGTGAACCTCACCCTCCGCCGCGGCCGGACCGTGGCGTTGGTCGGGGAGAACGGCTCGGGCAAGAGCACCCTGGCCAAACTGCTGTCCGGGCTGTACACGCCCCAGCAGGGCAGCGTGCGCTGGGACGGCACCGACCTGGCCGGGGTGGACGGCGTGAGCCTGCGCGAACGGATCTCGGTGATCGCCCAGGACCACACGCACTGGCCGCTGACCGCACGCGGAAACACCGTGATGAGCAGCGCCGAGTGCCCCGACCGCTTCTCCCGTGCCGCTGCGGCCGCCCAGGCCGACGCCGTGGTCTCGGGGTTCCGGAACGGCTGGGACACCCTGCTGGACAAGCGCTTCGCTCACGGCGTCGAACCCTCAGGAGGTCAGTGGCAGCGGCTTGCCGCAGCCCGCTCCTTCTACCGCGGTGACGACGGCACCGAGGTGCCCCTGCTCATCGCCGACGAACCCACCGCCGCCATGGACGCCCGCGCCGAGCACGGCTTCTTCACCTCCGTGCATGCCCATGCCCGCCGCACGGGCGCGACAGTGGTCCTCATCACGCACCGCCTGGCCTCGGTGCGGATGGCCGACCACATCGTGGTGCTCGACAAGGGGCGGCTGGTGACCCAGGGCAGCCACGCCGAGCTGATGTCCGAGGGCGGCCTCTACCGGGAACTGTGGGAACTCCAGGCCAGCGCCTACCGGACCCCGTCCGTCCCGAGGCCGCGCACGCCCTGATCCACCGGGACCCGCCGGAACCCGGGCGGGGAGGGGTCGCCGACCAGGGCCCCTCCCCGTCCGGGGGATTCGTTTTGCGCAGGACCTCCGCGCTCTGTAGTCTGGTCGCAGCCAGGAGGATTCGCCTAGAGGCCTATGGCGCCGCACTGCTAATGCGGTTAGGGGGCAACCCCTTCATGGGTTCAAATCCCATATCCTCCGCGCTATGACCTGGGGCTTCTCGCATCGCGAAAGTGAGAGAAGCCCCAGGTCTTCTTATGTTCAGGGGTCCACTGGCACAGGATCCGTGTCATGTACGCACACCAGCCGCCCACAGCCCTCGCTCCAGGCCACTGACCTGTGAGGACGAGCCCCGGGGTTACCTGAGGCCGAGAGTGTTGCAGAGGGCATGTGACGAAACCCAGCGCACCCGACGGCCTCAACGGGTGACATCGATCCTGGTCACAGGAGGATGTCTGGGCCAGGCAAACCCCTTGAACACAACAACGGAGCCCCGTTAGCAGGTCAGGAACTCTCACAGCCCTGGCCCTCACAAGGACTCCGTCGCACTCCCAGTCTGCCGCGCCCTCCTCCGCCCCGTCCGCGCTCGCCCAAGAGGAGACCCCCGGTCGGCGAGGCCACCACCGCCTGGGCTGCGTCGGCCTGATCTGCCTGTGCGCCGTGCGCTCCGGAGCCCGTTCCCTGACCGCGATCAGCCAATGGGCACACAGCGCCCCCAACACACCATGGTCCGGCCGGGAGCCCGCATCACCTGATCCCGCTCTCGGGATCCGCCGACCTCACGGCTCAGCCACCATCCGTCGGGGACCGACCAGCCTGGACCCCGCCACCCCGACCCGCACGAGCACTACCGCTGACCTGACCGTGCTCATCATCGAAGGCAACAGCGTGCGGGACTCGCGCACCCACCGGTCCCAGGCCGTGCACCTGCTGGCCGCGATGGCTGAGGTGCCCCGCGTGTGCGGACCGGGTATGGCCCGCAGAACACGGCGACGCTGCACAGCCTGACGATCCCGCTGCTGACCGAGTCGTGGATGGCCAGCCTCCCCGAGGCGGTGCGCTGGGTGCCCTACGAGACCTTCACCCGTCCTCTCGAGCTACTCCAGATTCCATGAACAGGAGCAGACCCATCCCTCACCCGGTTTTGCAGCAGCCATGACGCGGTAGGGGCCCTTTGTTCATGTCCGGAGCGCCTCGGCTCAGGCGAGATCAGAGCCAGCCCTCTTCCTCGGCGATGCGCACGGCGTCGATGCGGTTGCGGGCCCTGAGTTTGTTCACAGCGGTGGTGAGGTAGTTCCGGACCGTCCCCGGGGTGAGGAAGAGCTGACGGGCAACCTGGGGGACGTCGACGCCCTCGGCGACCAGCCGCAGTACCTGTGTCTCCCGGTCCGTGAGCGGGCTCTCTCTCGATTCGAGCGCGGACAGGGCGATCTGGGGGTCGATCACCCTCTCACCTTCCATCACCGCGCGGATCGACGTGGCCAGGCGGCCCGGGGGGATGTCCTTGAGGAGGAATCCCGAGATCCGGGCGTTCAACGCGCGCCGCAGGTGCGTCGGAAGGCCGAGATTCGTGAGGATGATGACCCGGCACGACGGCAGCTGCTCGCGCAGCTGTCCTGCGGCGCTGATCCCGTCGGTACCGGGGAGGTCGATGTCCAGGAGCGCCACGTCGGGCTTGACCTCCAGGGCTTCGGGGAGGATCGCGTCGCCCCTCTCCAGGCTCGCAACCACCTCGATACCCTCCTCCAGCTCCAGGAGTGAGGTCAGGGCCATCCGGAGCAAGCGCATGTCCTCGGCAATCAGGACACGAATCATCCCGCCTCCCCGGATCTATGAATGCTGGACATTCGCTCCACCTTTCCTTGCCTGCAGGCCCCCACGACCACACGTAATCGCAGGTGGCAAAGGAAACGGCGACCCACGAGAACGGGACTTAGGGTTCAACCAAAACAGTTGAAAAAAATCATTAAGATCACCTCAGATCGATTTTGCAACAACCTCCCCATGTCCAACTTTTGCGGGCTGCGAACAAGAGTAGCAAGTCCATTCCAAGAGCGTAAGAACCCGCGAGGAGGGGCGCGTGGCGCCGACCGAAGCCTCCCTGGACCGGATTTCTAGCGAATCTCCAACGCGGCTCGAACCCCTGGCCAGAACGTGTGAGCCAAGAGTTGAAGCAACGCGGACGATCGGAGTGACCATGCGAATACAGAAAGAGATAATCCGACTACAGGGCATTATCGACCTCCCCTTCGGAGAGCTCCACGCGCGGGTCGAGGGTTTCTACGCCCGGCACATGCAACTCCTGGACTCGGGAAGAGCCGAAGAATGGGCGGCGCAATTCACCGAGGACGCCGTGTTTGACGTGCCCACTCTGCCGGAACCGGTGAGGGGCAGGGAGGGCCTCATCGCCTCCGTTCGCGAAGGGCGGCGCAGGTTGGCCGAAAGCGGACAGAGGCACCGCCACTGGCAGGGCGTGATAGACGTCCAGCGCCAAGACGACGGGACGTTGCAGGTCCGCGCCTACACCCAGGTCCTCGCCTCGACTGTCGGGGAGGGACCGGAGGGCGGGAGGTCATGGCTCCACAGGGTCTGCGTATGCGAGGACGTCCTAGTCGTCGAAGGGGAGGCGTTCCTCGTCCGTTCCCGGAAGGTGACGAGGGACGACCTTGCCTGAGCGAGCAGAGACCATCACACCCGACGACCCCCGTTACGAACCGCTGGCCCAACGCTCCGCGAACGGGCGCTTCCCCTGCCGCCCGGAAGCCTTCCGTCTGGCGCACCGCGCGGAGGACGTGGTGAGCGCGCTGGAAGAGGCGGTGGCGGCCGGGCGGCGCGTCACGGTCCGCAGCGGCGGCCACTGCTACGAGAATTTCGTCTCCGACCCCTCCGTCCACACGGTCATCGACCTGTCCTCGATGGACGGCGTCTCCTTCGCCCCCGAGCGAGGGGCGTTCGAGGTCGGCCCCGGAGCCCGGCTGCTCGACGTCTACGAGAAGCTCCACGACGGCTGGGGCGTGACCCTTCCCGGAGGTGCCAGCAGATCCGTGGCCATGGGAGGCCACGTCCAGGGCGGCGGCTACGGAGCGCTTTCCCGAAGCCACGGGACCGTCGTGGACCACCTCCAGGCCGTCGAGGTCGTCGTGGTCGGTCCTTCCGGGCGGGCCCGGACCGTCGTCGCCTCGCGTGAGGAGGACGACCCGCACCATGACCTGTGGTGGGCCCACACCGGAGGCGGAGGGGGAAACTTCGGTGTCGTGACCAGGTATTGGTTCCGCACCCCCGGCGTCACCAGGACGGACCCGTCCCTGCTGCTCCCCCGCCCTCCCTCCCGGGTGCTGACCCACAGCACCCTGTGGGCCGGCGAGGACATGGACCGCGGCTCCTTCCGCGCGCTGGTCGGCAACCACGGCCGCTGGCACGAACTGAACAGCGCGCCGGACTCGCCCTACACAGGACTCTTCAGCGGGTTGGTGCTGTTCGGCCGCGGAACCGACGGCAACCCCCTGGCCGCCGCGGCGTTCGCCCACATGGACGCCGACGTCCCCGAAGCCCGTCGGCTGCTCGAAGAACACCTCCGTGCACTCACCGACGGGGTCACCGCCGCGCACCTGTCCTCGACCACCGAGACGCTCGCCTGGCTCCCCTCGGTCCGGGCCCTCGCCGACGCTCAGGACAACGAGACCGGCCGACTCAAGATCAAGGCGTCCCACCTCCGGCGGGGCTTCAACAGGGACCAGATAGACACCCTCTACGACCGGCTGCTCAGGGCCGACCACAGCGCCGCCAGCGCCTCCGTGTCCCTCCAGTCCTACGGGGGCCGCGTCAACTCGGTGCCCTCGCACGCGACGGCCCTGCCCCAACGCGACTCCGTCCTCAAGGCCCTCTTCATCAACGCCTGGCACGATCCGGCGCTCGACACGGCCAACCTGGCCTGGATACGCGAGCTCTACCGAGACGTCCACGCCGCCACCGGCGGGGTCCCGGCACCCGGTGAGGCCAACGACGGCTGCTTCGTGAACTTCCCGGACAGCGACACTCTCTCGGCGGAATGGAACACCTCCGGGGTCCCCTGGAGCCGCCTGTACTACGGGGACGGCTACGACCGCCTGCGGCGTGTCAAGGCCCGGTACGACCCCCTGAACGTCTTTCACCACGCGATGTCCGTGAGCCCGTGACGACCGACGGAGGATCCATGCGCCTCATTGACCTGTCCACACCGATCGACGCCGCGGGATGGGAGCCGGACCCGGTCACGCACGAGATCGTGTCAGCGGAGGAAGGAGCCCACCACATGGCGCGGGAGATGCGCAAGCACTTCGGGGTGGACTTCGATCCGAGTGCGCTGCCCGGCGGCCAACTGCTGTCACTGGACCGGATCAGCCTGACGAGCCACACCGGCACCCACGTGGACGCCCCCTCGCACTACGGCCCCCCCGAGGACGGGGGCCGTCCCGCCGACATCGACGAGATGCCCCTCGACTGGTTCGTGCGACCGGGGGTGGTCATCGACATCTCGGATGCCGAGGTCGGGACCGTGGGCCCCGACCGGCTCGAACGAGGGCTGAAGGAGGCGGGCTGTATCCCCTCCCCCCTGGACATCGTCCTCTTGCGGACCGGAGCCGACCGCCATGCCGGCACCCGGCGCTACTTCACCGACTTTGTCGGACTCGACGGTCCCGCGGTCGAGTTCCTGCTCGACCTCGGTGTCCGCGTCATCGGCACCGACGCCTTCAGCCTCGACGCGCCCTTCACCCACATGATCGGCGCGTACCAGGCGACCGGCGACCCTTCCGTCCTGTGGCCGGCCCACCTGGTCGGCCGACGCCGCCCCTACTGCCAGATCGAACGCCTGTCCCGCCTGGAGGACCTGCCGTCCCCCCACGGGTTCACGGTCAGCGCGCTACCTGTTCGGATCTCCGGTGCGGGGGCGGGTTGGACCAGAGCCGTCGCTTGGGTGGACCGATGAGCGCCCGGGAACGGCCCCTACTGCTCTGCTTCCACCACGCGGGTGCCGGTCCCTCCGCGTTCACGGGCTGGTCGCGCGTGCTCGACGGTGCCGCCGAGGTCCTACCGGTCCGGCTTCCCGGACGGGGTACGCGTTTCCGGGAACCGAGGATCACCAGCCCCCCGGACCTGGACCGGTATCTGAAACACCTGTTGGACCCGGTGGTGGGCCACCGTCCCCACGTGCTCTACGGGCACAGCCTCGGCGGCCTCGTGGCTCACCGGTGGGCCCTGCGCCGTGAAGCCGAAGGCCACCGGCCACCGGACCTGGTGGCCCTGGGCGCGGTGTCCCCGTCTCCGCCACGACCGCCGCTGAGCGGCACCGAGCTGACCGACTCGACGCTACTGGAGTTCACGGCGTCGCTCAGGGCTCCGACCGACGGCGCCGCAGTCGACCAGGGCATCTGGAACAGGTTCGTACTGCCGGTCCTGCGCGCCGATATCCGGTTGGCCATCGCTCTGGCCGACTACGCCCCTCCTCTTCCGGAAGGTGCGACGTCGAGCCCGATCCTCGCCGTCAGCGGGCTCGACGACCCCCTCGTACCCCCAGGGGAGATGGCCGGCTGGGCCGACCGCACTCGGGCGGGCTTCACGGAACGCACGGTACGGGGCGGCCACTTCTTCGCCCGCGACCCGCGGGTCCCCGCCCTGATCGCGGAGGAAGCCGGGCTGACCGGAGCGACGGGCCAATCGCCAGACCAAACGAGAGTCCGGGCGATGCGCCTGGAGGCAGGGAGAGCGGAATGAACCGGCGTGTTGTCATCACAGGTATCGGAGTGGTCGCTCCCGGCGGAAGGAACACCAAGGAGTTCTGGGACCTGCTGACCGCGGGCCGTACCGCAACGCGGACGGTGTCGCTGTTCGACGCGGCACCCTTCCGCTCGCGTATAGCGGCCGAGTGCGATTTCGACCCTGCGGCAGAGGGCCTGCCCGAACCCCGGGCCCGGGAAATGGACCGGGCGACCCAGTTGGCCGTGGTCGCCGCACGTCAGGCGCTGACCGACAGCGGGTTCGCGCACCCTCCCGAACACCCTTACCGGACCGGCGTCACCATCGGCACCGCCGTCGGCGCCACCATGAGCCTCGACACCGAGTACTCGGTGGTCAGCGATCACGGGGCGAAATGGCTCGTGGACCACGAGCGCGCGGCCCCGAACCTCCACGACCACCTCGTCCCCAGTTCCTTCGCGGCGAGGATCGCCTGGGAGGTGGGCGCGCAGGGGCCGGTCTCCGTGGTCTCCACCGGGTGCACCTCGGGTCTGGACGCCGTCGGCCACGCAGTCGAACTGATCCGGGAGGGGTCCGCCGACTCCATGGTCGCCGGAGCGACCGACGCGCCCATCTCACCGATCACGCTCGCCTGCTTCGACGCTATCCGGGCGACCTCGCCGCGCAACGACGACCCCGAGCATGCCTCGCGCCCCTTCGACCGCACCCGGAACGGCTTCGTGCTGGGCGAGGGCTCGGCGGTCTTCGTCCTGGAGGAGCTGGAGTTGGCGCGGCGGCGGGGCGCGCACGTCTACGCCGAGATCACTGGCTTCGCCTCGCGTTCCAACGCCTACCACATGACCGGTCTGCGCACCGACGGTTCCGAGATGGCCGAGGCGATCCGCGCCGCCCTGGACAGGGCGCGTCTGGACCGTACCGACGTGGACTACGTGAATGCCCACGGTTCCGGCACCAAACAGAACGACCGGCACGAGACGGCCGCTTTCAAGAGCGCCCTGGGCGAGCACTCTTACCGGGTGCCGATCAGTTCGATCAAGTCCATGATCGGCCACTCCCTCGGTGCCATTGGTTCCCTGGAGATCGCTGCCAGCGCCCTGGCCATCGAGAACGGGGTGGTGCCACCCACCGCGAACCTGCACGAGCCGGACCCGGAGTGTGACCTCGACTACACGCCGATCACGGCGCGGGAGACCAGGGTCGACACCGTCCTGACCGTCGGCAGCGGGTTCGGCGGTTTCCAGAGCGCCATGCTCCTGGCCAAACCGAAGAGGGGATGACGATGGTTGTTCAGACACCGATGGCGGAGGCGGCCGGGCCGGACCGGGGTGACCGGAGAGCGGCCGCACCGGTCGTCACCGGGATCGGCGTGGCCGCCCCGAACGGGCTCGGCACCGGTCCGTGGTGGCGGGCGACCCTGGCCGGCGAGCGCGCGATCGGCCCGATCACCCGGTTCGACGCCGGCTCCTACCCTGCGCGCCTGGCAGGGGAGGTGCGCGGGTTCGACCCCGGCGAGCACCTGCCCAGCCGACTGATACCGCAGACCGACCACATGACGCGGCTGGCGCTTACCGCAGCGGCAGAGGCCTTCGCCGACGCGGGTGTGGAAACGTCCGCTCTGCCCGACTACGCGGCCGGAGTGGTGACCTCGGCCTCGGCGGGCGGCTTCGAGTTCGGCCAACGCGAGTTGCAGGCCCTGTGGAGCAAGGGCAGCCGACACGTGAGCGCCTATCAGTCGTTCGCGTGGTTCTACGCGGTCAACACCGGCCAGATCTCCATCCGGCACGGCCTGCGCGGGCCGAGCGGAGTGCTGGTGACCGGTGAGGCTGGAGGGCTCGACGCAGTTGCTCAGGCGCGGAGGCGGCTGCGCGAAGACGCCGATCTCATGCTGACCGGCGGGGTGGACGGTTCCCTCTGCCCCTGGGGGTGGACGGCTCTGCTCTCCTCAGGCCGACTCAGCACGTCGGACGACCCGGAGCGCGCCTACCTGCCCTTCAGCGCCGATGCTCGGGGACACGTCGTGGGTGAGGGCGGGGCTCTCCTCGTCCTGGAAGCCCCCGAGGCCGCCCGGGCGCGCGGCGCGCGCGTCTACGGCGCCCTCGCCGGTTACGCGGCCACCTTCGACCCCGCACCCGACACCGGCGGAGAGCCCGGCCTCCGACACGCGATCGAGCAGGCCCTCGACGAGGCGGACGTGACACCGGACCAGGTCGGTGTGGTCTTCGCCGACGCCTGCGGGGTTCCCGACGACGACCGCGCGGAGGCCGACGCCATTTCCGGGGTCTTCGGCCCCCGGGGTGTGCCCGTCACCGCTCCGAAGACCCTGACCGGCCGGTTGTGCGCGGGCGGCGCCTCACTCGACCTGGCCGCTGCCCTGCTCAGCGTCTACGAAGGTGTCGTGCCCCCCACCGCCGACATCGGCGCACAGGCGGAGGGAGTCCACCTCGACCTGGTGACCGGAGCTCTCCGGTACGGCCGGGTCGGTGCGGCGCTCGTGCTCGCCCGGGGCCAGGGCGGGTTCAACGCCGCGGCCGTCGTACGGGCCGCTGACCTCTGACACGGACGCCGTGGGCTTCCCGACAAGACTTTCCCCGACAGACAACGACGACAGGCAAGGAGAACAGGACATGCCCACCATGGCTCTGACCGAACTCATGCGCATCCTGCGCGACTGCGCGGGACAGGACGAATCCATCGATTTCGAGGGTGACATCGCCGACGTGCCCTTCGAAGAACTCGGCTACGACTCGCTGGCGCTGCTCCAGGCCGCGGGCATGGCGGAACGCGAACACAACGTGCGCCTGGACGACGAGGCCGTCGCGACGGCCACCACCCCTCGGGAACTCCTCGCGACCATCAACCAGAGCATGGCCGTGGAGAGCCTCTGACCAGCGACCCCATCCCTCCGTCCGAAACGGACGGCCGAACAGCCTCGGAGAGGAACACACATCATGAACAGCGACGAGAGGAAGGTCGCGCTGGTCACCGGAGCGACCAGCGGGATCGGTCTCAGCACGGCGCGGGCCCTCGCGGAAGCGGGCATGCGGGTCTACATCTGCGCGCGCGATGCGAACCGTGTCTCCACAACCATCGCGAAACTGCGCGCCGACGGTCTGGACATCGACGGGGTCCCGGCCGACGTGCGCGACCCGGATCAGGTCCGTGCACTGGTCAAGGGCGTGGTCGAGAGCCGCGGGCGGATCGATGTCCTGGTGAACAACGCAGGGCGCAGTGGTGGCGGACCGACCGCGCAGATCCAGGACGAGCTCTGGTACGACGTCATCGACACGAACCTCAACGGCGTCTTCCTGGTCACCCGGGCCGTCCTCAACGAGAGCGGCATGGGTGAACGCGGGTGGGGGCGGATCGTCAACATCGCATCGACCGGCGGCAAGCAGGGCGTCGAGCTGGGCGCCCCCTACTCGGCCTCCAAGCACGGTGTCATCGGGTTCACCAAGGCGCTGGGCAAGGAGCTGGCCAAGACCGGGGTGACCGTGAACGCGGTCTGCCCCGGCTACGTGGAGACCCCGATGGCCGAACGGGTCCGCCAGGGCTACGCCTCCGCTCTGGAAACGGACGAGGCGGAGATACTCCGGCGCTTCCAGGCCAAGATCCCGCTCGGCCGTTACTCGACACCCGAAGAGGTGGCCGGCCTGGTCGGCTACCTCACGACCGATACCGCCGCATCCATCACTGCTCAGGCGCTCAACGTCTGCGGCGGCCTCGGCAACTACTGATCCCGACCTCCGGAAGGAAAATCCCCGTGTCCGCAGCAGAGCACCGCATGAGCCACAGCATCACCGTCGAGTCGCCCGCCGCCCGGGTCTACCAGATCATCTCAGCGGTCGAGTCGTGGCCCCTGTACTTCGAACCGAACATACACGTTGAGGTCCTGACTCGCGGTGACACCAACGAACGTGTCCGGCTCTGGGCCACGGCCAACGACGAGGTCAAGTCGTGGACCTCGCGCCGGGAGCTGGATCCGGAGCACCTCACCGTCTCCTTCCGTCAGGAGGTCTCCCAGGCCCCGGTCGCGTCCATGGGCGGCGAATGGAGGGTCGTCCCGGTGACGGACGAGCGCTGTGAGCTCTGGTTGGACCATGACTTCACCGCGGTCGGCGGGGATCCTGAGCTGACCGAGTGGATCACCAGGGCCGTGGACCGCAACAGCGACTCCGAGCTGGGCGCCGTGAAGTCCCTGGCCGAGTCCGGCGACGGCCTGGCCGAACTGGAGTTCTCGTTCGAGGACACCGTCCGGGTCGACGGGGCCGCCGCGGACGTCATGGAGTTCCTGGACCGCGCCGACCTTTGGCCGACGCGCCTAGAACACGTCAGCCGGTTGGAGCTGAGCGAGGACGGGGCCGGTGTCCAGAGGATGTCGATGGACACACGCACAGCGGACGGTTCCGTGCACACCACGGAATCCGTGCGCGTGTGCCTGCGCGACCAGGACCGGATCGTCTACAAGCAGATCCGCACCCCGACCCTCATGCGGGCTCACACGGGCGAGTGGCGGATCGCGCGCGCACCGGGAGGAGGGCTCGACGTCACCTCCCGCCACTCCGTCATCATCCGGGCCGAGGCCGTGGCGGACGTGTTGGGGGAGGAGGCGACCGTAGCCGACGCACGCTCGTTCGTCCACCAGGCCCTGAGCCGGAACAGCGGGGTGACCCTGGCACGCGCGAAGGAGTTCGCGGAGGGGCGCTCCCGGTCGGGCTCGGCCACCGCCTCGGCCTGAAGGCCGGTCCCGCGGTGCCGCCTTCTCGGCGGGGCCGCGGGACCGGCCCGAGCGGTTCAGCCCAGGCTCTCCGGCTCTGCGGCCGTCCTCTCCAGGAAGGGCGTGTAGAGGCCAGGTGCGCTTGTGGCGAGGGCGCGCAGGATTCGCGCGTGCGGTTCGAAGTCGGGGTGCCCCACGGCCTTGCGGAAGGAGTCGACGTCCCGCCACTCGGCCAGGTTGACGTAGTGGCCGGGGCGGTCCAGGTGCCGGAGCATCCTGTGGCTGACGAAACCGGGCTGTGCGCGGAAGAAATCCGAGGTCGCCTCGAAGGCGCGCTCGAACTCCGCCACCGGACCGCTGACCTCAAACCTGTTGACGAAAGTGACCATGACCTCTCCTGGGAACCGTCGATCCTGCAAGAACCCTTTCGACGGTGGGCCACGGGCCTGGACCCCCGCTAGAAGACGAACGGACGCGCGCCCGTTGCAGTCGGGCCCCGTCCGGCCATCTCACACGGGCTGGCCACGGAGACCGCCGTTCTCCGGTACCGCGGGGGACACGGGCAGTTCCGCCGACAGCCGATAGGTGTCACCACCGCACGGCTTCGCGGTCAGGGTCCCGCCCAGGGCCTTCACCCGTGCGGTGAGGTTGCTTATCCCGGTACCACCGAGGTGCCCGCTGTCGCCCCGGTCCTCGTTCAGGTGGTTGGGACCCCGGCGGGCCAGGCCGTCGTTGACGACGGTCAGCCAGGCACGGCCCTCCGAGCACTCGACCCGGATCTCGCAGACCTCGGCCCTGCTGTGGCGAAGGACGTTAGTGACGGCCTCCCTGAGGACGATGGCCAGGACCGTCTCACTCCGGTCGGTGAGACTTCCCTCGGGCACATCCATGGAAATCGTCGACCGTATGCCGGCCGCCGCCAGGATCGAGGCGGCCGAGGCCACCTCCGAGTCCAGGGACATGCTGCGGAGGCCCTCCGCGACAGACCGGACGTCGGCCAGGGCGCCTCGGGCGGATTCGAGGGCTTTGGCAAGCTCGCGGTGGGCACGCTCGGGTTGCGTACTGATCAGGCGGGAGGCGAGCTCGCACTGGAGGGTCAGGCTGGACAGGCTGTATCCCAGCAGGTCGTGGAGGTCCCGGGCGAACCGCAGCCGTTCCCGGACCAGGACCAGGTGGGCCAGGTCGGTCCTGGACCTGTGCGTCTCCGTCACCAGGTCGGAGAGCTTGCTCAACGAGTAAACGACCATGCAGGTCATCAAGGTGGACACCGTGCTGTAAGCGAGTTCTCCGGGGGAGAAGCCCAACAGGAAGTGAATCATCTGCATGCTGAACGTGGTGGCTCCCACCAGGACCCACGAGAGCGGTGCGCGCAGGATGAGCAGGAACGAGGCCGCGAGGAAACCAGGCATGCCCAGCCACGCCTCCCCGAACACCAGGAACGGGAGGTAGGTGAGCAGGGCTTGGGTGCCCAGTGTCAGGTACCGGTAGTGGCTCAGCCGCGGCGCTAGGGAGGGGAAGGAGTGCAGCATCTGAAGGCACAGCAGCAGTGCGAGTAACGACAGCGCCGCGGGGATCGCCCCGGAGGCCCCTCCCGAGGAGACGTCTCCACGCGGAAGATAGGAGACCGCCACACCGAAGAAACCGAGAATGACCACCATGGTGATGGCTTTCGCCATACGGGGTTCGGGTTCCGTCCCACGCACGACCTCCTGGTACTGAGGCCTGTTCGGTGCTCCTCTGTCAGCAGACGAGGGAATGGAGCTCAAGATTCCTCCGAGTCAACCGTCCTGAGGCGTGTCCGGGGCGGGCGGACACTGAATTGCGCGCACCGGAAACGGTGCTTCAGCACCTAAGCATCCACCAATACACCGTCGACGGGAACAGCGTCGGAAGCGGGTGTGGAAACCTTTTCCCGGGCGCCCCGGGCCCACCCGCCTCTCCTTCCCCCGCCGTCACAGGTCAGGTCACTGACAACCCTCCGTCAATGGTCACCACCGTGCCGTTCACGTAGGAGGCTTCGGGCTCCGACAACCGGACGACCCAGTTCCCGATCTCCTCCGGCGCACCGACCCTGCCCGACGGGATACGCGGTGTCATCCCCGCCAGGAAGTCGTCGTAGGCTTCCCGGGTCATTCCGGCTCGGACTCCGACACCCGTGTCGATCAGACCCGGAGCGATACCCACCACGCGTACGCCCCGGTCCGCCAGTTCCACTGCCCAGGTGCGGGTCAGGTGGTCCAGGGCGGCTTTGGTGGCGCCGTAGACGGCGTTGCCCGGCAGACTGCGCAGACCGAGCGCCCCGGCGGAGCCGACGTTGACCACCACTCCCCCGGAGGCCTCCAGGGCTTTGAGCGCTTTCTGGGTGAGCAGGATCGGGGCCACCAGGTTAGTCTGCACCTGGGCCTGGACGCTCTCGTGCTCCAAGCCCGGGAGGTCCGCGAAACTCGCGGTCGCCGCGTTGTTGACCAGAACGTCCAGCCCGCCCAGGCGCTCCAGGGCGGTATCGACTACGGTCCCCGGCCCCTGCGGCTCGCAGATGTCCGCTACCAGGTGCAGAATCCGAGGGTGTGTGTCGGCGGTCTCCCGGAGCGTCGGCTCGGAGCGCCCGACGACCAGGACACGGTCTCCCCTCTCGGCGAAGGCGCACGCGGCTGCCCTGCCGATACCGGTTCCCCCGCCCGTGACGACCACGGCACGGGCGTGCGTTCTGTCAGAAGAAGTAACCATGCCCAGAAGCTAGATCGCTGCGCTTGAAACAGGGTCGAGCCCGGTCGGGGCCCGCACCTTCGAGGCTCCAGCGGTTTCCTGCCGCCCTTCCAGAAGCCGTGGTGATCCTTACCTGGAGCAAGCGTCGGCCCTGTCCGCCCTCACCGAGGCGGACGGGGCCGGGCAGCAACCGACGAACGGGAGCCGGAACATGGCGACAGCAGCTACGAGCGCGGGACAGCACGCGATCACGCACGAAGAGGCCACGCAGCGCGCGATCGACGAGATAGTGGCGACCGGCGCCGCCGGTGTGCAGTTCCGCGTCACCAAGGAGGGCCACCAGTTCACGGTCACCTCGGGTACCGCGAAGCTGGGCACCGACGAACCGGTCCCCGCCGACGGGCACTTCCGTATCTCCTGCATCACCAAGACCTTCGTGTCAACCGTGGTCCTCCAGCTGGTCGCCGAAGGGCTCCTGAAGCTGGACGACAAGGTCGATCAGCACCTGCCGGAGCTCCTGCCGGAGGGGCACCGGATCACCGTCCGGAACCTCCTCCAGCACACGAGCGGCCTGTACAACTACTCCGACGCCTTCCAGAAGCCCGGGGACCGCTTCCTACGCGACCGCCACAACCACTACGACCCCCGGGACCTCATCGCCATCGCGACGGGCAAGCCACTGGGGTTCGAGCCCGGCAGCGAGTTCCAGTACTGCAACACCAACTACTTCGTCATCGGGCTCCTCATCGAGAAGCTGACCGGCCGCTCGTACTCAACGGAAATCCGTGAGCGCGTCATCGACCGGCTAGGTCTGAGTAACACGCACCTGCCCGGTGACGACGAGAACGTACCCGAGCCGCACGCGCGCGGCTACATGCAGATCGGTGGCTCGTCCGTGGACGTCACCGTCATGAACCCATCCGAGGCCGGGTGCGCGGGCGAGATCATCTCCACAACGAGCGACCTGGACCGCTTCCTGGTGGCTCTCTTCGACGGAACCCTTCTCAGCACCAACGAGCTCTCCGAGATGACCACGCCCCTGCCAGAGGAGATGATTCACGACCTGCCCATGGGCATCGGCTACGGCCTGGGGTTGATGCGCCTCGCCAACGACACAGATCTCGACCTCTGGGGACACGGCGCCGGAATCCCCGGCTACGCGACGTTCGCGGCCACGACGCGGGATGGCGCCCGACGTATCCAGTGCTCCATCACCCTGGACCAGGAGTTCGATGAGGCCCAGGAGAAGGCCGTGATCCGTGCACTGAACGTCGCGGTCTGCCACTGACGCCGGCATACCGGAGGAAGCGGAACGCGGCCTCCGGACGGCGGAATCCGCCGTCCGGAGGCCGCGTTCCGTCTACCGCGGCACGCGTGCGGTGACGTAGCGGACCGGAACCTCGATGGTCAGGGGCCCGTCACCAGAACGCATGGCGTCCAGGCCGGTGATGAGGGTCCGCCGCAACTCCCGGCTCTGGGCCTCCGCGAGGTGCTCCCACAGCAGGCGCATCCCCTGTGTGTGCGACCAGTCGACCCACGCCTCCCCCGACCGCGCGACCATGTCGATCTGTTCGTCGACGACGCTCACCTCGCGGTATCCGGCCGACTCGACCGCCCGGACCAGGTCCTCAGGGTCCTCCAACCAGGAGTTGAAGCGCTGTTGGAGCCGTTCGGGGTGCCACTCCGGCGGAAGGTCGCGCAGGAGCGACCGCGGGATGAGGTCGGTGAAGACCGGGGGCAGGAACGGGAAGGTGCCGGAGTCGAAGACCGGGGTGCTGAAGGCCAGCCGCCCGCCGTCAGCTGTCAGGGGGACGTAGCGGCTCAGGGCGGCCGGCGCGTCCGGCAGGAAGATGACGCTGTAACCGCCCATCACCACGTCGAAGGAGCGCTCCGGCAGGTCCGGGCGCTCGGCGTCCATGACACGCGCAGTGACGTTGTCCCGGCCCTGGGCTCGGGCCTGTTCCACGGTCTGCTCCACCATCGCGGACGCGATGTCGATCCCCAGGACACTTCCCCGGGGGCCGACCCGGTCCGCGGCGGGGAAAACGGACGCACCCGCGCCGCATCCGATGTCGAGGACCCGGTCCCCCGGCTCGGGCCGCGCGTGGTCGACCAGACGCCTCGCCATCGGGGTGAAGAACTCGACCCCGAGGCGGTCGTAGCGCGCGGCCGCCTCATTGAACGCGCTGGTGACTTCCCCTTTGTATGTCGCCCTGTCCACGTCTTCCTCCCAAGTACCCGGACACCGCAGAAAAATACGGCTGCCCAACCAGAAACGAATACCCATTCTTTTCCATTCACCATCTTTCCCAAAAATGCCTGGCCCCCAGTAGAGCCCGAGTGGAGTGCTGTTAGAAAACCATTAATGCGGCAGTGGAGGGAGAAAAAATAAGACAGCAACCCCTTGCATTCACATTCACCGGAGCGCAGTATCTCATTAAGAAATTCCCCTCCCCGAATCGAGGAAAATATGTCAGCGAAGTTCGACGCGGTGCGCCGCATGGTCAGGGCGTACAACACGGGCGAGACCGACGACGTGGCCGAGTACATCCACCCCGAGTATCTGAACCCGGCGTCCATCGAGCACATGGACCTCGTCGGCCCCGCCTCTTTCGCCATGGCGGTCAAGTGGCTGCGGATGACCTTCTCCGAGGAGGCCCGACTGGAGGAGGTCTCCCTGGAGGAGCGGGGCGACTGGGTGCGCGCGAACCTGGTGCTGTACGGGCGTCATGTCGGCAACCTCGTCGGAATGCCCGCCACGGGACGGGTGTTCTCCGGCGAGCAGATCCACCTGATCCGGTTCGTGGACGGCAAGATCCGGGACCACCGCGACTGGCCCGACTACCAGGGCACCTACCGCCAGCTGGGTTCCCCGTGGCCCGAGCCGCAGGGCTGGCGTCCGTGAGCCCCGCGAGAGCCGGTGGCAACCCTCCCGGGGCGACGGCGCCCCGGTCCCGTCAGCGAGGGAGAGAGCGATGATCCTGGTCCTGGGTGCGACCGGCACGGTCGGCCGCCCCGTCGTCGAAGAACTGGTGGAACAGGGCCGCCGGGTACGGGCGCTGAGCCGCACGCCCGAACGCGCCGCGTTGCCGGAGAAGGTGGAGGTGCTTCGGGGCTCGGTCTCGGACGGGGCCCGGTTCGTGGCGGCACTGGAGGGGGTGCGGTCGGTCTTCGTCATCCTGAGTGGTGACGTCGCGGGCCAGGCCGCCGCCCTCGCCGAAGCGCTCACCGGCTCCGCCCACGTCCGGGAAGGCCGTCTGGAGCACATCGTCCTGCTGTCCTCGGCCTCCGTGCTGCATCCGTTGGAGCACGGCATCGCCGACGACCACCGCCGTGCTGAGAAGGCCGTCCGCGGTATCGGGGTGCCCTGGACCTTCCTGCGCCCCGGCCCGTTCCACTCCAACTCGACGTGGTGGGCCGAGGGCATCAGGGAGACGGGGGTGGTCCGCTGCCTCATCGGCAACCAGCCGGGCGCCCCGATCGACGAGTCCGACATCGCCGCGGCCGCGGTGGCCGTCCTCACTGGCGAGGGGCACGAGGGCCGCTCGTACGAGCTGACCGGCCCGGAGGTCATCACCTCCGCAGAACAGGCCACCGTTATCGGTGAGGTGCTCGGTCGGGACCTGGGCTTCGAGGTCGCCCCGCCGGAGCGGGTCGTGGACGTCTTCACTTCGATCACGGGTGACCGGGAGGCAGCGATCACCAACGTCCGCGCCCTGCACAGCCCCCAGGTCCCCTGGGCCCGGACCAAGGACACGGTCGAGCGGCTCACCGGCCGCCCGCCACGCGCTTTTCGGGAGTGGGCGCGGGAGAACGCAAGCCTCTTCCGATGACCGGCGACGAACCCAAGAAAGCAGGTAGGGCCACATGACCAGTGCGAAGATGACCATCCTCGTCCTCGGCGCGACCGGGCTCCAGGGCGGTGCGACGGCGCGTGAGCTCCTCGGCCGGGGCCACCGTGTCCGCGTGCTCACGCGGACCCCGGAATCGGCGGCGGCGCGACGGCTCGCCGAGGCCGGGGCCGACGTCGTCCGGGGCGACCTCGACGACACCTCGTCGGTCATCCGGGCGATGACCGGCGTGGACGGGGTGTTCAGTGTGCAGACGTTCATGACGCCGTCCGGAATCGGCGGTGAGATCCGCCAGGGCAAGGCCGTGGCCCGGGCCGCGAAGGAAACCGGGGTGGGCCACGTGGTCTACAGCTCGGTGGGGGGTGCCGAGCGCCGCAGCGGTGTCCCGCATTTCGAGTCCAAGTGGACCATCGAGCGGTGCTTGAGGTCGCTGGACGTGCCCACGACGGTGGTGCGGCCCACGTTCTTCATGGACAACTTCGTCCGGAACGGGCCGCGCCGCGGCGAGGACGGCAACGTCCTCTCCCTCGCCCTTCACCCTGACACCCGGGTCCAGCTGGTCGCCACGCAGGATATCGGCGCCTTCGCGGCTGACGCCTTCGAGAGCAGGGAGGAATACCTGGGCGCCAGTGTGGAGCTGGCGGGGGACGAGTTGACCGCAGATCAGATCGCCCGGGTATTCCAGCACGTCACCGGGGAGCCCACGAGGTTCGAGGAACTGCCCGCCGACGCGGTGGCGGCCAATCCCCGTATCCCCTACTCAAGCGAGATCGCTCTCATGTTCGAGTGGTTCCAGGAGTTCGGTTACCGGGCCGACATGTCCGCGCTCCGAGCCCGGAGGCCCTCGCTGCTGACGTTCGAGGAGTACCTACAGACAGTGGGTCACACGGCACCGGTCGGCTGAGCCGGACCGGGCCCCGATCGGTCGGGGCCCGGTCCGGCTCACCGGAGCCGACCCGGTCCTCACATGAAAAGGGGGACGGGGTTCAGGTCCGCGTAGGCCGTCGGCTCGGGGAGGCGCCCCAGGCGTACCGGGACGTCGTACAGGCGGCCGGGGCCGAACCGGGCCCAGAACGGGCGGAGCCCCGGCACCAGTACCCGGACCACGGGCAGACCGATGTCGGGCCGGGTCTGGTCCAGGACCAGCAGTTCCATACCGAGCCCCCGGACGAGCTCACCCGACGCGTCCACGTCGTCTCGCAGGTCGTCACGGGGTTCGTGAGGGAAGTGGTCCGGTGTCCTGGCGTCTTCCCCCGGGTCGGGGATCAGGTGGGGGTCGCTCCCGACGGTCGCCCGACACCACCAGTCCAGTACGTCAGGGTCGACCAGAGCGTATCCGGAACCGTCCTCGCGGGCCCGGGCCACCGGCGGAAGCATCTGGTTGAGCTCGCTCAGGGCGCGCCGCAGGGCGATTCCGGCGTCGAAGTGGGAGCCGAAGCCGAGCACGATGTCCTGGGCCGGTTTGTCGATCCGCCGGGAGAGCGCCGCCATGGTCGGGATGCCGAGGTCACTGGTAATGTCCAGCGCCCAGACACGCCTGTCCAGGCCGCGGTGGACAGACACCAGCTCGTCGATCCAGGGGTCCTTGAAGGAGCCCAGGTCCACCCCGGGCTGCCGGAGGCGGTTGTACCACCACAGGGCCACGGCGTCGCGCTCGACGAGTTCGAGGAACCCCTGCACGACGGCCTCCTCCCTGCACGCCCCCGCCGCGGTGCCGTTGGAGTGCGCCCAGCAGTACCTGCGTCCGTTGTGAGCGGGCGCGTTGTAGTACAGCAAGGACGTGGGGAGCAGCCGGTGCCGCTGGGCGGTGTGCGACCACACCGGGGTCCAGCTGATCTCCTGGTCCTCCTCGAAGGGGTCGCAGACCTGGTGGAAGGCACCGTGTGCGGCATTCCACTCCCGGCGCCCGGCGAACTGCCGGGGGTGGAACAGCTGGACCTCGTCCGGGTGCACCGCGTCCCCGGCGAGGGACCGGTAGTCGCCTGGCACGGTCTCCTCGTCACCGTGGAAGAACCCGCTGTGCCGTTCGACCGCCTCGCAAAGGGCGCTCACCCGTGCCTGTATCTCAGTCGCCCCCTTGCCCGAGCTCCGGCCGCGCAGCCCGGCCCGAACCGTTCCCAGCGTCGGGGAACCGACCACGGGATTGTGACCGGAGTGGAAGCAGTTCAGGAAGCGCGGCCCCCTCCGGTCTCGCTGGATGTCGCGAACCACGCCCGTAATCGGGCTGACCAGGTGTTCATAACGGTCCAGGAGCTGTTGCGGAGGCAGGGACCGGTCCCCGGCCTCCCGGTACCTCTTGACTCGGGAGGCGAACTTCATAGGTGACCGATCGCGCTCGGCGATCAGGCCGGGATCGCCGCACGCGCTGCACTGCGGTCGGCGGCGGACCTCGTGGCGCCGACCGGTGAGGGACAGGCTGTCCAGCGTCCAGACCGCGTTCTGCCCCGGGTACCGGTATCCCGCCACCCACTTCAGTGCCTCCGCGGCAATCAGCTGGGCTGCGGCTGCGGACACCGGGGCGAGCCCAGTGGGTGGCCCCGAGACGGGCTCGGTCCGGGCGAGGACCGAACGCAGGTGCGCCTCCGTCGGCCGGTTGTGACGCAAGGGATGTTCCAGGCACCACCAGCACGGACCCTCCCCCGGCTGGAAGACGGGACCGATCCACGGATGGGCGCCGTCCGGCCGAGCGAGGAGCCAGGGGCGACCGGCCGCACGGTGCTCCCGGTCCACTTCCCCGAGCCTGGGGCTGAGGTAGTCCTCGCAGAGCACGACCGTCAGCTCGGCCCCCGCTGACTCGGGGCCTTCCGCTAGCGCTCCGGAAGCACGCAACGCGGCCCGGAGTCCCTCCGCTCCGATCTCACTTCCCAGGGCTGTGACCGCCACCCCGGGTCCGGGCGGCCGGGCGGCCGGCCCGACCGCGTCCAGCCCGGCCAGTGACCAGTAGGCGCGCTCGGCGGCGGACGCCGGGCCCGGGGCGTCCTGTGCGCCCGGCTCGTGGACGACCCCCGCTGCCACCAACCGGTCCACCGCAGCGGCGACCGCCTCAGCGGACATCGCCGACGCGGCGTCCCGGACGAGCACGCCCCTGTCACGGGTCCCGTCCAGGAGCACCGCTAGTTCGTTGACACCGGTGCCGCGCAGGAGGGTGGTCCCGTTCTCGGACACGAGATACACCCCTTCCTCTGGTACGACCTCAGCCCGGAAATGGGGCCGGAAGGCGATGCCGGACCCGCTTCGGTCCGGCACGGCCGCCCCATCGTCGGTCAGTGCTCCCGGCGGGAGTTGTCTGTTCGTCATTGGCAGCTCCAAAGCGGCAGCGGTGAACGTCATCCGAGGACGGACCAATGCGGTCAGGCGTCCAGAACAGCCTCGTTCCAACAGAGGCACATACCGCTCGCAGCCTCCTCGTAAGCATTCCCGTCAAGGTTCTCGATCAGGATTTCGCCGCTCTCGGCGTACGGTTCGATCGGGCTCATGGTTTCGCTCCCTCCTCGTTCTCTTCGTCATGGGTTCCGCCCCGGACGTCCGGTGGGGCTGAGTCGCACCAGAATCATTGACCAGCCACGACGGGAAGAGCAAGTGCGACCGCACTCATCCTTTCGTGAATTTTTCATATGAAAGGCAGTCATCTCTCCTGGCGGACTCCGTCATCGGTCTCTAGACTCCACCGCTCCCCGAGTGGAACATTTAGCTGTCGCAGGGCAGCCAGATCTGACAGGAGAAAGCCATGGAAATAAGGGTCCTTGGCCCTCTGGAGGCCGAGATCAATGGAAAATCATTTCTGCCAACCGCGGGAAAACCTCGACAGGTGCTGTCGATACTCGCACTCAATCCGAACCAGGTAATCACCGCCTCCACTCTCATGGAAGAACTGTGGGGAACAGAGCTCCCCCGCAGCGCCCTGACCACACTGCAGACCTATATCCTCCAGATCCGGCGCCACCTCGGCGCGGCCCTCGACCAGCGGTCGGGGCCGGGCCCCAAGAGCGTTCTGGTCACCCAGCACGGCGGTTACCGGTTGAACATCGACCCCTCGGCAGTGGACGTACGCGGGTACGAGCGGCTGGTGTCGGAGGGCCTCGGCTCGGCCGAGGCGGGGAAGGACGTCCGGGCCTCGGAGCTGTTCGACCGCGCTCTGGCCATGTGGCGGGGGGCGGTGCTCGTGGACGTCGGCAAAGGACCGGTCCTGGAAATCGAGGCCATGCGCCTCCAGGAGAGTCGTCTCAGCACCTTGGAGCACCGAATCAAGGCTGACCTGCGGCTCGGGCGCCACGCCGAACTACTGACCGAGCTGACCGCGCTGACGGCCCGCCACCCTCTCCACGAGGGGCTGCACGCCCACCACATCGTGGCCATGTGCCGGTCGGGCCGCCAGTGGCAGGCGCTGGAGATCTACCAGGCGCTGCGCGACCGGTTCATAGCCGAACTCGGCCTGGAGCCGTCTCCGCGACTGCGGAGACTCCACCAGGCCGTCCTGGCCTCCGACCCCGCCCTCGACATCATGCCGAAGCCGCGACGCGAGGAGAGCGAACCGCACCTGGCCTTCTGATCAGCGGGGAGAGGCCCGGACGTACGGGGAACGCGACCTGTCGCCACGAAAGCCGGCAGGCTGCGTTCCCCGTCGGGGCCCGGGTGCCTCACATCAGATCGGCTGGTACCTTTCCGAGGTCTTTGAGCATAGGCAGGTAGTTGAAGACGTCCCAGTGCTCGACGACCTTCCCGTCCACGAATCGCAGTTCCTCGACCATGAACCAACGAACCCCGCGCCCAGTGGCGGGCTCACCGAGGAATTCGTCCTTGTTGGTGGCGGTCACCGTGATCCGCAGGGTCACCCGGTCGCCTTCGGCGATGATACTGCGCACGTCCAGGTGCAGGTCGGGAAAGGCGCGCAGCCCCGCCTCCATTCGCTGGATCATTTCACCGGAGTCCACCGGCTGGTCCTCGGAGTAGTGGACGACGTCATCCGCCCAGTGCTTGATGACACCGTGGATATCCCAGCGGTTCCAGGCCGCGACCATGCTCAGGCACAACTCCTTGTTCCGATCGGTCACGCTCGCGTTGTTCTCCGTCTTCGACATGACGACTCCTCGTGATTCTGTACTGGTGGTTGGGAACATACGGAAGGGGGCGTTCGCGCTCAGGGAACGAGCACGAGTTTTCCGACCACGCCGCCGTCCATGAGACGACGCGTCGCCGTACCCGCCTCCGAGAGCGCGTACCGCTGGGCGACCGGGGGCCGCAGGTCACCGGAGAGGGCCAGCCGGTACATGGCGCCCAGGTCCGCCCGGAACGCCGCTCCGGGCTTGACGTAGTACATGGACATCCGCCGTCCACCGGTCAGGCCCAACAGGCGTTTGAGATTCCACACGAGGGCCCGCCGCATCGCGGGGACGTGCGGTCGGAACCACTGGCCCGGCGAGTAGCCGGACACCGATGAGTCGAAGGAGACCAGGACTCCGCCCGGTGCCAGCATCGACCAGCCCTGGTCAAGGCCGGGGCCTCCGATGTGGTCGAACACGGCCGCCAACCCGCCCGGGGCCAGCTCGCGCACCCGGTCGGGGAGATCGGGTGCGCGGTAGTCCAGGGGATGGGCGCCCAGTGCCCGGACCTGTTCGTGTTTGCCTGGGGAGGCCGTGCCGATCACGTGGATCCCGTGCCGGACCGCCAAGGCGGTGAGCAACGTCCCGACACCGCCCGAGGCTCCGTGTACCAGCACGCTCTGGCCGGCCCTGACTCGGGCGAGGCGGTGCAGCATCTGCCACGCGGTCACCCCGTTGGTCACCAGCGCGACGGCCTCCGCCGGGTCGATCCCCTCGGGCACCGGGGCGAGGCACTTCGCAGGCACCTCCGCGAACCGGGTCCACGCCCCCTTCCTGGGCATGGCCGCCACTCGGTCACCGGGCCGGACCCCGACGACCCCCCTCCCCCCCTCGGTGACCCGGCCGACCAGGTCGTAGCCGGGGACGAAGGGGAAACCGGGCGGGAAGGGGTGCAGGCGTCCGAGCATCTGCACCTCCGCGTAGGAGATCCCGGCGGCCTCGACCTCCACGACGACCCGGCCGCGACCGGGGCGGGGCATAGGGGCCGGGCGCAGGGCCATGCCCTCCGGCGGCCCCATAGCCGCTACCACGACCTGTGCGTTCGCCGCGGTCCCCGCGGGTTCCTGGATGTTGTGGTCTTCTGTACGCATGGCCTCTTCCTGAGTTCTGGTGACGGGGGCCGGGCGGGGCTCAGACGAAGTCAGACCTGTGGTCCTCGACCCACTGCTTGAACGTGCGCGCGGGCCTGCGCAAGACTTCCTCCACCACGGGCGACACCCGGGGCGGGGAGTGCACCGCCTCGGCCAGGTAGCCGAGCACCATGTCGACCACCGGCTCCGGCATCGAGCCGAGCATGGCCGCGCGCCCCTGCTCGTGGGTGAGCTCCTCGAAACGGACGTCCCGCCCCAGCGCTTCCCCGATTACGCGCACCTGCTCGGCCTGAGTCAGGGCTTCGGGTCCGGTGATCAGATAGGCACGACCTTCGTGCCCCTCCTCCAGCAGGGCGGCCGCCGCGACCTCCCCCACGTCGGCCTCGTGGATCAGCACGCGCACGGCGTCGGCGTACGGTGCGCGCACCACGCCCTCCGTGCGGATGGAGGCGCCCCACTTCCACAGGACGTTCCCGGCGAACTCGTCGGGGCGCACGAACGTCCACGCGGCACCGGACTCCGCCACCGCCCGTTCCACGACCCGGTGGTACTCGCCGCTGTGGTTGTCCCCGCTCTCGTCCAGCACCGAGGAGGAAGACAGCACCACGATCCGCCGGACCCCGGCTTCGACCGCGGCCCGCACCACCGCCCGTGCGGTCGAGGGCTCGGGAAACAGATAGAGGCGGTCGACCCCGGCCAGAGCGGCGGCCAAGCCTTCCGGCCGTTTGAGGTCACCGCGAACGACCTCGACGCCCACGGGCAGTCGAGCGTTCTCGGGGTCCCGGGTCAGCGCCCGCACCCTCTCTCCCGAACGCAGGACCGCGTCCACCACCCGTCGGCCCACTCTTCCCGTGGCTCCGGTGATCAGAATCGTCATGGATAACTCCCTGGATCTCGTCGTGTGGATGACAAGCCGGTTCTCGGTGCCTGGCGCCGGGGGCGCGGCGGCGGAGCCGCCGGACAGGTCGCCGTCCGGAGACGGTCGAACTCCTGGCACCAGTCCCGCGGGGTCGCGCGCCTCAACAGGCCCGTACCGACCAACAGCCCCGCGTATCCCCGTTCCAACATCTCCGCGGCGTCAGAGGGGCGTTCAAGCCCGCTCGCGCTCACGGGGCACGGTGTGCCCCCGCGTCTCACAGCGGCGAGCAGGTTCCTGCTGCGTTCCAGTTCCGCCGCCCCCTGTTCTCGCGCACGAATGTCCTTGTTGTTCACGGCGACCACGCATTCCCCGGCACGGGGGACGTGCAGCGCCTCCTCCTCGCTCACGACCTCGACGAATGGGGTGAGGCCCAGACCCAGCGCCTGGTCGACCAGGCGGCCCAGGGTGGAACGCGCGAGAAGCGCCGAGGTGAGCAGGACGGCGGACGCGCCCAGGTCCCTGGACCTGGCCAGGCCGGTTTCGGAGGTGACGAAGTCCTTGCGCAGGATCGGCAACGCGGTCAGCCCCGCCACCTCCGCCAGGAGTTCCTCGGTCCCCCCGAACCATCGGCCGGTGACCACGGACAAGCACGGCGCCCCCGCGGTTTCGTAGGCGGCGACGGTCTGGGCGACCGTCCGGCCGCCCAGGAGTTCGGAACCATCGGAGGCGCGAAGCTTGACCTCCATCACCACCGGCCGGTCAGAGCCGACCAAGGCCTCGATGAACCGGGACGTCATACCGGACCGCCCCCGTTCCGGCCTTCGCGCCATGCGTGCAGCAGGTCCCTTACGCGGTCCCGCCGGATACGGCCGTCACCGCCCCTGACCGCCGAGTCCACGTCGATTCCGAGGAAACGCGGGTGCGCCACCACGTCTCGCAGGCGCTCCCTCGACTCGGGTCCCAGCCCTCCCGCCAGCATGAACGGGAGGCGGACGTGGTCGGCCAGGGCCAGTACCGCCACCGGGTCGAGGGGCGACGCGGTGCTTCCGACGCGCCCGTCCCCGGTCACCGCGTCGATGAGGAAGACATCCGTCCCCGCCCGCTGGTAGGACTCGATCAGGGGCTGTTCCTGGCACCGCCCGCCCTGCACGTGCAGGACCTTCATGAGAGTCGTCCCCCGCGGCGCGATGCGTCTGAGCACGCGGACCGTGCCGGGCGGCTGGTATCCGTGCAGTTGGACCCAGGAGGCCCCGGAGTCGGCCACCGCCTGCGACAGCCGCCCGGGATCGGCCTCGAAGGTCACCAGGACCGGGCGCGCGCGGCGATCACGCAGCACGGCCGCCGCGACACCGATCAGCCGGGACAGACCGAGGTTCGCGTGTCCGCCGGGGACGGCGTGCCAGAGACCGACGAGATCGGCCCCCGCCGCGGAGGCCACGTCCTGTTCGGTGGCGGCCCCGCACACCTTGATGATCACGGCCTCGGCCCCGGGGGCTCGGCCTCGTCCGCCAGGCTGCCCGGTGCCACGGCCACGCCCGCGCCGGGGAAGAGACCGGGGTGGGCCTGGCGGAGGTCGCGGAGGACCATCGTGTGGGGAAGGTCCTCGAAGGTGCCGTGAGTACGCAGGAACTCCATGCCCCCGCCTTCCGCGCCGGGGTAGGGGTGGTGGACGCTGTCGGCCGTTCCGTCGAACTCCAGCGGCCGCATCCTGTAAAGCGCGCAGAGCACACGGTTGAACACCGGGGTCACCGTGAGCCATCTCCCCCGGAGGTGGAGGGCGGTCAGGCAGTGTTGGTGGAAGACGTCCCCGCCGACCAGGCTCCGGAGCCGGAGCGATGACAGGTGGTTGCGCACGTCCGTGAGTACCAGGCGGCTCGGCACCCCGACGCGGCGCAGGCACGCCGCGTACAGGACCGACTTGTGCAGACACATGCCGGAGCCGGACCTGACGACGCTGCTCGCCCGCAGCCCTTCCCTGGACAGGTCCGCCCCGTAGACCTCGTAGCGGATGCCGTCCCGCACGCGGTAGTAGAGGTCCACGGCGCGCCGGGTCGGTGTGTTGGAGCCAGGGGAGAGCGCGGCCGCCACGAAGGCGCCGACCTCCGCGCTGTCGTGGTCGAGGAAATCGGTCGCCCTCAGCGACTCCGGGGAGGGCGGGGTCCGTGACGTGTCGGGGCTCATACCGGCTCACGCCCCGTCCCCGGGCCGGGGTCCCGCCGTTGACGTCCGGGTTCGCGACGCCCGCGTCCGCCTGTGCCCCCGTGCAGCCCGAGTGCGGCCGCGACCCGGCTCCGCTGGATCTCCGTGGTGCCCGAGTAGATCGTCCCGGCTACCGCGGCCCTGACGTCCTTCTCCAGACCTGACTCGCTCAGGTATCCGTTCCCTCCGAAGACCTGGACGGCGGCCAGCGCGGAGGAGACGTTGTTCTCGCTCGTCACGAGCTTGGCTATGGCGACGTCCGCGGTGACGTCCTCGCCCCGGATCATCCGCTCCGCGGTCCGGTAGAGCCACTGGCGTGCGGTGTCCACGCCGATCCTCATGTCGACGATCTTGTGGGACACAGCCTGGAAGGACCCGATCGGGGATCCGAACTGGCTCCGGGTGCGGGCGTACTCGACACAGCGGTCCAGCCGGTGCTGCATCTCTCCCACAGTCGTGACGAAGGAGCAGAGCACCTCCCACCGCATCACGTGGTCCAGGATGAGGAATCCGGCCCCGGGTCGCCCGATCACGTTTGCCCGGGGAACCCGGCACCCGTCCAGCGTCAGTTCGCTCAGCGGGGAAGTCCGCAACCCCATCTTCGCCATGGGCGGCCCCACACGCAGGCCCGGTGTACGGGCCCCGACGAGGAAAGCGGTGAGGCCGAGCGGGCCGCCCCCGGAGCCAGTTCGGGCGTAGACCACGAACTGGTCGGCCACCGGCCCGTTGGTGACGAAGGCTTTGGCACCGCTGATCACGTAGTCGTCGCCGTCGAGGACGGCCCTGGTGGTCATGGCCAGCGCGTCCGAACCGGCCTCCCGCTCGCTGATCGCGTGTGCACCGATCGTGCGGCCCTCGACCACCCCGGGCAGGTGGGCGTCCTTGATGCGATGGGAGCCGAACTTCTGGATCGGAATCCCGGTGCTGACCATGTGGGTGACGGCGGAGAAGTTCAACCCGGGGTCCCGGCACACCAGCCCCAGCCCTTCCAGGACGTACATCGTCGTCAACAAGTTCTGGCCGGAACCGCCCCATCGCGCCTCGAAGGGCAAGCCGAACAGCCCACTCCGGCACAGGGTCTTCCAAGGCCCTTCGGGAAAGCGCATGTCCGCCTCGCGTGCCAGGTGGCCGTCACTCAACTCATCGCCGAGGCGCTCCAGACCCACGCGCAGGGCCCGCTGCTCGGCGCTCCAATCAAACATCCGTTCACTCCTGTCGGAGATGGTTCAGTAGTGGGAGAAACCGTCGGCGTCGAGGTCGTGCCGTTCGTCTCCGGTCAACGCCGGTGAGAACACGCAGACGAGCCGCAGGTCGGCGTGGGGCGACGCGATCAGGTAGTGCGCCTCGTGCTGGTCGAGCGCGTACAGTCGGCCCGGCGTGATCGAGTGGGAGTCGCCCGAGGCGCTGACGACCTCTCCCGAGCCCTCGATGCAGTAGCACGCCTCAAGGTGACTCCGGTACTCCAAGCGGGACTTGGTGCCCGCGCGGACGATGGTGTCGGTGACCGAGTACCCCATGCCGTCGCTTTCGAGGAGCAGTCTGCGGCTGAGCCCGTTGCCCCACTCGACGGTTTTCGCGCTTTCCAGATCACGGATGATCATTCCTGTGGGCCTTTCCCTGAGAGCTGCCCGCGCCTGTTCGGGCGGGGGTCGGGGACTCCGCCGAATGCGGGCGGAGCCGGCGGACGAGGTCTTCCAGCGCGGGCACGACGTCACGGCGTTCAGTCAGGGCCCTCTCCACGCTCTCGACCGCGGCGCTGCCGACGACCACCGCGTCGGCACCCAGGCAGTGCATGCGTTCGGTGTCAGCGGCTCCTGACACTCCGAACCCGACCACGATCGGAACATCGGTCCGTTTTCGCAGCTCCACCGCGGTCGCCGCCACGCTCCGGGGGTCGACACGTCCTGAGCCACCGCTCCTGCCGTAGTAGGCGACGAGGTAGACGAAGGCAGTGGCCTCCGCCGCCGCCCTAGCCACCACCGCCGGGTCGGAACCCGCATAGCAGGTCGTGACGGAGGGCAGGCCCGTCTCACGTACCGCGGTCAAATACGCGTCGCGGCCCCGGGGCGGCAGCCCGTGCACGAGCAGCCCGTCCGCCCCCTGGTCACGGACCCGCCGGACGAAGGCGCCGGTGCCCACGGGCCACACGGTGTGGCGCCAGTCGGCCAGGAGCACGATGCGCATCCGGCGCATCCGGGGCCGGATCCGTTCGACGGCGGCCAGGACCCGGTCGAGATCGGCCCCGTCCGCCAGTGCCCTGCGCGCGGAACGGCGGATCACGGGCCCGTCGGTGGCCGAGTCCGGGAAGGGAACGGCGAGTTCGAGGCAGTCCACGCCCAGCGTGTCGAGCGCCTCCGCCAGACGGGGCAGGTCCCGCAACGGCGGGTCCCCCGCGTTCAGGAACAGGACGAGCCCTGGCGTCCCCGGCGGCCTGCCCGTGAAGAAGCCGTTCACGAAGCGGCCTCCGGAACAGGCGGGGGCCCGGGCCGTGTCCCGGTCGTTTCCCTGAGTTCGTGGAGGAGGCGGACCGCCGCACCGCTGTACACGGCGTCGGCCGCGGCACCCACCAGGTCCGGCCAGGACCCGGAGTTCCCGTTCGCGCGGGCCAGGGCGGCCGCGTTCAGGCAGACGGTCTCCGTCGCCGCGCGCGATCTGCCACCGCCCAGCAGGTGAACGAAATCGCGGGCCACCGCCTCCCGGCCTTCGACGGGACGCAGGTCGTCGAGGCTTCCGGGGCCGAGCCCGAGGTCCCCGCCGTCCAGGTTGTACGTGTTCACCCCGGTGCCGCGCACCGTGTTCGGGCGGAAGCTGAGCAGCTCGTCCACCCCGAGGTCGTTGGAGCACAGCCACAGCGCCCTCCCAGACGCCCGCGCCACGTGGAGCAGGAGGTCGGCCAGGGCGGGCTCGCTGACCCCGGTGACCTGGGCCGTGGTGGGCACCGCAGCCAGCAGGGGACCGACACGGCTGACGAACCGCCCCACCGTGCGCATGTCGAGCGGGTAGACGCTCCGCGCCAGGAGCGCCAGCTCCCTCGGGAAGACGAAACCGCTGGGGAAGGCCAGGCCGTGACGGTCCAGGAACTCCCGGGTCCGGTCGTGGGACGTGGTCAGGGGGACCCCCAGGAAGCCGAGCAGGTCGACGGACCCGACCCCGCTCGTATAGGCGCGGGAGCCGGTCTTGAGGACCCGCACACCCGTCGCCGCGGCGACGAACGCCGCCGCGACCGACACGTTGAAAGTGCGCGGACCTCCACCGGTTCCGACGATGTTGACCGTGTCAGGGAACGGCCCGGCCTCCTCGAGGCGGCGGTCCATGTCCAAGGAGGCCAGCAGGGAGGACAGGGTGTCGGCCCCGGGGCGGCGGGCCGACAGGCCGGCCAGAACCGCCGCAGCCTCACCCGGGACCGGCTTCCCGGAGCGCAAGCGCTCCCAGAAGGAGTCCCACTCCGCCTCCTCCACGGGACGTCCCCCGTTGACGAGTGCGTCGATGAGCTCGGACATGGGTCACTCCGCTTCCGACGGGCCGCGGTTCGCCTGTTCGAGGAACTCCGCGATGGACGCGACGGACCGGAACCGTTCGGGGGTCAGGTCCTCGTTCTCCGCCAAGACGCCGTACCGCTCCTCTAACCAGGCGATCACCTTGAGCAGCCCCAGGCTGTCAACGATCCCGCTCTCCAGGAGGTCGAGATCCATTTCCAGTTCCCCGGTGCTCACGTCCGGGAGGAACTCCGCCACCACGAACTCGCGGATCGTCTCGGCGTGCCTCATATCTGTTCTCCTTGTTCGTTTGGTCGATCGGGCTCGAAGTAGACCCGTGCGATCCGCTCACGGTCGGGCTTACCGGTCGAGGTACGGGGCAGGGAATCGTCCGTGATCCGCACGGTGGAGGGCAGGGCCGCCCGAGGAAGCCTGGCGGCGCAGTGGCGCCGCAGCACGAGGCTGTTGAGTCCGCTCCCGGGTGCCCTGCGGGCCACGAGGTGCAGCAGGCGGCCGGCGACCGGATCCCGCCGGGCCAGGGCGACGGCCTCGACGACGTCGGGGTGGTGGAGCAGGACGTGCTCGACTTCCTGGGTGTTGACCCGCACACCGCGCACCTTGACGTGGAAGTCGCTGCGGCCTTCCAGGGTGATCCGGCCCGTCTCGTCCCGTCGGACCAGGTCACCCGTACGGAAGAAGGGGCCGCCGTTCCGCCTGCCAGAGCCCGGGTCGTCAGCGAAAACCGTCCGGTCATTGGCCCGGCCCAGGTAGCCCAAGGTCTGGAACGGTGTACGCACCCACAGCTCCCCCACACCGGGGCCGCGGAGCGGTCGGTCTTCGGAGTCCACGACCACGACGGTGACTCCGGGCAGGGGCGAGCCCAGCGGAAGAGGGGCGCCGCCCCCGTCCCCGGGTTCGATCTCGTGGATGAGGCTGTCGTTGGTCTCGGTGCACCCGTACACGTTGTAGAGGCGAGCGTTGGGCAGCAGGGCCGGTATCCGGCGCCGGAGCGGTCCGGGCACGCTGTCCCCGGTAAGGATCGCCTGCCGCACGCCGGGTAGGGACCGTCGTTCCGCAGCGGCGTCGGCCACCAGCCGGTAGAACAGGGGCACCGCCTGCACGGTGGAGACCTCCCAGCGTGTGACGAGGTCGAGTAGGTAGTCACCCCGGGCAGCCAGGCCGGGATCCACCAGAACCGAGCAACCGCCGTGGGCCAGGGTCGCCCACACGTCCAAAAGACACAGGTCGAAGTGGAGCGGTGCGTAGCTGAGCACCCTCGAACCGGGGCCCAGGGCAAACCTTCCTCCGGCCCACCGGATGAACCGGTCCACAGCCCCGGCGCTCAGCGGCACGACCTTCGGCATCCCGGTGGAACCGGACGTGGTCAGCATGAACGACGTGTCCTCGGGCAGCGGAGGCACCGCACCGCCCGCACCCGCGGGCACGCGGTCCCGTGGCGTTCCCTCAGGGGTGAGGACCGCGCGGCAACCGCTGAGGTCGATCAGCCCACGGAGCGCACGGGCGCCCAGGTCCGGCGGGGGTATGAGAAAGGCGCGCCGCGCCATGAGGCAGGCCAGGACCATCGCCACCGCCTCCGGCGACTTGGTGGCGAGGAGGCAGACGGGTTCGTTCGACGGAACACCCATCGCCCTGAGCCGGGCACCGACCGAGTTCGCCCGGCTGAGGAGATCGCCGTAACCGATCTCCTCTTCCCGCCAGACCAGGGCCGGCGCCAGAGGCTGTTCGCGGGCGTGTCGAAGGAACGCTTCGACCAGCGAGTACGTGCGCATCTTTCCCTTCCCAGTCCGTGCCGGTGCACCGAAGTCTCAGTGCTCGGGCTAGAGAAGCGTCAGAGAACCGGTGTACGCGCGGCGGACCGGCCTGATCACGAACCTTTTCCAGCGGTGCTCGACAGGGGCGCGAGCGGGTGCGGACACCGTTGGCCGCGCAAGCAGCAGCCCACGATGCATCCGGCCCAGTCGAGAAGGGGACTCCATGAAGGCCCTGGTCCTGTCCGGGGGGTCAGGCACGCGCCTGCGCCCGTTCAGCCACTCCATGCCCAAGCAGCTCGTCCCGGTGGCGAACAGACCGATCCTCGGCCACGTCATCGACAGCGTCCGAGAGTTGGGGATCACCTCGGTCGCGGTGGTCGTCGGCGACCGTTCGGAGGACATCCGCGCGGCCCTGGGAGACGGTTCGTCCCACGGCGTCGACATCACTTACATCAGGCAGGAGGCGCCGCTCGGGCTGGCGCACTGCGTGCGGATCGCCCGCCGTTTCCTCGGGGACGACGACTTCGTCATGTATCTCGGGGACAACGTGCTCGCCGGGGGGCTGACCGAGATCGCCGACCGTTTCCGGGCCGACCGCAGCGACGCGCACCTGGCCGTGAGCAAGGTCGACGACCCGCGCCAGTTCGGGGTCGCCGAGGTGGACTCCGAAGGCCGTGTGCTCCGGCTGGTCGAGAAACCCGAGCACCCCGTGAGCGATCTGGCTGTGATCGGTGTCTACTTCCTGACCGCCGCCGTGCACGATGCGGTCGCGGCGATCACGCCGAGTGAACGCGGTGAGCTGGAGATCACCGACGCGATCCAGTGGATGGTCGACCGGGGAGACGATGTCCGCACCAGCGTTCACCAGGGATTCTGGCGGGACACCGGGCGGGTCCAGGACGTGCTGGACTGCAACCGCGAACTGTTGGCGAGCCTGAGACCGCGGATCCTCGGTGCGGTGGACCCGGACAGCCGGATCGTCGGCCCGGTCTTCGTGGGCGAGGGCACCCGCGTCATACGCTCCCGCCTGACCGGGCCCGCGGTGATCGGGGCGGGGACAATCATCTCTGACAGTGTCGTCGGGCCCTACGCCTCGGTCGGTGACGGCTGTGTCCTGGAGCGGGCGGGGGTAACGGATTCCATCGTGTCAGAGGGCGCCACTGTCCGCGGCGTCAGCGGCGTGCACGGCTCGGTGATTGGGCGCCGCGCGTCGGTGGCCGAATCGCCCGTCACGGACCGGCGCACCCTCTTCATCGGCGATGACAGCAAGGTGGAGGTCCACGGATGAGGGTTCTGGTGACGGGGGCGGCCGGGTTCATCGGATCGCACTACACGCGCACCCTGCTGGCGGGTGGCTACACCGGGCTCGACAGGATCGACGTCACAGCGCTGGACACCCTGGGATACGCGGGGCGCCGGGACAACCTGCCCGCCGAGCACCCCCGGCTCACCTTTGTCCGGGGAGACGTATGCGACCCCGCGCTGATGCGCGACATCGTCCCGGGCCACGATGCCGTCGTGCACTTCGCGGCCGAATCGCACGTCGACCGCTCCTTGGAGGCGGCCGGGGTGTTCGTGCGGGTCAACGTCCAAGGCACGCAGAACCTGTTGGAAGCCTGTCTCGGCGGTGGCGTCGAGCGTGTGGTGCACGTGTCCACGGACGAGGTCTACGGCTCCCTGTCCGAGGGGAGCTGGACCGAGGATTCCCCGCTCCTGCCCAACAATCCCTACTCCGCGTCGAAGGCCGCTGCCGACCTGGTCGTCCGTTCCTACGTCCGCACCCACGGACTCGACGCGTCCATCACCCGCTGCACCAACAATTACGGTCCGCGCCAGCACGTGGAGAAGTTCGTCCCGAGGTCGATCACCCGCCTGCTCACGGGTGGGGAGATCACGCTCTACGGCGACGGTTCCCATGTCCGCGAGTGGCTGCACGTCGACGACCACTGCCGTGCTGTCCACCTCGTCCTCATGAAGGGGACGGCAGGCCGGGTGTACAACGTCGGCGGGGGTGACGGGCTCACCAACCGCCTTATGGCCCGGACGCTGCTCAACCTGTGCGGAGCGGAGGAATCACGTGTCCGGGCGGTCGCCGACCGTAAGGGCCACGACCGGCGCTACTCACTCGATGACACCCGTATCCGTGAGGAGTTGGGGTATGCCCCCCAGGTGCCCTTCGCGGAAGGGCTCGCGCGAACGGTCTCCTGGTACCGCGACCACCCCGAGTGGTGGAATACCCCCGGGTGAGCGCCCGTCCGCGGGCTGACCGCGGGTGCGGGGTCCGGTCCCGCCCGGCCCCCGCACGCCTCAGCTTCAGGCCTGGTGGAAGGGCAGGAGACCGTCCGCGCGGGCCCGAGCCAGAGACGGTGCCGCGCGGTCGCGCTCCGACAGGGTCGGGGCGAGGTCATCGGGCCAGGGAAGCGCGAGCTCCGGGTCGAGGGGGTGCACGGTCCGTTCCAGCCCGGGTACGTAGGGCGAGTCGCACAGGTAGAGCATCACCGCCTCCTCGCTCAGGGCGACGAAAGCGTGCCCCAGCCCCACTGGCACGTGGACGGCGCGCGGGCGGGAGGCGTCCATCCGCACCGACTCCCACCTGCCGTAGGTGGGCGACCCGACTCGTAGGTCGACCGCCACGTCGAGTACCTCGCCCGACACGCACGTAACGTACTTCGCCTGGCCTCCCGGGTCCGCGAAATAGTGCACCCCTCGCACGACCCCCCGGCGGGACACCGAGTAGTTCACCTGTCTGACCGTCATGAGCCGCCCGCTCTCGGCGGCGAGGCGTTCCTGGTGGAAAGCCTCCACGAACCGGCCGCGGGCGTCCTCGTGCGGACACAAACCCACCCTCCAGACATCGGGGACCACGGAAGCCGGCCCCTCATCCCCGGGCAGGCCCCCCTCATCGTTCATCGCGGAATCCGAACCCATGACCACAGCTCCCGTCCCCCACTCGCCGTCGCAGGACACCGTCGCACCGTCCGGTCGAGCCGGACTTGAGCCGTTCTGTGTCAAGCGGGTCTCGAGGTCATCTCTGGTAGAGGTGGGAAAGGTGTTCCTATGAGACAGAACCCGTCCAGCAGCCGCTCCACCGGACCGATCGGCATCGGGGTCCTGGGGTGCTCGGACTTCGCTCGCCGCCGCATGCTCCCCGCGATGACCGGCATACCCTCCCTGCGCGTGACCGCCGTCGGAAGCCGTCACACCGGCAGATCGGAACAGTTCACCGACGTATTCGGGGGCGCCCCCGTACTCGGTTACCAAAACGTCGTGGACCGGGCGGACGTCGAGGCCGTGTACATACCGCTCCCCTCGGGGCTCCATGTGGAATGGGCGGCCCGCGCGCTGCGGGCAGGCAAGCATGTCCTGGTGGAGAAACCGTTCGCCCCCACCCTGGAAGAGGCCGAGCGGCTGACGCGACTGGCCGACGAGCGAAAGCTGGTCGTGATGGAGAACTTCGCCTTCACGCACCACTCCCGTCACCTGGCCGTGCGCTCGATGGTCGAGGAAGGCCGCATCGGTGTGCCCCGGCTCATCACCGCGGACTTCGGCATCCCCCCGCGGCCGGCCACCGACATCCGGTACCGTGCCGACCTCGGCGGTGGAGCCCTGTTGGATGTCGGGGTGTACACGGTCCGGGCCGTCCAGGAATTCTGCGGATCCGAGCTGACGGTGGAAGCCGCGCGGGAGGACCTCGACGAGGAGTCCGGAGTGGACGTGACGGGTCAGGCGCTCCTAGCGGCTCCGGAACTTTCCGCCCGGGTCGGCTACGGTTTCGCCCACTCCTACCGAAGCTCCTACGACATTTGGGGAAGCGAAGGACACATCAGTGTCGGGCGTGCCTACACGCACCCTGGTGACGTCCCCTCACTCGTTCAGGTCGAGAGCGGGGGGAGGTCCCGGACTCTGGAGTTCGGACCGGAGGACCAGCTCGTGTCATTGCTGACGGCCTTCGTCGGCGCCGTTCACGGGGATAGCGACCCCGAGCCCCACCGGTCGGCGGTCCTGGCGCAAGCGGCCCTGGTCGAGGCGGTGAGCCTGCGGTCGAAGAACCGACCGCGCTCCGGCCCCGGGGACCGGACGGAGCCGGACCACCGGGTCAGGGTCGAGCGACCAGGCTGTACAGACAAGCCATGAGCGTGCGCGCCTCCACGTTCAGATAGTGACTGTGCCGGACCAGTTCGGACAACTGGTGGAGGGTCACCCAGCGGAACCCCGGTGCCGCGGACACCTCTCCGGGAGCCGCCTCGACGATCATGTAGCGGTTGCGCGTGTGGAAGAAGCGGCCGCCTTCCTCGGACAGAACGGTGTCGAACCTGATCCGATCGGCCGATGCTCCGAGGACCTCCCTGAAAAACGGCGGTTCGGGACGGCCTTCCCACACTGGCCCGTACTGCACGGTGGGACCGAGCTCCGCCACGTCCGCGTAGCCAGGCTCGACCCTCGTTCTCACCAGTACGTGGAGCAGCCCGCGGATCCTGGCCACCAGGAAGGCGGCCGTGCCCACTCCGCGCGCCGCGAACATCGGCTGGTCCCAGCCGACGACTTCGCGGCCCCGGGCCCGGACACGCACCCCGATGACGTCGAAGTGGCGGCCGAGCCCATGGCTGATACGGCCGTCCTCCCAACGCCAGCCGCGCACGTCCCCGAGGGGCACCGAGGTCACGCTGACCTCGGTCATGGAGCGCACGCAGCTGATCCAGCCGAGGATCTCGTCAATCCCGTGCAGAGGGCGCGAGCCGGGCAGGCACGACCGCACGAGTGCCTCCCGGAACCCGTCCCCGTCACACAGGAGCGCCCCCGGGTCAGGCCCTGAGGGGAGCAGGCAGGCAAGCACCGTGCGCGCGTCCATATTGACGAGGTTGTCCTCGGACAGCAGGCGGTACACCTGTCCCAGGGTGAGCCACACGAACCCGTCGAGAACCTCCACCTCGTCCGTGGCCTCGACGACCATGTTCCTGTTGTGCTTACGCACGAACCAGGTTCCCTGTTCCGACTGGCGCACGTCCGCGATCACCCGCTCAGGCGCGGCGTTCAGAAAGCGGTCGACGTAGGGCACCGCGCGCCCGCGGTGCACACCGGTGAAGTTGCTGCGGGTCGCCTGAACGGTCGGTGAGAGCTGGAAGCCTCCGCGGTTACCCGGCTCGGTCTTGGCCTGCATGAGCAGGTGCGCGACCCCCGCGAACCTCTTCACCAGGATGCCGAGGACCCCGGTCTCCGGTTGGTGGATGATCGGCTGTGTCCAGCGGGGCACGTCGGCGCCCGGCATCTCCACGTCGACCCCGCCGATACTGAAGAAGCGCCCGCTCTCATGACGGATCTGACCGCTGTCGGCGTGCAGGGACCAACCTTCCAGTTCCTCCAGCGGCCGCCGCGTCACCCGCATGGGGGCCCGGCCGAACCGGTCCACGAGCCGTCGGCGGGTCGCCTCGTCGGAGTTCAAGACCCCGTCGCTGGCCGCGGCCGACGAGGCCAGGTCCGGCGAAGCGGCCGAACCGTTCCCACGCCCGCCGTGCGGGCCGGGCGTTCTTCGTGTGCTCACCGGCCCCCGGCCTCCCGTGAGGCCCTGTGCTGGGACACCCGGCGCTCGAACAGTGTGACGGCCTCGTTCAGGGTGGGTTCAGCCAGCATGTGCTCGCGAAGCGTCATCGCGGACCTGGTGAAGGAGGGTTCCGTCAACAGACGCCGTACCGCGTCGCCCACCTTGTCCCGGTTCGCCTCCGTCAGCGGCAGGCGCAGCCCGGCGCCGGCGGCCTCGATCGCGTCCGCCTTCACCGCGGTGTCCCAGCCACCGGAGAGCAGGAGCTGAGGTACCCCGTGGAGGTAGGCGGTGGCCGTCGTCCCGATCCCGCCGTGGTGGACGATCGCCGCGCAGGTCGGCAGCAACTGGTCCAACGGGGCGAACCCGACCGCCCGGACGTTGTCCGGAAGCACTCCCGCCACGGCGACCTGTTCCTCGGTGAGGGTGGCGATGACCTCCGCGTCGAGGTCGGCCATCGATTCCAGGACCTCGCCGAGCGTGGCCCCCATCCGCTCCGCCGTGCCGCTCAGCCCCAGGGACAAGCAGACTCGGACCCGCTTGGGCTCCTCGCGGGTCCGCTCGGGTACCACCGTGGCCGGGCCCGGGTAGGGGACGTACCGGACCCCGATCGTGTCCAGCCCCAGATCCAGGCGCACCGGGGCCGGGGAGGGGTCGATCGTCCACTGGCCGGTCAGCACCTCCTCGTCGAAGTTCCCTCCGAAGCGTTCGAGGGACCAGCCCAACCACTCCGCGGTCGGATCCTCGCGGTGTTCGGGCGGCTGCTCCGACGAGCGGCGCAGGAACTCCCGGCGCGCGCGGAGCGCGACGTCCGCGCCCCACACCAGGCGGGCGTGGGCCGCGCCGACCGCGCGGGCCGCAACGGCGCCCGCGAAACTGTAGGTCTCCCAGATCACCAGGTCCGGTCGCCAGTCGCGGGCGAGGTCTACCAGGTCGTCCAGGGTGGGATCGTTGTTCATCGACGCGAACAGGGCGGGGGCCATGATGTTCTCCAGCGCGAGCAACCCCTCCCACGTCCACTGTTCCCCGTCCCGGCGCGTGTAGTCGAAGTACTCGGCGTACGGTGAGCCCTCGGCCAGCAGCTCCCCCAGCGCCTCCGGGTCGTACGGGTCGTTGCTGTACCACTCAGGTGTGCCGACGCTGACCCCGGGCAGCCCGGTCCGGGCGATGGTGTCGGCCAGGTCCGGCCCGCTGGCGACCCTGACCTCGTGCCCGGCCGTGCGCAGCGCCCAGGCCAGGGGCACCATCGGGAAGTAGTGCGTGTCGTGCGCGAAGCAGACGAACAAAACCCTCATGGAAGTCCTCAACTCTCGGCGGTCGGCTGATTCGTGTACAGAGGCAGCCGCGCGAGGCGCCCGGTCAGCGGTGACCTGGGGTGGCTGGTCGCGGGCCCCGCACCGGACAACCGGGGGAACGCCGCCGCCAGAGCGTGTAGCTGGCCCTCAGCCAGGGCACGCGCGAAGGGAAGGGCGCTCCCGTACGGCGGCCCCGGGACCAGGGCCTCCGCTCCCCCGCCTCGGTCGGGGTCGAAGACGTCGGGCCGATCGAACACCTGCGGGTCGCGGTTGGCGGACGCGATCACCACGGCCACCCGGCCACCGGCGGGTATCCGCTCCCCCTGAACGGTGAGTTCCTCGTGCGCGCGCAGGGTATACACGCGCACCGGGGGATCGTGGCGCAGGGTCTCCCGGATGACCGGGCCAGCCCGGCAAGGATCGGCGGCCAGCCCCGACCACATCCCCGGGTGGCGGAGGAGGGCTCGCACGGAGTCGGCCAACAGGTCGTGCGCGATCCGCAGACCGGCCACGGCCATCAGCATGCCCGTCTCCCGGGGCGGGCCTCCGAGGGGACCGTGCGCGGACCGCCCGCGGAACCGGCCGGAGAGCCGTTCGAGCCCGGTGACGGCGTCGGCCAGGCGCCGGCTGACGCCCAGGGTCTGCGGGCTGAGCGACGCATCCAGTGCCGCCTCGCTCCCCTCGCAGGCAGAAGCCAGGGCGGGAAAGTCCGTCTCACCGACGCCGAGTGCCTCGGCGAGCAGTTCCGCCCCCACCGGACGGGACACGTCGGTCACCAGGTCGAACTCCGCGGGCAGGACCGCGAGCCGACGCGCGCACAGGCGCTCGGCCGCCGCCCGCCACCGGTCCGCGGTGGTCAGGGGCGGTTCTTCCGCTCTCTCCACCACCGTCCCGGAGAGGACGCCCTTGAGCTGGACGAGCCGGTCACGTACCGAGGCCGCGGCCGCGGCCTCCGCGCTCAGGGAACGGTGCGCGAGAAGCGCGGTGCCGGTCACGTGGTCACCCGTCACCCACGCACCCGTGGCGCTGAGCCACAGCGGACCTCTGGCGAGAATCTCGGCGCGGTGGCGAGCTGTGTCCTCGGGGTGTCCGCACAGCAGCGCGGCGTAGGGGTCTCCGGTGCGGCGTCGCAGCCAGTGCAGCCCGTGGGCGAGCTGCAAGCGCCGCCCCAACTCCTGGTCGAGCATGGACATGTGGTCCCTTCCCGGTGTGCTGGTTTGGGGGGTCAGACCGGAACCGGAGCGGAGTCACGGCGCTCCGCCGGCCTGCCGGTCCGGCTCGGCCACCAGGCGAGGCAGAGGCCGAAGAGAATGACGAGCATGCCCGCCCACTCGCGACCGCTGACCTCCTGACCGAGAATGACGGTGCTCAGGAGGATGAGCACGATCGGCACGACGTACATGACGGATGAGGCCATGGTCGAACCCTCGTCCCTGACGAGGCTCACGAAGAGCCAGTACACGAGCCCGGTGTTGAGAACTCCGGTGACGGTGACTCCCAGGACCACGGTGAGCGACAGCTGTGGGACCTCGATGCCGCCCAGTGGCAGCGCGAGACCGATCCACCCGGCGCCCAGCAGGGCCTGCCCCGCTGCGAGGGCCAGCGGGGTCAGCAGCCCCCTTTTCATCAGCCACTCCATGTAGAGCATGGAAAGTCCGTAGAAGACAGCGCCCACCACGGAGATGAGCACCCCCCAGGTGAGCAGGCGCCCGGCACCCGCTTCCCAGGGAGCGAACAGGAGCAGCACCCCCGCGAATCCGACCACCAGCCCGAGCGGAAGACGGGCGCCGAGCCCGCGTGCGCGCCCCCCGAGCACGAGCAGCACGACGACGCACAGCGGAACGCTGGCGTTGAACACCGAGACCAGGCCCGAGTCCGATCCGGTCGCGTCCCCAATCTCCAGCAGGATCACGGGCAGCAGGTGGGAGAGGAAAGCCAGGACCAGAAGGTGTCCCCACACCCGTGACCCCCTGGGCAACGCGACACCACACACCGCCAACGCCACCGACAGTGTGGCCGCGGCGATCACGATTCTTCCGAAACTGAACTGCACCGTGCTCAGTCCTTGCAAGGCCAGCATGATCCAGAACATGCTGGAACCCCACATGAGTCCGACCACGCCGAAGCGCAGCATTCCACTGACGCCCACAACGTCCTCCCCTGTTGGGCTCCGCGCCTCCTTGGCTGGCGCTCGTCGGAACTCAGACTCGTGAGCCCTCCTCGGGCCGCGCTGGAGCGGTACTGGACCAACCCGGCTCCACCGGGTTTCAAGAGGCGGGAGCGACCATCGGCGGGCACCGCATGTCTCGGAAACGAGGAGGAGCCCGATGACACCGCTGATGAGGATGCTGCGCGAGATGGTTCGTATTCGCACCGTTGAGACAGCACTGGCCGAGCTGTACCGGGACAGGCAGGAGATGCGCACCCCCACCCACTTCTCCGTGGGCCAAGAGGCGACCGCTGTGGGGGTGTGCTCGGCGCTACGCCCGGATGACCGCGTCTACAGCGGTCATCGGAGCCACGCCCCCTATCTGGCCAAGGGCGGGGACCTGCGCGCGATGGTCGCCGAGCTCTACGGGAAGCGCACCGGCTGCGCTGGGGGCCGGGGCGGATCAATGCACCTCGTCGACCTGAAAGCGGGGTTCATGGCCGCGTCGATCCTCGGCGAGACCATCGCGGTCGGCACGGGCACGGCTTGGGCTGCGGCGATGAGGGGGTCCGACGAGGTGACGGCGGTCTTCTTCGGTGACGGGGCTGCGGAGGAGGGAGTCTTCCACGAGTCCCTCAACTTCGCGGCGCTGCACAGCCTTCCGGTGCTTCTCGTGTGCGAGAACAACGGCTACTCCATCACCTCACCGCTGACCGCGCGCCAACCGCGGGGCACCACCGTCTGGGAACGCGCACGCGGCTACGGGGTGTCCTCCGCGCTGGTGGACGGCAACGACGTCGAGGCGGTGCACGACGCCGCTGTCGGGGCGGTACACCTGTGCCGGCGCGGGCGCGGACCCTACCTGTTGGAGCTGACGACGCGCCGCCTCCTGGAACACGTGGGGCCCCATCTGGACCGCGACGCCGAGCACGGTGCGGAGACCGACGTGCGGACTCGCTCGTGTCCCGTCGCTCGGACCTCGGCCGCGCTCCGTCCCGCGGACCTTGACGGCGAACACCCCGACCGGGTCGTCGACCGCTGGAGGCAGGAGGCCGAACAGGAGGTCCGCCTGGCGGTGGAAGCGGCCAGAGCCGCTCCTTTCCCCTCCACCTCGACCCTGCTCGACGGCGTTCACCACAGCTGAGGAAGGACCTGACCACATGCGCGAGCTCACCTACGCCCAAGCGATCAGCGAGGCCACTGTCCAGTGCATGGCCGCCGACCCGAGCGTGTTCGTGGCGGGCCAGAACGTCGATGACGAGAAGGGGACGCACGGCACTACCCGTGAGGCCTTCGAAGCCTTCGGGCCCTCCCGCGTCATCGATGTCCCCAACGCGGAGAACGCCTTCGCGGGCATCGCCCTGGGCACTGCCGCGGCGGGCATGCGCCCCCTGGTCGTTCACACCAGGGCCGACTTCATGTTCCTCGCGATGGACTCCGTGATCAACCTGGCCTCGAAATGGCGTTATGTCTACGGGGACACCGCCGGGGTCCCCCTGGTCATGCGGGGTGTGGTGGGACGCGGCTGGGGGCAGGGGGCGACACACTCCCAGAGCCTCCAGTCGGTGTTCGGCCACTTCCCCGGGCTTCGTGTGGCCACCCCCGCGACCCCTGCCGACGCCAAAGGGCTGATCATCAGCGCCCTCCGGGGCCGGGACCCGGTAGTACTGCTGGAGAACCGCGGACTCTACCCGTTGAAGGGCGAGGTTCCCGAGGAAGCGGTGCCCGTCCCCTTCGGTAGGGGACGCGTGGCCCGGCGGGGCGACGACGTCACCATCGTGGCGGCCTCGCTCATGGCGCACGAGGCGGAACGCGCCGCCGACCTGCTCGCTGACGCGGAGGTAAGCGCCGAGGTGATTGACCCCCGCAGCGTGCGCCCCCTGGACCGCGACCTCATCACGTCGTCCGTGACAAGGACCGGGCACCTGGTCGTCGCGGACACCAGTTGGGCGCCGTTCGGGTTCTCCGCGGAGGTGGCGGCGATCGTGGCGGAGAGCGTTCCCGGTGCTCTGCGCTCCCCCGTGGTAAGGGTGACACCGCCGGACTGTCCCGCGCCGGTGTCGTCCCCCCTGGAGGAAGCGTTTCACCCCGACGCGGAACGGATCGCCCGCGCGTGTCTCAAGGCCCTCGGGCGGAACGGATCAGGGTTCCGGGCACCGCACCCGATCACCGCCGAGTTCAGCGGGCCGTTCTGAGCCCTCGTCTCCCCGAGTGGGGGGAGCCGATTCAACCGGTTCCCCCCGTTCCGCCGCCTCCGCCCTCGAGCGCACGAGTACATCGATCCCGTCCAGGACACGGGCCAGCCCGAACTCGAACCCGTGCAGCGGATCGTAGGCGGACCCGTGCGCGGCACCCGCGATGGCCCCCACCCGCGCGGCCGTGGGAAAGAGTTCGACGTCCGCGATCCTACTCAGGACGGGGGCGTGCGCCCGCCACCACTGCTCGTCGGTGATCCCGGTGCGGCGCTCGGTCTCCTCACCGGCGACCGCACGCGCTACGGCCCCTTCGACGTACCCGTTGACGAGACCGACGACCGAGTCCATCTCGATCTCGTCGAGCCCGATACCCTCCAGTTCCCGTAGCTCGCGCTCGTACTTCGCGACGAGATTGGGACCGAGGACCGGGCGCCCCCTGACCACCTCCAGGATCCACGCGTGGCGCCGGTGCAGGTCCCAGGTCAGGTGCGCGGTCGCGTGCAGGCGGGCCCGCCAACCCCGCACATGCGGCCCGGGGGCTTCGAGCTCACCGTGGACCGAGTCGAGCATGACGTCGACCAGCTCGCTCTTCCCGGGGACGTAGGTGTACAGGGACATGGTCCCCACACCCAGTCTCACGGCGACCTTTCGCATGGAAAGCGCCTCCAGGCCCTCGTGGTCGGCGATACCGACGGCCGCCTCGACGATGCGGTCGATGCTAAGCCCCGGTTTACCCCTGCTGTTCACCCGTTCCCCGGTGCGCCACAGGAGTGCCAGGCTGCGCGCCGGATCAGCCGCCCGCCTCGGACTTCCCGCCATACCCTTAACCTCCTGCCCGCCGAAGGCCGCCCGTGCGCGTCACGGGAGACCGTTCCCGGCCAGCAGTTCCGCCAGGACAGCCGCGGGGTCCGTGTCCGGCGGCCCGGCCGGGAGCCAGGCCCCGCCTTCCCGCCGATACGGGTACCACCTCAGGTCCCGGCCGTACCGCAGCTGCACTCCCCGGTTCCACACCGTCCACCGGTTGCGCCAGACCCGGATGTCCGGCTGTTCCTCCGCGGCCCCCTCATCCCAGGCGTGCTCCATCTCCGTACGCGCACGGGCCGCCTCCCGACGGTCCGGGGCCCAGGACGCCTCCAGGGTGTCCAGACCGTCGGCTCCGCCGTACCGCCACGCCGACACGGCGGCCGAGACCTCTCCCGGGAACCTCTTCCCCAGACGTTCCGCGAGGGCCGGATCGTCATTCGCGGCGACCATCCGCACGGCGTCGCGCCACTCGTCCGGGTCCTGTTCAAAAGCCATGCCGTCGGCGGCGACGGCCTCGAACGCGCGGGCCGATGCGTCGAAGACCAACCAGTCCAGCCGGGCCGGTTCGGCCTCCCCGGTCTCGTACCCGAGGTAGGACGGGAACATCCTGGCGGCGGTCACCTCCGGCCGGGGCGGCAGCTCCGGCAGGGCGGAGACGTCCGCAGCGAAAACATCCTCTGCGGACACGCTCTCGTCCGCGGAAGCCACCTCCCCCTCGGCGGCATTCAGCCGGCTGATCTCCTCGACGAGTTCGTCCTCGGTCCGGCCGCGTAGGAGCAGCAGGACGAACGGGTCCTCGTCCAGGAGGCGCGCCAGCTGGTAGCTGAGCGCCGCGGCGTGTTTGCAGGGCAGTTCGAAGTCGAGGCACGTGCACTCCGGGTCGAGGTCGCCCACGCCCGGGAGCAGCCGTACGTCGGCCTCCTCTGCGTCCTCCGCCACTTCCTGCGGCATCTTCCGTTCCAGCAGGTCGGCGGTGTGCCCGGCCTTGACCGCGACCTTCTCGAGGAACCGGCCCCACTCGTCCTCGGAGAGCTGGTCCAGCAGGACCACGGCCTCCTGGGCACTGTCCTCGTCGAACACCGTCGCCGCCGCGCGCCCGGGGCTGACCGTGACCGTGCCGACGTGCCCGGCGGCGGCGTACCGGCGCCCCTTCTTCAGCGGTACCGGGTCCAGGGCGGTGTCGACCATGGCCTTGATCCACGCGTTGCCCCACCAGCTCTGCGCGAAGCGCTTCCCCTTCTTGTAAGCGGGTTTGGGCGGGAAGGACTTCGCTCGTTCGTCGTACTCCGTGCTCATCGCGTGTGATCCCCCAGTTCCACGAGCGCGGCCAGCTCCGTGTCGGACAGTTCGCTCAGCGCCGCCTCACCCGAGGACAGCACCGCATCGGCCAGGTGCCGCTTGGAACGCAGCATCGAGGCGATACGGTCCTCCAGGGTCCCTTCCGCGATGATCCGGTGCACCTGGACCGACCGGGTCTGGCCGATCCGGTAGGCGCGGTCGGTGGCCTGTTCCTCGACCGCCGGGTTCCACCAGCGGTCGAAGTGCACCACGTGCCCGGCACGGGTGAGGTTGAGCCCTGTGCCCGCGGCCTTGAGGGACAGCAGGAACACGGGGACCTCGCCCTCCTGGAAGCGCTGCACCATCTCCTCCCTTCTGGGCACCGGGGTTCCGCCGTGCAGCAGCTGTGTCGGCAGGCCGCGTTCCCGGAGCCTGGCCTCGATGAGCCGGGCCATCGCCACGTACTGTGTGAACACCAGTACCGCGTCGTTCTCGGCGACGATCGTCTCCAGGAGCTCCTCCAGGAGTTCGAGCTTCCCGGAGCGCCCGCGCAGCCGGGGCCTCTCCTCCTTGAGGTACTGGGCTGGGTGGTTGCAGATCTGTTTGAGCCCCGTGAGCAACTTCAGGACGCGGCCCCGGCGAGCGATCCCCTCGCTGGCGGCGATCTCGGCCATGACCGAACTGACCGTGCTCTCGTAGAGGTGGACCTGCTCGGCGGTCAGGCCCACCGGACGATCGGTCTCGACCTTGGGCGGCAGCTCGGGCACGATGTCCGGGTCGGTCTTGCGCCGACGTAGCAGGAAGGGTCCGACCATGCGGGAGAGCCGCTCCGCCGTACCGGCGTCGCGGTGCTCCTCCACCGGACGCGCCCAGCGCGCACGGAACTCGGACATCGAACCGAGCAGCCCCGGGGTGGTCCAGTCCAGGATCGCCCACAGCTCGGACAGGTTGTTCTCCACCGGGGTACCGGTGAGGGCTACTCTGGCGGCTGCGGGTATCCCGCGCAGCGCCCTGGCCGTGGCGGACCTCGGGTTCTTGACGTGCTGGGCCTCGTCGGCAACGACCAGATCCCACTCGACCCCGGCCAGACGCTCGGCGTCCAGGCGCATGGTTCCGTAGGTGGTGAGGACGAACCCCTCAGCGGCCTCCGGCAGGGTCCTCCCGGGGCCGTGGAACCTGCTGACCGGTGTCCCGGGCGCGAACCGCGCGATCTCGCGCTCCCAGTTACCCAGGAGCGAGGCGGGGCACACCACCAGGGTAGGCGGCGCGTGCGCCGAGCCGCGGCTCCGTTTCAGGTACAGGGCGATGAGCGTGATGGTCTTGCCGAGGCCCATGTCGTCCGCCAGGCAGCCGTTCAGCCCGAGCGAGGTCATACGGTCCAGCCAACGCAATCCTCTGAGCTGGTAGTCGCGCAGCCTCGCTTCGAGCTCGACCGGCTGGGCCAGGGGTTCGTCCCCGCTGTCCGGGCCGACGATCAGGTCCCGGATCGCGGCGAGCCACCACGAGGGGTCCACGTCCACCCACTCCGGACCGGTCCCGTCATCGATCTCGACTGCGCCGAGCAGGGCGGCGCCCAGTGCGCGCATGGGCGCCTGGGGTTCCAGTTCCCACTCGCGCGCCTTGCGACCCAGTTCCATCGGGAGCAGCAGCCAGCGGTCCTTCAGGTACACGAAGGGGCGATCGGACTTGGCCACGTAGGCCATGTCCCCGTCGTCGAGCCGGTCGCCGTCTACGTACAGGCGCCAGTTGAGACTGACCCGGTCATCACCGCGGAAGAAGGCCGCGGGGTCCGCGGGCGCCGGGTCGCGTACGCCAATCTCCGCACGCGCCTCCAGCACGCGGGCGATCTCGTCGGGCCACTGGATCTCCACCCCCGCCTCGTGCACCGCAGCGGCGTCGTCGCCGACGAGGCGGAGAACCTCGTCATCGGACAGCTCCAGTTCATCGGGGACCGAGCGGTCGAGCAACCGTTCCAGGGGCGCCCACGCGGTCGCCGCCCGTCGGACGGCCATAATTGCGTGGAAGCGTCCCTGCGACCCGAACCGGTCGTCGCCGCCCTCCCAGAGGTCGACGGCGTCGACGATGACCGTCGGGTCGGCGAGGCTGCGCGTCCGGACCACGGCGCGTACGGGTGTGCTCCCCCCACCCCGTTCCAGCGCGTCGACACCGCCGGGGATCTCGAGGCGCAGGGAGATCCGCACACCGACGTCCTGACCGACAGCGATACTCTCGGCCCATTCACGCAGCTCTTCGGAGGGCCGGGGTTCCGGGACGGCGAACGGTTTCCCGCCGGAAACCAGCTCAGCGGCGGGTGTGCGCGGCATCGTGTCGGCGACGGCGTCCAGGCACCGGCGAAGCAGCCCCTCCGCGCGGTGGAGGGCCACCGGCTCGACGCCCGGCACCGGAACCGCGCGGGCCCGGGCGGGCATCGCGGCGGCCAGTTCCCTGATGCGTTCCATGTCAGCGATGTCCAGGGGGCCAAGGCGCCAGGCGTCGAAACCCCCGTCCGACACCCCGGGCAGCAGGCGACCGCGCGCCACCAGGTCCAGGGCGATGAGGCAGGCCGCTCCCCAGAAGGCGGCCGACGGGTCCGGGTTCCGCTCCACATACGCGTACCGCGCCCTGACCAGGGTGGTCAGGGCGTCCGCGACCGGGACCCTGACCACCTGTACGCGCCGCACCCGGACGCGGCCCCGGTCGGGCTCCGCCACGTCGAGCTCCCCTGGTTCTCCCACCCGGGCGGGAAGTGCCGTGCCGTCGGGCCGCCAGAAGGCGAAGCGCCCGTCGCGCGGCGGGTCCGCGGCCTCGAACACCACGGCGCAGTCCTCCAGTGCGGAGTGTTCCGGCCCGTGTCCGTCCGCGTTCCCAGCCGGTGTCCTCACCATCGGGCTCAGTGCCCCTTTCTCGCTGTTAGCCAACGTGACGGTCACACCACTCCCGTGCCGCGGAGAACCAGAGGTGCGCGGTCCGGTGCAGGTTGAGGGCGTGCCCCGTGTCGGGCACGATCAAGGCTTCCAGGCGGGCCTCAGGGGAGTACCACCTCGACTCCTGCTCCAGGAACCCGGTGGAGCTGGCGGAATCGGTTCCACCCTCGCCGCACAGCAGGCGGTCGTTCTCACCGACCACGATGAGGACCGGAACCCTGATGGCCGCATTCTCGGTGGGCAAGGGGAAGTCCTCGCTGTAAACGTCAGCCGCCTTGGCCCGTTCGTCGGCCGCGATGACCTCGGGATCCGCAGTGGGGGCATGGTAGAACCACTCCTCACGCGTACCGGGCCTGGTCGTGTAGTAACCGGCGTCAACGCCCCGGTCAGCCAACCGGGGGTCCTGGTCCGCCGCGCACAGGGCGGACTCGAACTCCGCGAAGGCCGCCTCGTCTGGCTTGCTGCACTCCCCCGTCAGGATGAGGCCGTCAACCGCATCCGGCTCCCTGATCGCCAGGGAGCGCGCCAGGGTGGAACCGTAGGAGTGCCCGACCAGGACGACACGGTCGAACCGGAACCCGGCGACACCGTTCCCGCGGAGCCGGCTCGCGATCTGTGACACCACATGGACGTGGGTCCCCTTGCGGAACCCACCCGAGGGCGGGACCGAGCTCCTCTCCCCGGCACCGAACCTGTCCACGGCCAGTGTCGCGTATCCGGCCTCGGCCATGGCCTCGGTGTAGGAGGGACGGTCCGGGTCACCGCGCGTCAGCCAGTACTCGCTTCCATACGTGCCCCCGGGAACCAGCAGCTGCACGGTGCCCGCGGGTTCCCCGCCGGGGAGAGTCAGCAGCCCCGCGACCACGTGGTCGCAGGGCAGGCCAGGGGCGAGGGACACACTGATCATGACCTCGACCTTCGAAGGCCTCAGGTCCTGTCTCTCCGTCGATCCAGCAGTGGACATCGGTACTCCTCGGGTACGGGCCATGGCGGTGCCGGACGGTGGCACCGCCATAGCCGGGGTGGGGGTCCGTCAGCTACTGACCGAGCCTTCGGAACCGCTGAACACACAGCGGGAAGAAGATCGCGACGATGACCAGCGGCCAGACGACCGCCATCAGGATCGCGTTCTGCACGATCCAGCTGTCGCCGCCCCAACCGGGGTTGCCGAACAGCTCGCGGGTGGCGGCGACGGTCGAGGACAGCGGGTTCCAGTCCGCGATCGTGCCCAACCACAGCGGCATGGTGGCGGTCGCAACGAAGGCGTTGGAGAGGAATCCCAGCGGGAACTCCAGCGTGTGCACGGCCATGATGGCGCTCTCGCCCCGCATCACCAGGCCGACGTAGATGCCCATCCAGACCAGGGAGAAACGGAGCAGCAGGAGCAGCCCGATCCCGGCGGCGGCCTCGCCGGCCGTACCGTTCCACTGCCAGCCCACCAGCAGACCGCATCCGATGAGGAGGAACAGGGTGATGGTGGACTTGAGCATGTCCGCGACGCAGCGGCCAACCACCACCGCTGAGGGCGCCATCGGCATGGAGCGGAAGCGGTCCGTGACCCCGCGGGAGGCGTCATGGGCGACGGCGGTGACGGTCTCCCCGATGCCGAAGACCATCGCCATGGCGAACATGCCGGGCATCAGGAACTCGCGGTAGTTCCCGCCTCCGGGCACGATCATCGCACCGCCGAACAGGAATCCGAACATCAGCACCATGACCACGGGAAACAACAGCCCGGCGATCAGCTGTCCGGGTTGGCGCACCCAGTGGATGAGGTCTCGGCGGGTGACGGTCCACCCGTCCACGAGCGCCCACCGGAGCCTGCCGCCGGTGTTGGGCGACCCGACCTGGGCCGCGATCTTGGTGTCGTTCATCGGGCTGAGGCCTCCTGGGCAGTCTCGGGAGTCTGGGAGGCGGCCGTACCGTCACTGGTGAGGTGCAGGAACACCTCGTCCAGGGTCGGACGCCGCAGGGCAATATCCTCAACAGCGATCCCGGCGCCCTCCAGCGCCCTCGCCACCTCGGTGAGCGCGGTGACGCGGTTGTCTACGCCGACACTGATCCGCCGGGTGTCACTCTCGACCGACGGCTGTCCGCCAGCCACCCGCTCCATGATCCGCGCGATCTCCGCCAGGGTCTCGGTGTCGTGCGCGACGACGTCGATCCGGTCTCCGCCGATCTGGGTCTTCAGGTCCCCGGGGGTCCCCTCCGCGACGACGGTGCCGGAGTCGATCACCGAGATCCGGTCCGCGAGCTGATCGGCCTCCTCCAGGTACTGGGTGGTGAGCAGCACCGTCGTGCCCTCGCTGACCAGCCCGCGGACCGCCGCCCACACCTCGTTGCGGCTACGGGGGTCCAGCCCCGTCGTGGGCTCGTCCAGGAAGAGCACCGGCGGGGAGAGGATCATGCTGGCCGCCAGGTCGAGGCGGCGCCGCATGCCCCCGGAGTAGGCACTGACCGCCTTCTTGCCGGTGTCGGTGAGCCGGAACTGCTCAAGCAGCTCGTCAGCGCGGCGTCCGGCCTGTCGAGCGCCCAGATGGTAGAGCCGCCCGAACATCTCGAGGTTCTGACGGCCGCTGAGCACCTCGTCGACGGCCGCGTTCTGCCCCACCAGCCCGATCTGATGCCGTACCTGAACGTCCTGGGTGGCGATGTCGTACCCGGCGACCCGGGCACTGCCCTCGTCGTGGCGCAGCAGTGTGGTCAGAATGCGCACCGACGTGGTCTTGCCCGCCCCGTTGGGGCCGAGCAGACCGCACACCGTGCCGCGTCGCACATTCAGGTTGAAGCCCTTCAACGCCCAGGCCTTGCCATACCTCTTGCCCAGGTTTTGTGCCGTGACCGCGAACTCGGTCGAATCCAAAGCATCCTCCTCAGAGCCAGCAACCGACCCTGCTTGTCGTACGCTGTACAGTACGGCATACGGAATCATGGACGCAAGGGATTCCGCAAAAATTCCCGTACGTTGTACGAAACGTGTCTTCGACCCTCCCTCCACAGACGTTAGGAAGAAGGAATAGAGGCACGCTTGGGACGTACTCGGCCCGATCAGCAGGGAAAGGACGAAACCGGTCGGCCCGGACGGAGGTAAAGAGCGAGGCAATCTCCGCCGCGCGATGTTTGGGCTGGGCGGCGAACGGCCAGGCAGGGGAGGGAGGCCACCATCCACGGGAGGAGACTTACATGAGCCCAAACACTCCGTCCCTGCGCGTCTTCGCCTCACCCGACCGCTACGTCCAGGGGCGGGGCGCGATGGAGCAGCTCGGCGCTCTGGTCGGCAAACTGGGGTACAAACCCCTGATCCTCACCGACGACGTGGTGCGGGACCTGGTCGACGACACGTTGACGCGCTCCTTCAAGGAAGCCGATGTGCCGCTGACCTTCGAGCGATTCGGCGGAATCCCCACCAGAGCCGAGTCCGAACGGGTCGGCGAGGTCATCGAGGAGAACGGCCACGACGTGATCGTGGGTCTGGGCGGCGGGGCGGCGATCGACGCCGCCAAGGCCGCGGGCGACAACGCCGGGGTGCCCTGGGTGAGCGCCGCCACCGTGGCCTCCACCGACGCGCCCACCTCCGCGCTCTCCGTGGTCTACACGGAGGAGGGCGCCTTCGAGTCCTACCGTTTCTACGACCGCAACCCCGCGCTGGTGGTGGTCGACACCCAGCTGGTGGCACAGGCCCCCGCCAAGTTCCTCGCGGCGGGGGTCGGCGACGCCCTGGCCACCTGGATCGAGGCCCGCGCCCTGCGGGGCACCGACGCCCCGAACATGGTGAACGGGCTCCCCACCAGGGCCGGAACCGCGCTGGCCCAGCTCTCCTGGGACATCCTGTGGGAGTCCGCCCTGCCCGCGCTGGACGCCGTGGAACGGAACCTGGTGACCCCTGACGTGGAGGCGGTGGTGGAGGCCACCACCCTGCTGTCCGGGCTGGGCTTCGAGTCGGGTGGGCTGGCCGCCGCGCACGCGGTGCACGACGGCCTCACCGCGGTGGACGAGACCCACCACCTGGCCCACGGCGAGAAGGTCAACATCGGTTCCCTCACCCAACTGCTCCTGGAGGGCGCCGCCACCGCCGAGGTAGAGGAGTTCGCCGAGTTCACCGCGCGGGCGGGCCTGCCCACCACGCTCACCGAGGCGGGTCTGGGCGATGCCGACGACGCGCTGTTGGACCGGGTGGTCGAGGCCACCATGGCCCCCGAGGAGACCATCCACAACCTGCCGTTCACCCCCTCCCACCGGGACGTGCGCGACGCGCTCCGCGCGGTGGAAGGGGTCGGCCGCAGGGTCAGGGAACGCGTGGGACTGGGCGCGCCCAAGGCACCGGAGAAGGACTGAGCCCGGAGCGGATCACCCCGGTTCACCCGGCCCGCCACAGTCACTGAGGGCCGTAGCCGCCCTGTGGGTCGGGGCCGCGCAGGCGGGACAGGGCCAGGGGGATCCAGCCGAGCAGGCTGACCACGGCGCCCACCGCGAGGGCGGTGCGCACGTCCCAGAGCTCAGCCACCGCGCCCGCGTACAGGGCCCCGACGGTGAGGGATCCGGTCATCAGGAACCGCAGGGTCGCGGTCATCCGGCCGAGCATCCGGTCCGGGGTGAGCCGCTGGCGCAGGGTCACCTGGACGACGTTGAGCGTTCCGATCCCGAACTGGGAGAGCGCCCAGATCACGCTGACCGCCCAGAAATTGGTGGCGGTCAGGAAGGGCACTGCCAGAGCGCCGATCCCGGTGACACATGAGGTGAGCAGCAGGGTCCGCCCGGTACCGAGGCGAGCGGCCAGGCGTGTGGAGGCCATCGAGCCGAGGAGGACCCCGACCGCGCCGACCATGAAGAACAGGCCCGCGCGCCCTTCGCCCAGGCCGAGGTCGGTGACGATCAGGACCGGTGCCATCACGATCAGCGGGCTCAGGCCGAGGTTGACGATCAGGGTGGACGCGGCGATCGGTCGCAGGATCTCGTGGCCGAACACGTACCGCACCCCCTCGCGGATCTCGGTGAGAAGGCGGCGGTCGCTCCGCTCCGGTCGTGGCTCCTGGGCCCGGACAGCAGCAGTGAGCAGTGACGACGCGCATTGGGCAAGGCCGTTGAGCAGCAGGACGACGGGGGAGCCCAGGAACTGCACCAGGTAACCCCCGCCGCCCCGCCCGACCAGGATCGCGGTGGACTGCAGGCCGGTGAGCGCGGCGTTCGCGGGCATCAGCCGGTCCCGGCCGACGAGGGCGGGCAGGAAACCCTGCTGGGCGACGCGTGAGAAGAGCGCCGCCGCTCCGCCCAGGAGAGCGCACACGTAGAGCTGGGTGAGGGTCAGGCCCCCCAGCGCCCAGGCGAGCGGGATCGACAGCAGGATCAGGCCGTGCAGGAACTGGCTGACGACGATCACCGGGCGGCGGCGGAGCCGGTCGGTCCAGACCCCCGCGGGCAGGCCGATGATCAGGTAGGCGGCGGTGGTGAGGGCGCCCAGCAGGCCCACCTGGCCGGGGGTGGCGTCCAGGGTGAGCACCGCGAGCAGCGGCATCGCCAGGGCGCCGACCTCGGTACCCGTGTCGGCCATGGTGCGGGCGGCGAAAAAGCGGCGGAAGCCTACGGACGCGAACGGCCCGCGGGCGGATCCTGGGGTGGATTCGGGACTGGTCGTGGTCATACGGGCATGGTGCGCGGACCGACACCTGGGGCACCATGAGTTCGGACATGGCCGATCTGCGACCGCGGCGGAGGCGTGATGATCGAGCTGACCTTCAGCACCGAGGAGATCACCGGCAGCCGGTTCGCCGTCTCCCCGCTCTGGGAGGTGGTGGCCGCGCGCATCCAGCTGACCAGGGCCGCCCCGGATCCGGTGCACCGGGTGTGGGCCGGGGAGGTCTCGGACCGGGTCAGGAGCTCGGAACGGGAGTGGCCGATGTTCAGCGAGCTGGTTCGCCCGGGTTCGCGGATCGTACCTGCCCTGGTGTGCCCCGTGCCCTCCCTCGCCATGCCGGACCTGCCCCTGGAGCTGGCCTCGGTGCGCGCCCAGTCAGCGGAGTTCGTGCGCGCCTCGCTGGAACTGGTCTCCGAGGTCCGAGGCCCCCAAGTGGACCGTCTGCGGGACGAACCGGAGGACGGGCTGCGGCAGCTGGCCGACGAGGTCGAGGCCTACTGGGAGACAGCGGTCGCGCCCTACTGGCCCCGCGTGCTCTCACTGTTGGAGGGCGAGGTGCTCTACCGCGCCCGTCGGCTGGCGGAGGGGGGCGTGGGCCATGCGTTCGCGGACCTGGACCCTCGTATCCGCTGGAAGGGCCCGACCCTGCGAGTGCCGAGCAAGGTGGTCGACGGCCCGCGCGACCTGGACGGACGCGGCCTGGTCCTGACCCCGTCGGTGTTCGTCCATCCGGGTGTGTGGCACATCCTTTCGCCACTGGCCCCGCCGACCGTGCGCTACCCCGCACGCGGTGTGGGCACCCTCTGGGAGCGGCGGACGTCCGCGGTCCCCGAAGCCCTGGCCGGGGTACTCGGACGGACCCGGGCACTGCTGCTGTCCGAGCTGGACACTCCCGCGAGCCACGGGGACCTGGCCCGGCGCACCGGGAGGTCGAAGGCTTCGGTCTCGGAGGCCCTGACGGCACTGCGCCGAGCGGGGTTGGTGAGCGCTCACCGCACCGGCCGCTACGTCCTGCACGCACGCACCGGCGTCGGTGAGGCCCTGGTCGCCGGGGTCCGTCCGGATCCGGGTGCGGGTGCAGGTGCGGCCAAGCCTGCGGATCAGCCCACGATCGGACGCTCCTCGGGGAGCTCGTAGGCCCGGCTACGCCGCCGCATGGCCAGTGCCGAGGCCAGGGTGATGGGGCCGATCCGACCGACGAACATCAGGAACACCAGGATCATCTGCCCCAGCACCGGCAGGTCACCGGTGATGCCGGTGGACAGACCGACGGTCGCGAAGGCCGAAGTGGTCTCGAAGAGGATCTGATCCAGGGTGAACGGCGTGATCGTCATCAGGGCGAGAGTCGCGGACAGCACCAGCCCCAGCGACAGCAGTGCGACGGTGGTGGCCTGTGACACCGTGGCCTGGCTCAACCGGCGACCGGCCGCGTGCACCGTGGGCTCACCGCGCACGTTGCTGTAGATCACCAGCATCAGGACCGCGAAAGTGGTGACCTTGATACCGCCCGCGGTGCCCGCGCTGCCGCCGCCGATGAACATCAGGATGTCCGTGACCAGGAGCGTCTGGGTGTTCATCGCACCGAAGTCCAGGCTGTTGAAGCCGGCGGTGCGAGGCATGACCGCCTGGAAGAAACCGGTCAACAGCTTCTCCCGCACGTTCAGGGCCCCCATGGTGGCCGGGTTGTTCCACTCCAGGGCGAGGAAGGCCGCAAGTCCGATCAGCAGCAGCGCCGCCGACATCCCGGCCGTCAGCTTGGCGTGCACCGACCAGTGCCGTGCTTCCCCCCGCTTCCGGGAGAACCGCCACAGCTCCACCCAGATCGGGAAGCCGAGCCCGCCAGCGATGACGGCCAGGGCGATGGGCACCGTGATCCACGGATCCGTGGCGAACCCCTCCATGCTGTCGGAGTAGAGGGAGAACCCGGCGTTGTTGAACGCCGAGATCGAGTGGAAGATCCCCGTGTACAGAGCGCTGAAGAAGTTTAGGTCGTAGGCGAGCCACCAGCGCAGGGTCAGCAGGACCGCCAGCGCGCCCTCGAACATCAGGGTCACGTAGAGCACCCCGGTGACCAGTTGGCGTACCTCGCCCAGGGAGACCCCCTTGGCCTCCGTACCGGTGTAGACGGCCATCCGCAGGCCCAGTCGGCGGCCCACCACCAGAGCCAGCACTGTGGCCAGGGCCATGACTCCGAAACCGCCGACCTGGATCAGCAGGAGGATCGTCACCTCGCCCAGAACGGACCAATACCCGGAGGTGTCCTCCACCACCAGCCCCGTAACGCTCGCCGCGGAGACGGCGGTGAACAGGGCCGTGGACGGAGCCGCGGGCTCACCGGTCTCGGTGGCTTGGGGAAGCGAGAGCAACCCCGTGCCCAACAGCACCAGGGCAGCGAAGGCCACCACGGTGAACTGGGGAGGACTCGCCCAGAACCACCTTCCCTTCCGGAGCCCGGACCCCGACCGAAGGCGTCGACCCAGGATCACGAGTCTTCCTCCGTCGTCCTGAAGCGGTACCCCAGACCCGGCTCGGTGAGGAAGTAGCGGGGTCTGGGCGGGTCCGGTTCCAACTTCTGCCGGATCTTGGTCATGAACACCCGCAGGTAGTTGGTCTCCCGCCCGTAGTTGGGGCCCCAGACCTCCTGGAGCAGCTGCCGGTGGGTGACGAGTCTGCCGCGGTTGCGCACCAGTACCTCCACGATGTGCCACTGCCTGGGAGTGAGCTGCACGGCCTCCCCGTTCCTGGTGATCCGCTGCGCGGCCAGGTCGACGGTGAAGTCCTCGGTCGCCACCGACACCTTCTCCTCCGTGGCCGTGGTCCTGCGCATAGCCGCACGGATCCGGGCGAAGAGTTCGTCCATACCGAACGGCTTGACGACGTAGTCGTCGGCGCCCAGGTCCAGAGCCTGGACCTTCATCGGCTCGGTATCGCGACCGGACAGGACGACGATGGGTACGTCCGTCCAGCCACGCAGCCCCCGGATCACATCCAAACCGCTCATCTGCGGTAGTCCCAGGTCGAGTAGTACGAGGTCGGGGCGGTGGTGTGCGACGAGTTTGAGCGCGTGCTCCCCGGTGTCGGAGATCAGGGCGGTGTAGCCCCGCGCCCGCAGGTTGAGATCGAGCGCCCTGAGCAGACGGGGGTCGTCGTCGACGACCAGGACCGCCGGCGCGGCGGTGTTCCGCTCGTTCATACGGATCCGTTCTTCACGAAGTCGGTGCGTCCTTCTCTCAGGGGCGCCTGAACTGGTGTTTCGCCGCTTTCGTCCGGCGTCAAGATGGTAAGGGGTGCGCACCGGGCAGAGCCCGGCGCACACCCCGCGGGCGCTCCTCCGGTTCAGGGGGCCGCCTCGTCCAGGGCGAGGTTGAGGTTGAGCACGTTGACCCCTGGTTCGCCCAGCACTCCGGCGGCGCGCGGTGCGGTGTGCTCCCCGATCAGGGCCTCCACGTCCTCGTGCGGAACCCCCCTGGCCTCGGCGACCCGGTCGGCCTGGAGCCGGGCGTTGGCCACCGAGATGTGCGGGTCCAGCCCCGAGGCCGACGCCGTGACGGCGTCCACGGGGACCTGGTGGTCCTCCGCGAGCCCGTTGACGGCCCGGTACTCCTCGGCTCGGGCGGCGAAGTCCTCCAGCAGCCCTTCGTCCAGGGGGCCGAGGTTGGCGCCGCCGCTGGCCGCGCCGTCGTGGTCCACGTCCGAGGGACGCGGGTGGAAGTACCCCTGACCGGTGAAGCCCTGGGCGAGCTGCTCCGAGCCCACGACCCGGCCGTCCCGTTCCAGCAGGGAGCCGTTGGCCTGGTGGGGGAAGACGGCCTGGGCCGCCCCGGTGACCGCAAGCGGGTACGCCAGTCCGGTCACGAGGGTGAACAGCGCGAGCATGCCCGCGGCCGTGATGAGGTTGCGGACCATGTCAGAGCACTCCCAACGCGATGATGGCCGTGTCGATGACCTTGATGGCGACGAACGGCGTGATGAGTCCGCCCAGGCCGTACACCAGCAGGTTGCGCCTCAGCGCTGTGGTGGCCGATCCGGGCCGGAAACGCACTCCGCGCAGCGACAGCGGCACGAGCGCGATGATGACCAGGGCGTTGAAGACCACCGCGGAGAGGATGGCCGACTCCGCCGACTGCAGGCCCATGATGTTGAGGCTCTCCAGCCCGGGCAGGGCCGCCGCGAACATCGCGGGCAGGATCGCGAAGTACTTCGCGACGTCGTTGGCGATGGAGAAGGTGGTCAGCGCCCCTCTGGTGATGAGCAGCTGTTTGCCGACCTGGACGATGTCGATGAGCTTGGTCGGGTCCGAGTCGAGGTCGACCATGTTGGCGGCCTCCCGGGCGGCCTGGGTGCCCGTGTTCATCGCCACGCCCACGTCGGCCTGGGCCAGCGCGGGGGCGTCGTTGGTACCGTCACCCGTCATGGCCACGAGCGCCCCGCCGTCCTGCTCCTGGCGGATCAGCCGCAGTTTGCGTTCGGGGGTGGCCTCGGCCAGGTAGTCGTCCACCCCCGCCTCGTCGGCGATGACGGCGGCGGTGCGCCGGTTGTCTCCGGTGACCATGACCGTACGGATGCCCATGGCGCGCAGCTGCGCGAAACGTTCGCGCATGCCCGGTTTGACGGTGTCCTTGAGGTGGACGACCCCGAGCGCCCGGGCCGGGGCGCCCGCCCCGGGGACCTCGGCGACGGCCAGCGGGGTGCCGCCCTGGTCGGCCACCGCCGCGGACAGCCGATCCAGTTCCGCGGGCGCCTCGCCGCCGTTCTCGCATACCCAGCGGGCGACGGCGTCGACCGCTCCCTTGCGGACCAGGCGGCCGTCCTCGTCCAGGCCGCTCATCCGGCTCTGGGCGGTGAAGGGCACCGGGGTTCCGCCGATCTCTTCCGGCCGCCGGAGTCCGGGGTACCGGGCCGCGGTGAAGTCCACGATGGATCGGCCCTCGGGCGTGCCGTCCGGGAGGCTGGAGCGGTGCGCGGCAGCGGCGAGCTGATCGTCCGGCACACCGGGCAGGGGCAGGAGCTCGGCAGCCTGCCTGTTACCCAGGGTGATGGTGCCGGTCTTGTCCAGCAGCAGTGTGGTGATGTCACCGGACGCCTCCACAGCCCGCCCGGAGGTGGCCAGTACGTTGCGGCGCACCAGCCGGTCCATGCCCGCGATGCCGATCGCCGACAGCAAGGCGCCGATCGTCGTGGGGATCAGGCAGACCAGGAGGGCTACCAGGACGAGGGGGTCCTGCCGTGCCTGCGAGTAGACGGCCATCGGCTGGAGGGTGACCACCGCGATGAGGAAGATGAGGGTGAGCCCGCCCAACAGGATGTTGAGGGCGATCTCGTTGGGGGTGCGTCGGCGTTCGGCTCCTTCGACCAGGGAGATCATGCGGTCCAGGAAGGTGTCGCCGGGGCGGCTGGTGATGCGCACGGCGATGGAGTCGGAGAGCACGGTGGTTCCGCCGGTGACAGCGGAGCGGTCTCCCCCGGACTCACGGATGACGGGCGCGGACTCACCGGTGATGGCGGACTCGTCCACGCTGGCGACGCCCTCGACCACCTCGCCGTCTCCGGGGATGGTCTCCCCCGCCGCGACGACGCACGTGTCACCGACCCGTAGCTCGGTTCCCGGGACGCGTTCGGTGGTGCCGTCGGGGTGTCGGACCAGGGCGGTCGTGCTTCCGCGCACGGCCCGCAGGGCGTCCGCTTGGGCCTTGCCCCGGCCTTCGGCCAGGGCCTCCGCGAAGTTGGCGAACAGCACCGTCGCCCACAGGAAGAAGGTGATCAGGGCACCGAAGACCAGTCCTCGGGTGTCCGTCGTCCCGGCGTTGACCAGGAACACCACCGTGGACAGCACGCTGCCGACCATCACCACGAAGATGACGGGGTTGCGTACCAGGGTTCGTGGGTCGAGCTTGCGCAGCGCCTCGACCAGTGCGCGGCGCAGGACCGGTCCCGAGGTCAGTGATCCGTGGGTCGGTACTGGTACCGGCCCCTCCTCGGAGCGGGGTGCGTCCGGTGTGTCGGGGGGGCAGGGGGCGGTGGCGGTTCCCCCCGGTCGGGGGGAGGGTGTGTTCTCGTCCATGTGGGTGCTCACAGTGTGAAGTGTTCGGCGAGGGGGCCGAGGGAGAGGGCGGGGAGGAAGGTCAGACCTGCGACGATCACGACCACGGTGACGGTCAGCCCGGCGAAGAGCGGGGTGTGCGTGGGCAGGGTTCCGACCGTGGCGGGGACCGGTCGTTTTCGGGCCAGCGACCCGGCGAGCGCCAGGACCGGGATGATGAGCAGGAACCGGCCGACCAGCATGGCGATGCCCATCGTGACCGTGTACCACCAGGTCGAGGAGTCCAGGCCCGCGAACGCCGACCCGTTGTTGTTAGCGGTGGAGGCGTAGCCGTAGAGGATCTCCGACAGTCCGTGTGGCCCCTGGTTGCCGAGTGAGGCCAGGGCGGCGCTGTTGACCGCCGTGGCCGCGGCGAACCCCAGCAGGACCACCGGCATGGCCAGGACGTACAGCATGACCAGGGTGATCTCAGTGGAGGTGATCTTCTTTCCGAGGTACTCCGGGGTGCGTCCGATCATCAGTCCGGCGATGAAGACCGTCAGGACGGTCATCACCAGGAGGCCGTTGAGTCCCACGCCCACACCGCCCGGACTGAGCTCGCCGAACATCATGTGCAGCATGGTCGCTCCGCCACCGAGCGGGGTGAGGCTGTCGTGCATGGCGTTGACCGACCCGTTGGACGTCCCGGTGGTGGAGGCGGCCCACAGGCCGGAGGCCGCCGGTCCGAACCGGGTCTCCTTGCCCTCCATGTAGCCGCCGGACTGCTCGGCCGTGACGGACTGGTCCACCCCCATGGCCTCCAGCCGCGGGCTGCCCGCCCCCTCGGCCCCCATGATCACCAGCGAGAACGTCGCCCAGACGGTGAACATGATCCCGAAGACCGCCCACCCCTGGCGCCGGTCCCGGACCATGTGGCCGAAGGCGAAGGCCAGCGCGAAGGGGATGACGAGGATCGCCCACGTCTGGACGAAGTTACTCAGGACGGTGGCGTTCTCGAAGGGGTGCGCTGAGTTCATGTCGAAGAACCCGCCCCCGTTGGTGCCCAGCTGCTTGATGGCGACCTGGCTGGCGGCAGGACCGCCGGGGATCGCCTGGGCCCCTCCCTCCAGGGTGGCCGCCGCGGTGTGCCCGTTGAAGTTCTGGATCACCCCCTGGCTCACCAGTACGAACGAGACCAGCAGGGAGAGCGGCAGCAGGACGCGCAGGACTCCCCGGGTCAGGTCCACCCAGAAGTTGCCGACGGTGCGGGCCCCTCGGCGGGCCAGACCTCGGATGAGAGCGGCCATCACCCCCATCCCGGCCGCGGCGGAGACGAAGTTCTGCACCGTGAGCCCGCTCATCTGGCTCAGGTGCGACATGGTCGACTCGCCGCCGTAGGCCTGCCAGTTGGTGTTGGTCATGAAGCTGACCGCGACGTTGAACGCCACGTTGGGGTCGAGACCGGGCAGCCCGAGCGGGTTGAGCGGCAGCGCTCCCTGGGCCCTCAGCAGCGCGTACAGGGCCAGGAAGCCCACCGCGCTGAAGGCTAGGAGGGACAGCGCGTACCTGGTCCAGTGCTGCTCCTTATCGGGGTCGATCCGGCAGATCCGGTAGACCAGTTTCTCCACCGGGAGGAAGAACCGGTCGCCGGGTGCCTTGACGCCCTCGCCGTACCCGTAGACCTTGGCCATGTAGCGGCCGAGCAGCGGAGCCGTGGCCAACAGCACCGCGATCAGCAGGGCGAACTGGGCCCATGCGGTCGCACTCATCAGAACCTCTCCGGGAAGAGCAGGGTGGCCAGCAGGTAGAGGGCCAGGGGGAGGGCCACGGCCAGGGTGAGGGCCTCGTCCCAACTCATGACGTCACCGTCTTCTGTACGCCGGTACGCCCGGCGTGGTCCGTCGCGTCCCCGCGGGCCCCGGCGGGTCCCACCGGATCGGGATGGGGATCTTCCGGGTCCGGACCCAGGAGGTGCTGGCACATCCGCACGTAGACGGCGCACAGGGCGATGAAGCCCGTACCCGTCAGCAGGAGGAGTAGGTCCGCCATGTTCTCGTCCATGTTCCTTGCTTCGATCGAACGCGGGGCGGGTGCGACCGCCCCGGGGCGTGAGAGCGCCGCAGACGAGGTTGGGTCGGCAAGGACGGCGGGCGGCACACCGGTAGCGCTCCCTTAACGTCCATCCGGGGGGATTTAGCGGACAGTTAGCGCCAAACGCCCCAAAAACGCACGGCGACCGGTGAGGATGGTTCCGGAGGAGGAACTGCTGTGACACGTGGAAACTTGCGGGTCTATCTGGGGGCGGCACCCGGGGTGGGCAAGACCTACCGGATGCTGGACGAGGCCCACCGGCGCCGTGACCGCGGCGCGGACGTGGTCGTGGGGTTCGTCGAGTGCCACGGTCGGGTGATGACCGAGGCGATGATCGACGACCTCGAAGTGGTCCCGCGCACCCGGATCACCCACCGGGGCCGCTCCTTCGAGGAGATGGACCTGGAGGCGGTCCTGGAGCGCCGCCCCCAGGTCGTCCTGGTCGACGAGCTCGCGCACAGCAACGTCCCCGGCAGCCGCAACGCCAAGCGCTGGCAGGACATCGAGGCGCTGCTGGACGCGGGCATCACCGTGCTGTCCACGCTCAACATCCAGCATCTGGAGTCCCTCAACGACGTCGTGGAGCGAGTCACCGGGATCCGCCAGGGCGAGACTGTGCCCGACGCCTGGGTGCGCGCCGCCGAGCAGATCGAGCTGGTCGACATGACCCCCGAGGCCCTGCGCAAGAGGCTCGCGCACGGCAACGTCTACCGGCCGGAGAAGATCGACGCCTCCCTGGGCAACTACTTCCGCAGCGGCAACCTGTCCGCCCTGCGGGAGCTGGCCCTGCTCTGGCTGGCCGGCCGGGTCGAGGACGAGCTGGAGAGCTACCGCAGCGACCACGGTGTGACCGACACCTGGGAGACCCGGGAACGGGTCGTGGTCGCGCTCACCGGCGGGGCCGAGGGCGAGACCCTACTGCGCCGAGCGGCCCGCATCGCCCGACGCGGCAGGGGCGCGGACCTCCTGGCCGTGCACGTGGCCCGCAGCGACGGCCTCACCGGAGCCGACCCCGCCTTGCTGGCCCGGCAACGCGTCCTGGTGGAACATCTGGGCGGCACCTATCACCAGGTCCTGGGCGAGGACGTGGCCCGCTCACTGATCGCGTTCGCACGCGGGGTCAACGCGACACAGCTGGTCCTGGGGGCCAGCCGTCGCGGCCGGATCGCCCGACTGCTCTCGCCCGGCATCGGGGCCGCCACCACGGCCCTGTCCGGACCGATCGACGTCCACCTGGTCACACATGAGCACGCGGGGACACGGCCGCCCGCGGGCCGCCGGGCCGCGCTCTCCCGACGCCGCCGGTTGCTCGCCTGCGCGGTGGCGCTGCTGGCCCTGCTCATCGTGGGGTTCGGCATCGTCACTCCGGCGAGCGAGGCCTTCCTGGGCAGTGCGATCGCGCTGGTGTTCGCCACAGTGACGGTGGTCGCCCTGGTCGGGGGGATGTGGCCCGCGCTGCTGACCTCGGTCAGCGGCTTCGCAGTGCTCAACTTCTTCTACACAGAGCCCTACCTCACCTTCACCGTCGCCTCCATGCAGAGCGTCCTCGCCCTGGTCGGCTTCGTGGTCGTGGCCGTATCGGTGAGCGTGGTGGTGGACCAGGCGGCTCGCCGTACCAGGGAAGCTGCCCAGGCGGGGGCGGAGGCACAGGTTCTGGCGACCGTCGCCGGCAACGTCCTGCGGGGCTCACGCCCGCTGGAGGCCCTGATGGAGCGTCTGCGGGAGACCTTCTCCCTGACCTCGGTGGCCCTCCTGCAGCGCAGGCCCGGTTTCTCCGCGCGTCCCGACCAGCGCCAGGACCGCCGGAGGTGGGAGGTGGTCGCCGCCTCGGGCGAGGACCACCCCCTCTCCCCGTCGGAGCAGGACACAGAGGTACCGGTGGACGACGACCTCACCCTGGTACTGCGCGGCCGGCGGCCCGAGGCAGGTGACCGCAGGATCATCGAGGTCTTCGCCGTCCAGGCCGCGGTCGCCCTCCGTCAGGAGCGGCTGGAGCGGGAGGCCGCTGCGGCCAGACCCCTCGCGGAGGCCGACCGGATGCGGACCGCCCTCCTCTCAGCGGTCAGTCACGACCTCCGAGCACCGCTGGCCTCGGCCAAGGCGGCGGTGACCAGTCTGCGCAGCCGCGAGGTGGACTTCAGCGAGCAGGACCGGGAAGGGCTGCTGTCGATGGCGGACGAGTCCCTGGACCAGCTGACCCGGCTGGTGACGGACCTGCTGGACATGAGCCGCCTCCAGGCCGGGGTGTTGGGTGTGACGGCACGCCCGCTACAGGTGCGGGAGTCCGTGTTCTCCGCGTTGGACCAGTTGGACGGGGCCGCGGCGGACGGGGTAAGGGTGCTGGTTCCGGAAGAGCTCCCGGACGCGGTGGCCGACCCGGGACTGCTGGACCGAGTACTGGTCAACATCATCGGCAACGCCCTGAAGTTCAGCCCGCGGGACCGCCCTCCGGAGGTCTCGGCGTCCTGGAGCGGCGACCGGATCGAGGTGCTGGTCGCCGACCACGGGCCCGGTGTCGCGGAGGAGGACCGGCAGAGCATGTTCGTACCGTTCCAGCGGTTGGGTGACTCCGACAACCAGAGCGGCCTCGGGCTGGGCCTGGCCCTCTCACAGGGTCTGGCCGAGGCCATGGGAGGTTCCTTGGCGGCCGACTCGACCCCGGGCGGCGGGCTGACGATGCGTTTGACCCTGCGGGTGCCGGAGTGCACGCAGGAGGCGGCGGGGCCGTAAGGGCCCCGCCGCCGGAGAAGGACGCGGTACCGGTTCCTGGTACCGCGACGGCAGGTTGCCGCGGTACTAGTTCAGGCCCTTGCGGGTGAGCAGGGGCTCCATGCGGGGCTCGCGGCCCAGGAAGTCAGTGACGGCCTCCATCGGGTCGACGCTGCCGCCGCGGGAGAGCACCTTCTCACGGAAGGCGTCGCCGCCCGCGCGGGTGAGGCCGCCGTTCTCCTTGAACCACTCGACGCTCTCGGCGTCCAGGACCTCACTCCAGACGTAGGAGTAGTAGCCCGCACTGTAGCCGTCGTCGGAGAAGATGTGCTGGAAGTACGTGCTCCGGTAGCGGGGGCGGACCAGCGGGTGCAGGGCGCCGACCGCTTCCAGCGCCTCGGCCTCGAAGGACGCGGGGTCCTCCACGGTCTCGCCGGGGGCCAAGCGGTGCCAGGACCAGTCCAGCAGCGCGGCCGCGAGGTACTCGAAGGTGCCGAAACCCTGGTTGAACCGGCTGGCGGCGGTCAGCCGCTCCACGAGGTCGGTGGGCACCGGCTCGCCGGTCTCGTGGTGCTTGGCGTAGTTGGCCAGGATCTCCGGCCAGAGCGCCCACATCTCGTTGACCTGCGAGGGGAACTCCACGAAGTCGCGGGGCACGCTGGTGCCCTCAACCCGGGGGAAGCGCACCGCGGACAGCAGCCCGTGGATGGCGTGGCCGAACTCGTGGAAGGCCGTCTCGACCTCGTCGAAGGTGAGCAGCGTGGGCCCGGACACCGGCTTGGTGATGTTCAGGTTGTTTACCACCACCGGCTTCTCTTCCAGCAGGAACGACTGGTCGACGAGGTTGTGCATCCACGCGCCGCCGCGCTTGGTCGGGCGGGCGTAGGGGTCTAGCAGGAACAGGCCCAGCGCGGTACCGTCCTCGTCGAACACCTCCCAGACGCGCATGTCCGAGTGGTAGCCCTTGAGGTCGGTGCGCTCGGCGAAGGTGACCCCGTACAGCAGGGTCGCCGCGTGGAAGACGCCGTCCTCGATCACCCGGCCGAGTTCGAAGTAGGGCCGCAGCACGCTCTCGTCGAAGTCGTAGCGGGCCTTACGCACCTGTTCGGTGTAGAAGGGCCAGTCCCACGGCTCGATGTCGTGCCCGGCGTGCTCGGCCAGGACCCGGGCTTCCTTCTCGACGTTGCGGCGGGCCGGACCGACCAGCTGGGCGAGCCGCTCCTCGACCGCCTCGACGGTCTTGGCGGTCTGGTCGGCGACCTTGTACGCCGCGTGGTCGGGGTACCCCAGCAGCTGGGCCCGCTCCGCCCGGATCTCGGCCGTGCGGGCGGCGATCTCCAGGTTCTCCGGAGCGCGTTCGGTGCTCAGGGTGTACAGGCGCTCGCGGACGGCCCGGTTGGTGAGCTGGGCCAGGGCGGGCTGCACGGTGGTGTTCAGCAGCGGCAGGACGTACTCGTCGCCCTGCTTGATGGCGCTGATCTGGGCCTCGTCCAGGCCGTCCAGGTCGGCTGCGTCGGCGGTGACGAGGGCGTTCTCGCTGGTCGCCTTGACGACGTTGCGGGAGAACTCGGTGCCGAGCTCGGCGAGCTGGGCGTTGAGGTCGCGCAGCCGCTCCTGCTCCTCGTCGCCGAGGTCGGCCCCGGCCTTGACGAAGTCGAGTCGGTACCGCTCCAGCAGCCAGGACTCCTGGGGGTCGTCGGTGGTGACCTGCTGGATGCGGGCCCACAGCTCGCGGTTGAGGGAGATCGCGTCCCGGTGCCGGGCGGCGAGGGGGACGATCTTCTCCTCGATCTCACGGATGCCGTCGGTGGCGTCGGAGCCGGTCAGGGTGTGCAGCACGACCTCGACCCGCTTGAGGGTCGCTCCGGAGCGCTCCAGCGCGGCGATGGTGTTGTCGAAGGTCGCGGGCTCCGGGTTGCGGGCGATCGCGTCGACCTCGGCGAGGTGCTCGGCCACGCCCTGTTCGAAGGCGGGCAGGTAGTGCTCGTCACGGACCGCCGCGAAGTCGGGCAGCCGGTACGGGAGTTCGCTGGGTGACAGGAACGGGTTGGCGGTCAAGAGGTGGTGCTCCTCGTTTTTCAGGGTAGGGCGCTCGTGCCGTTCTACCCTGCCGCCGACCGGCCTGTCACCCGCGGGCGGTCTCAGCTCGCTCCGATGACGTACGGATCCGGAAGCGGCTCCCGGCTGTCTCCCAGAGGGAGCTCGACGATGGGGACGTATCTTCCGATCGCCTCACCCGAGCTGCCGGTCGATCTGTAGCTGAGCGTTCCGCCCCCGGCCTCGACCGGGTACTCGGAGTTGAGCAGCATCAACATGCTCCGCACCGCACGGGGGGTCAGGGGGCCCTCCACCCCCTCCTCGTCATTGGTCATCCGCACCGCGCTGGCGGCCACCGCCACGGCGTCGTGGTTGGCCAGCGCGTAACCGTTGACAAGGCCTTCGACCTCGGCGTCCGGAAGATAGTGCAGGTAGGCGTTCCGAAACTTCTCGTACCCCTCGGGAACAGCCTCCGAGCCGGGGGGAGCGGTCTCCCAGCGGGTGTCGAACCCGGACGCGTACACGAGGTTAATGTCGTTCGCCTCCGCGATCCCCATGGTCTTCTCGTTGTTGGCGGCGCTGAGGCCGGTGGCGACGAACAGCACGCGCAGGGGTTCGTCGAGCCGGCACGGGATGGAGTCCAGGCTGTCCAGGAAGACGTCCAGGTCAGGCGCGCGACCGGCGTAGAGGACCGTGTTGACCCCGGTGTTGCACACGTTTCTGGCGATGATGTTGAATTTCGCCTTGCTCGGGGTGTCACCGAGCGTGGTCCCCTCGAACGGCTGCTCGTAGTCGTCGGCGTCGAGGTAAGCCGAGAGGTGTTCCTCGTAGGCCTCGCGGAGCGTGTCCACGAAGAGGTCGCGTTCATCGGTGTCGTTGTCGTACACGATGAGTGCCCGGACCGGATCGGGTTCGGCGTCGAGGTAGTCGCCGAGCGCCCTGACGTATTCGTTGTTGCTGGGCACCACCCGGATCACGCCGGGCAGCGCCGGGTTCTCCTCGTCGCCGCCGTCGTTGATCCCCCCGGGGCCGTGGGCCAACCCGTCGGCGGTGACGGCGGAGGAGATCATGGGGATGCTCTCCTCGTTCAGCCGCTCAGCGATGTCGCGCGTGCTGGTGACGCTCACACCCATGCCGGTGACGGCGACCAGGGGCCGGTCCCTGTCGTCGGACATGGCCACGAGCTGTTCCACCACCGGCTCCCACTGCTCCTGCCGGCTGCCCACGTTGGCCAGGACCAGTTGGATCTGCGGGGACTGGTCGCCGAAGTTCTGGGTGTCGTTGGCCCGCCGCACGGCGGTGTAGGCGCCCTCCAATGAGCGGAGCATCCGTTCGGGGTCCATCGGGCTGACCTCGCCGAAGGTCAAAATACCGAGAAAGGCCACCCTGACCACGGGGTTTTCCTCATCAGCCAGGTCCGCGACCCGGTCGTTCTCCGCCTTGATCCGTTGTTGGATGTCCTCGAACTCGGGCCCGAAGGGAAAGGAACCGTCGGTGACGCCGACGCACTCGCCGCCCACCTCCCGGACCCCGCTGCCGGGGCCGCCACAGGTGAACTGGTCCCAGAAGGCCACGGTGGTCGTGACGAGGACGACGGTGAGTACGCCCGCGAACCCCAGGAGCAAGACGCGTTTCCAGTCCTTGCCGCCCGTGTCCGCCATCCGTGGCCACCTCTCCTTTTCCGCGCTCCTGGGGCACAGGGCCTCCGCTGGACCATCAAGGATTTATGATGCGCGTTTTTCCTCGATATATGAGCGAAAGCCCCTTTCGTGACTCAGGCGTTATAAGAATTCCCTCCCTTGCATCGCCGAAAATCACTGATGCGACTTATTCGACCCTTAGTCGGATACGGGACCTGGGTTCCGAAACAGTCACACCACGCCAATAACGTCACTGGCCCACACTCATCCCTCTCGGACAGACCCCGCCGAAGGCCCCTTGCGAAGCCCTGGTTACATGAGCGTGAGCCAACCCGCACGGAGGTGTCACTTGCCCGATGCGACGGGCGTTCCCCCCAGTGCCACGGGTGTTCCCGGCCCCTGGGGAACCCGCCCGCTCCCCCGCTCGGCCCTTCCCCCCGTCGGCGCTCCTGACCTGCGCGGCCCGCTGCGCTTCGTGTGGTGGCTGATCGCCGAACAGCCCTGGCGAGTCCTGCGCGGCACCTTCTACAGCACCCTGTGGATGGTCGGGCTGGTGTTCCCGCCCTACGTGCTCGCCCGCGCGATCGACGACGGCCTGCGTGCCGAGAACCCCCGCGCGCTCTTCCTGTGGGCCGGGACCGCCGCCGCGGTGGCCGTGGCGACCGCGACCGTGTCGATCCTGCGGCACCGGACGATGTCCCTGATCCGGACGGACGCCGCCCACCGGACCATGCGCGCGATCACCCGGCACTCCACCGTGCTGGGGTCCTCCCTGTCCCGCCGGGTCTCCTCCGGTGAGCTGTCCACCGTGCAGGCCAGCGACGTCCTGAGAATCGCCAACATCCTCACCATGACCGGCCCCGGGGTGGGCGCAGTCATCGCCTACGCGGGCGTCTCGGCCCTGCTGTTCACCATCTCCCCGCTGCTCGCCGCGATCGTCGTGCTCGGCGTCCCGGTGCTGGCCGTGGTCATCGGCCCGCTGATGGGGCGGCTGCACGGGCGGCAGAGCGTCTACCGCGAGCACCAGGGGAACACGACAGCACTGGCCGCGGATATCGTGTCCGGGCTGCGCGTGCTGTGCGGGATCGGCGGCAAGGCGCACTTCGCCCGCCGCTATGAGGAACGGTCCGGGGAACTGTTGGAGCAGGGCTACCGGGTCAGTGAGACCACCAGCTGGTTCCACGCCGTGAGCGCCTGCCTGCCCGTGGTCTTCCTCGGCGCGGTCACCTGGGTGGCCGCCCGCCTGACCGTGACCGGGCAGATCACCGTCGGCGAGACCGTCGCCGTCTACGCCTACGTGGCCATCCTCATCCTGCCGGTGTTCTTCCTCATCGAAGGGGCCAACAGCATGATCGAGGGGCTGGTCTCCGTACGCCGGGCGCTCGACCTGCTCACCCTCCGGCCCCCGGACACCGGCAGCGGCAGGGACCGCCCCGGCCCGGAGGAGGGCTCGGAGCTCATCGAACCGGACTCCGGGGTGCGCGTCCCGCCGGGCCGGACCACCGCCCTGGTCAGCGCGGACAGCCACCACACCGCCGACATCGTGGACCGGCTGGGCCGCTACACCGCCTCCGACACCAGCTGGGGCGGGGTGCCGTTGCGCGACCTGGAGCTCGACGAGGTCCGCCACCGGATCCTGGTCTCCGATAACGACGCCTACCTGTTCGCCGGTTCCCTGCGCGAGGTCCTGGACCCGCACGGAACCCGTGACGACACCGAAATCCACTCCGCGCTGCACGTCGCGGGCGCTGACGACGTGGTCACGTCCATGCCCGACGGCCTGGACTCCGCGGTCGAACCCCAGGGCCGCAACCTCTCCGGCGGCCAGCGCCAACGGGTCCGGCTGGCCCGGGCCCTGCTCGCCGCCCCCGAGATCCTGCTCCTGGTCGAACCCACCTCCGCCGTGGACGCGCACACCGAGTCCACCATCGCCGAACGGCTGCACGAGGCACGGGCCGGGCGCACCACCGTGGTCACGGGCGCCTCACCGCTGCTGCTGGACCGGGCGGACCGGGTGGTCCTGCTCGTGGCCGGGAAGGTGGCGGCGATCGGCACCCACGGCGAACTGCTGGCCGAGCGCCCCGACTACCGGGCGCTGGTCTTCCGCGGCGACCTGGGTAAGGAGAGCCCTCATGAGTGAACGACTACCGGTCGCCGACCGCGCCCAGGCACGCCGCGACACCGTCCAGCTGCTGGGCGCCGAGCGCCGACGGGTCACCCGGGTCGTCCTGCTGACCTGCCTGGCCACCGGCGCCGGACTGGTCGGCCCCTACCTGCTGGGCCGGATCATCAACATGGTGGAGGACGGCACCGCCACCCCGGGCATGGTGGACCTGCTGGCCGCCGGTGTGGTCGCCGCGGCCTGCGTCCAGCTCCTGGTGACCCGTTACGCGCGCCGCGCCGTCTACCGGTTCGGCGAGCACGTGCTGCGGCGCCTGCGCGAGGACTTCGTCGGCCGGGTGCTGTCCCTGCCGACCCGGGTGGTGGAGCGCTCGGGCACCGGCGACCTCACCACACGCGCCTCCGCCGACGTGGGGACCGTGGGCACCAGCCTGCGCGGGGCACTGCCGGAGATCAGCATGGCCCTGCTCCAGGCCCTGGTGCTGGTGGTCGCGATCACCTGGTTCCACCCGCTGCTGGGCCTGTGCGCACTGCTGGGGCTCCCGCTGATGTGGCCCGCCGCGCACTGGTACCTGAAGCGTTCCCGCGAGACCTACCTCGCGGAGGGTGCCGCGCTCTCCACCGCGTTGGAGAGCAGCACCGCCACCGCCGAGGGCGGCCGCACCGTGGAGGGCCTGGGCATCCAGGAGGACCGCCGCGGGGTGACCGACCGGGACGTCGGCGTGCTGTACCGGGCCCGCCGGGGCTCCCTTCGGCTGCGGACCGTACTGTTCCCGGTCGCCGAGTCGGTCTTCGTGCTGCCGGTCTCCGTCACGCTGCTGGTGGGCGGGATGCTGTACATGAACGGCGGGATCAGCCTCGGTGTGCTGGTGACCTGTCTGCTGTACGTACAGCAGCTGATCGACCCCATGATCGGCATCACCCAGCGGCTGGAGGAGCTCCAGCGGGCCGGGGCCTCGTTCGCGCGGCTGCGGGGCGTGCAGCAGCTGCCGGAGGAGTCCGCCGAACCGGGCCGGGTCCCGGCGGACGACAGGATCGAGCTGTCCGGGGTCCGCTACGCCTATGTTCCGGGGCACGACGTGCTGCGCGGGGTCGACCTGGAGGTGCGCCCCGGGGAGCGGCTCGCGGTGGTGGGCCCCTCCGGCGCGGGCAAGACCACCATCGGCCGCCTGCTGTCCGGGGCGGACGTCCCCGGTTCGGGACGGGTGCTGCTGGGCGGAGTCCCGGTCGCCGAACTCTCCCCGGAGGTACTGCGCGAGCGAATCGTGCTGGTCAACCAGGAACACCACGTGTTCACCGGGACCCTGCGGGAGAACCTGGCCATCGCCGCCCCGGGCGACGACGGCTCCGACGAAACCCTGCTGCGCGCCCTGGACGCGGTGGACGCCGACTGGGCGCGGGAACTGCCCGAGGGCCTGGACACCCGAGTGGGTTCGGGCGGCCAGGCCCTGGACCCGGCCCGGGCCCAGCAGGTGGCGCTCGCCCGCGTGGTGCTGCTGGACCCGCACACGGTGGTGCTGGACGAGGCCACCTCGTTGCTGGACCCGCGGGCGGCCCGGCACACGGAGCGTTCACTGGCGGCCGTTCTGGAGGGCCGGACGGTGATCGCGATCGCGCACCGCCTGCACACCGCGCACGACGCCGACCGGGTGGCCGTGGTCGCGGACGGTCGGATCACCGAGCTGGGCCCGCACGAGGAGCTCATCTCGGCGGGCGGGGCCTACGCCGCCCTGTGGAGCTCCTGGCACGGCACTGACTGATCCGGCGGCCCGACCCCAGCTGGGCGGGTTCGGGCCACTCGTCGGTCCGGTGCCGGGCTCGGTGGTGATACCGCTGGTCAAGCCAGCAGCCGAAGATCACACAGGGGTGATGAACTCCAGCCGGTTCCCGTTGTTGTCGTGGGTGTGGAACCGGCGGCAGCCCGGGAAGTCGTCGTTCCAGGTGATCTCGTGCCCGGCGGCGGTGACCCGCTCGGCGAGGGCGTCGAGTTCGCGGACGAGGATGCCGGGGTGGGCCTTGCGCTGCGGGGTGAAGTCCTTCTCCACGCCCAGGTGGAGCTCCAGGGCGTCGGCGCGTACCCAAAAACCGCCGCGCGCGGCCAGGACCGGAGGTTTGGGGATCTCGACGAAGCCGAGGACGCCCACGTAGAAGGCCCGGCACTCGTCCTCACCGCCCGGGGGCAGCGAGATCTGCACGTGGTGGAGCCCGAAACCGAACTCGGTGCCGGTGCCGGGCCTCGGCGAGGGGCGCTCGTGGATGTATTCCAGGCCGTCGATCTCATCCCACTGCTCGCCCACCCGCTCGAAGCCGAACCCGGCGATGGTGGCGAGTGAGGCGGTGTTGTCCGGCCGGATCGAGGCCCGGACCGACGCGACCTCTGGGGAGGCGTCGGCCCTGCGGAGCAGCTCGACCAGGATCGCCCGCGCGTAGCCGCGGCGACGCAGTTCCGGGACCACCGAGTAACCGATCTCCACCATCCGGCGCTCGTCCGGCGGACCGTGGAAACCGGCGTGGCCCACCGCGCGGCCGTCATCGGTGTCCACGACCACGTTGGCCAACCAACCCGCCCGGCTGGGCACCGCGCGGAGCTGCCCGAGCCGGTAGCGGCTCAGCCAGCGCATCTCCTCGGTGGCGAAGTGCTCGCCCAGTTCGGTACCGATCAGCGCACCGGCAGTCTCCGTGTCCCCTTCGGCCAGCGCGGCAAGCACGGGTTCGGTCATCTCCACCAGGCGGATTCCGCGGCCGCCGGCGCGGTCGGAAGAGGACGTGGGTGCGAGGCCGGAGGCGTCGGTGCGTCGTGGCCCGGGAGGTGTGTCGGTGTCTGTCACGTTTCCATCCTTATCCCCGGGACCCCTGCCGCCACAACGGGTTTTCGTTCTCCCGCGCCCTGCCGTGTCCCGCCGCTCCGGCGGCCGACTGTCACCGGGCTCCGGGACGATGGGGGTGCCCGCCCGAACCACCGCACCGAGGAGTACCCCGTGACCGACAGCGACGACCGCCGCTGCGATTGGGCCCGGAACACGTCCGAGCTGATGACCGGCTACCACGACACCGAGTGGGGGCGGCCCTCGCACGACGACGGGTACCTATTCGAGATGCTTGTGCTGGAGGGTGCCCAGGCCGGCCTGTCCTGGTCCACCGTGCTGAACAAGCGCGAGAACTACCGGCGTGCGATGGGCGGTTTCGACTTCGAGCGGATCGCCTCCTACGGGCAGGCCGAAACAGACAGGCTCCTCGCCGACCCCGGCATCGTCCGCAACCGACTCAAGGTCGCCTCCGCCGTACGCAACGCCCAGGCCTTCCAGCGGGTGCGCGAGGAGTTCGGCAGCTTCGACGCCTACCTGTGGGGGTGGGTCGAGGACACACCCGTGGTCAGCCACTGGACCGTCTCGGAGGAGGTCCCGGTGACCACCGACCTCTCTGACCGGCTGAGCAAGGACCTGAGGAAGCGCGGGTTCAACTTCGTGGGCAGCACGATCATCAACTCCTACCTCCAGGCCACCGGCGTGTTCGACGACCACCTGGTCGGCTGCCCGGCCAAGCGCACCTGAGTCCTCCGCCGAATGCCCGAGCCTTGCCGTGCGTTGTACTGTACGTACTGCGGAAAGGTTGCGCCGTGAGCTTCCTCGCCTCCGGGGCCACCGGCACCGTCGGCCGCGGGATCGCCCGTCAGCTGGTCGACGCCGGGCACCGCGTACGCGCACTCAGCCGTGATCCCGAACGCGTCACCGGCCACCCGGCCGCACCTTCACCCGGTGGGCCACCGAACACGCCGAGGAGTTCACCCGCCAGCGCATCTCCTGCGCTGGAATGCCCGGGCGAGGGAGCATGGGCGGGTCACTCCGATCTCCCGAAGGAAGGCATGGTCGTGGCTGACCACCCGCAGCGCGCCCGTCACCAGGGCCGTAACGTCGTGGGGCGCTGCTTCAACATTCCCAAGCGATAGCGAGAGATCGCGACACGCTCAGACAAGACCGCCCGCAGCTAGCGCACCGGCCCCGGCCCCGCCGAGACACTCCGCTGGCTCACTCTCGGCTTTCGCGGCTTAACCGGAGATCAGTACTCCTGAAAAGCCGGAGCCTGAGCTCGCTGTGTGGCTGTCGCCTGAGAGTTGAGCCCTTGGCACCAGCTCGGGTACAGGCGGAATCCGCGTTTTCCCGGGCCTCTTCCCGAGGTAACGCCCAGCTCCGCAAGATGCCTGGCGGTGAATCGGAACACCCCGCGCTTGCCCTCCTGCTCCACGAAGACAAGCAAGCCAGCGGCGGGATCGTCCGCACCGAAAGGCACGGTCTTCCCGCTCCCGTCCCGCCGCCAGAAGGCAACGAACACTCCGGGCTTGGTCGGGGTGTTCCGTGCGGTGCGGACGTGCCACGTCTCACCGTCGATCTTGATCAGGCCCGACTCGTAGTCGCTGTTTTGCGATTCCGGAGTGACCGAGCCTGTTATGCCCGATTCGGACGCGTATGCCTCAAATGCGCTGAACACCACGAGCAACAATGTTACAGCGGCGCCCCGTCGCTCCCGAGGCCGTTCGGCCTCGACGCGCTATCGCTTTCCCTTCAGCAACACGTCCTAGTCGCCGAACTCGATGCTGCCGTCGCGTCGGCCCGACTCGGCCAGGTGGCGGAAGGTCAGGGCGGCGACGCAGAACCACACGGCCCCGACCACCGCTTCTAGGAGGGCGAGACGGGCGACGACCGCGCCGGAGGCCCCCGACAGGAGCTCGCGGACGGCGCTCAGCCCGTGTGTCAGGGGCAGGCCCTGCGCGACGAACTCGACCGCGGGAGGCCAGAAGGACACCGGCACCTGGACCCCGCAGACCACCATCAGGATCAACCCGCCGACGTTGCCGATCAGGTTACGCACGTGCATCACGCGCAACGCCAGGCCCGCCAGCACCAGACCGAAGGAGTAGACCGAGACATAGGTCAGGGCGATCAGCGGGACCACCAGCAGCGCGGCCGGCATCGGCAGGTGAACGCCGAAGACCGGAGCGAGCAGGAACAACGAGATCACCGCGCAGGCCAGGCCGTCCGCCAGCCACTGCACGCTGCGTCCGGCGAAGACGAGGAAGGGCGGCGCGGGGGAGGCGATCAGGAGGGGGAGGGTGCCCGCCATCCGCTCCCAGCTGCTGGAGGCGCACACGAACATCGTGGCGGTGACCCCCACGAACACCGCGTTCCCGACCAGCAGGTAGGCGGTGCGGTCCGGGGAGTCCAGCATGGCCCCGATCAGCGCGAAGAACGCCACCTGGCACAGGATGCGGATCAGCCAGCCGAAGAGCCAGGTCTTCCACGTGTAGAACGCCCGCAGATCGGCCAGGGCGCTGGTCGCCGACCAGCGCAGGATGCGCGCGGAGTCCCGGATAGCGCTCATGCGAGGCTCACCTCACCCGTGCGGCGCACCCGGCGCAGCACGCTGTTCAGCAACAGGATCCCGGCCGCGAACCCCACGGCACCGAGCAGGAGCACCATCCCCAGTCTCAGAGCGACGTTCTCCACCGCTTCGGGTCGGAGGCAGTCACGGAGCAGCTCGGTCGCCCAGGACAGGAAGATCACCTTGGTCACCGGTTGCAGCCAGTGCGGCAGGAACTCGGGCGGGATGACTGCTCCACCCAAAAGGTAAAAGGGATAGGACAGGGAGTTCTGGAAGATGCGGGCGGAGCGGTGCAGGACGAACACCGCCGCCATCACAACCGCGGTTCCGGCCATCGCCAAGGCCATGGCCAGCAGGGTCGCGGCGAACAACAGCGGGTGTTCGACCCCGATGCCCACCCCGAACGCGACCCGGGCGACCAGGACGGACTCCAGCAGTGACAGCATGCTCACCGCGGTGACCGTCGCGCCCCGGCCCAGAACGGTCAGCCCGATGGGCGCCGGGGCGGCGATCATGGCGTCGAGGGTGCCGTTGGCGCGCTCGCCGTCGATCAGCTCTCCCGAGACCAGCAGCGCCATGGACCAGACGGTGATCACCGCCGGTCCGAGGATCGCGTACGCCTCCAGGTCCGGGCGTTCGGCATGGCGCATGATGGCGAGGAAGGCCAGCGTGAGCAGCGGCGCGTTCACCAGGGCCATCAGCTGTTCCGGGTTCCGGCGAAACATCAGGAGCTGTTGCCGGACGGAAGCGGCGAGGACGACCATCACCGGAGTTTCAGCCCCCGGTCACCGATGACGTGGAGGTAGACGTCCTCCAGGGTGGGGCGTCCGGTGGACACCTCGGTGACACCGGCGTCGATCAGGTGCCGGAGCACCTGTCCCCCGGCGCCTTCGACGCTGGTCTCCACGATGGTCCGGTCCCCCTCCAAGAGCACCTGTGCCACCCCAGGGAGGGCACGCAGTTCCGCCACCACGTGCGACGGGACGGCTGTGGCGGTCACACGCTCGTGCGCGGAGAGCCATCCGCCGATGGTCCGGGGTTCCTCGGTGCCCAGCAGCTGGCCGCCGTCGATGAGGGTGACCCGGTCGCACACCGCCTCCGCCTCCGCCATGTCGTGTGTGGTGACCAGTACCGTCCGCCCCTCGCCCTGGAGTTCGGCGACCAGGGCGCGAAAGTCCCTGGCGGCCACCGGGTCCATGCCGATGGTCGGCTCGTCCAGGAGCAGGACCTCGGGGTTCCCGATCAGGGCCCGGGCGAGGTGGAGGCGCTGCTTCATCCCCCGGGAGAAGGTCTCCACCCGTTCGTCGGCCTTCTCCGCCAAGCCGATCCGGTCCAGGAGGTACTCCACCCTGGCCCGGGCCTGCCGGGTGCGCTGCCGGTACAGCGCCGACCAGTACATGAGGTTCTGGCGTGCGGTCAGCCTCGTGTAGAGACCGCGTTCACCGCCGAAGGCGATGCCGATGGTGCGCCGTACCTCGGCGGTCTTCCGCACCACGTCGTGGCCGTTGATCGACGCCGTTCCCCCTGAGGGCAGTAGGACGGTGGAGAGGATCTTGCACAGGGTGGTCTTGCCCGCCCCGTTGGGTCCGAGCAGCCCGCGCACCTCTCCCCGGCGCACCTGGAGGTCCACCCCGTCCAGGGCGACCGCGGGTGATCCGCCCCGGCGTTCGTAGACACGCCTGAGGCCTTTGGCCTCTACGGCGAAGTCCTGCGCCATGCGTCCTCCTCGGTCTGTTCCACGGGTGCGGGGAAGTCCTCTTCGCGCAGTTCGGGGGCGATGATCGGTGACCACACCCGTTGCTTACGGCCCTTCGCCACCCCGACCACGGAGGTCACGCCGGGCATGAGGGGGCAGGTGTGCGCGGGCAGCAGCTCCACCAGCTCTCCGACCCGTACGTCCGAGGCACGGAGCGGCGTTCCGTCGACGCGTGTCGCGGTGACGTCGGGGTCCCAGTCATGGCAGGCGCCCGCGAGGAGTCCGTCGGCGTCGGTACGCACCCGGCCGCCGCCGGTCCCGACCACACGGGCACGCACCCTGAGCGCCACGTCCGAGAGGTCGCACAGACCGATGGCCGCTGTTCCCGCATCATAAAGCGCATAAGCTCCCGAACATATCTCGGTGACACCCGCGGTGGCGAGGGCGGCGGCGGTGTTCACGCTTCCGCTCACCGACACCACCGGGCAGGAAATACCAGATGATCGCACATCTTCGGCGATCTCGACGAGAGAACCGGAAACTTCGAAACTGGTTTTCTCGATCCGACCAAGATCATCTTTTGTCGATGGACCCCAGTATCCGCAGACGCCGTCGAGCCGCACACCGGACGTGCGGTGAATATGTCGTGCCAGGCCAAGGGCCATGTCAATCGGAACACCCCGGTCAGCGGTAAATGCGACATCGACTCGTGCGCCGATCTCTGTTCCCAGCGCAGCGCACTCCGCGGCGAGGAAGGAAACGGTGTCCCGGTCGGCCACGTGCACGGAAACGGACGCCCGTCCGCCGCTGACCGCCGCGGCGTACGCCGCGAACCGCGCGATCCGCGGCAGCCGCCAGGCCTCGGTCCGGGGGCGCGCGAGGACGATGTCCCCGACCCCCCGCAGCAGGTAGCGCATGGCCTCGGGGGTGCTCTGGGACACGATCCCCACAGCTCCCGCCCGCAGCTGTGAGTCCGCGATTTCCCAGCTGCGATGCGCTTTGACGTGGGAACGGACCGTTTTTCCGGCGCGGTGGACCAGGTCGTGGAAGCGTCGGATGTTGCGCTCGACCACGGGCAGGTCGACGGTGACCTGGGGGGTGGTACGACTCACGGCGGCGGGCCCTCGGGGAAGCACGGACAGACAGAGCGCCGCTCCCCGGCGCGTCGCCGCCCGGGGAGCGGGTTACTCACCGACTCAGACGGTGGACGTGCACTTGACGACGGTGGAAACACACATAGGGAAACCCCTTCCGGTTGGAAAATCGGACTTGGCCACCAATCAGCCCACCCGCATGCGCGGGACGCACATTCATTCACATTGCGCACCCCGAGCCAGATCTCAGACATCGAGATTCCCCAGAACAAGCGGGCCGGCAAAGAAATTCAGGGCGACCGCAGCCGAAACATTACTTTCCCCGACCAAGCCAAACAAGAGACTGTGATGTGAGTCACATGGCCTGGACCGGTGCAACCACGTCCGCTAGCCTCCCAAAGGCCATATCGTGCCGAACTCCAGATATCAACTTTCTGAAATCGCAGCTCACAGGCGCGCGGCATTATTTTCCGCCACTTGGCGAATCCTTTTTGGCAGGTCATTTCCGCAGGTCATGTGAGGAATTTTTTCGTGTCGCTACCCGACAAGTTCATCGTGAACCTGTGCCCCACCGGCATGGTGCCCCGCAAGGCCAGGGTCCCGCACGTCCCCATCACCCCGGAGGAGATCGCGGCCGACGTCCGCCGCTGCCACGACGCCGGCGCTTCCGTGGTCCACCTACACGCACGGGACGACAACGAGGAGGCCACCTGGCGGCCGGAACGCTTCCGGGAGATCTGCGAAGCGGTCGTCGCCGAGGTCCCCGACATCGTTCTGGTGGTGACCACGAGCGGACGGAACTGGTCGGAGCTGGCGAAGCGAAGCGCCGTGCTGGACCTGGACGGCCAGGTGAAACCCGAGATGGCCTCCCTGACACTCGGGTCGATGAACTTCCCCACCGGCCCCTCCGTGAACAGCCCCGAAACCATCGTCGGGCTGGCCTCGGCCATGAACGAGCGAGAGATCGTCCCCGAACTCGAGATCTTCGACGCCGGCATGGCCGACTACGCCCGCCATCTGGCGGACCGGGGCGTGCTCAAGCCGCCCTACTACTGCAACGTCCTGTTCGGATCCAAGGGGACAGCGAGCCTGAGCGCAGCCAACGCCGCCGCCATGCTCGCCGCGCTGCCTGCCGGAGCCACCTGGGCGTTCGCGGGCATCGGGCGCTTTCAGCAGGCCGCCAACACCGCCGCTCTCGCCCTGGGCGGCCACGTGCGGGTCGGCCTGGAAGACAACCCCTACTACGACTGGTCCGAGCGCACTCCGGCGACCAACGCCCGTCTGGTCGAGCGCGTCGTCCGGATCGCCGCGGAGCTGGGGCGGGAACCGGCCAGCCCGGTCGAGGCCAGAGAGCTCATCGGCCTCGCCCCGGTCAAGCGGGACCTGGCATGAACCGCATCGGCGAACGGGCCAACGGAACGGAGTGTGCGGCGGTGGGAACACAGTGAGGGACATCCTCCGCGACCGCCAGCAGTGGGGCCGCAACGGCATGGTGTCGACCGGCAGCCCGCCGGCGACACTCGCCGCCCTGGACGTCCTCCGGGAGGGCGGCACCGCCTTCGACGCGGCGATCACCGCGTCAGCGGTACTGACGGTGGCCCTGCCCATGGCCTGCGGTCCCGGCGGGGATGGGGTCGCCGTCCTCCACCGGGCCGGACAGGACGAGCCGGTCAGTCTCACCGCTCTCGGCCGGGCACCGAGCGGGGCCTCGCCCAAGGCGTACCGGAGCCGCGGCCTGACGACCGTGCCCGCGACCGGCGCCCTCTCCCTCTCCACACCCGCGCTCATCGACGGGTGGTACCGGCTGCACCGCGAGTACGGCACCCTCCCCTTCGAGCGGCTGCTCGAACCCGCGATCGACCTCGCCGTGTCCGGGGTTCCGGTCACGGACCAGGTGGCCCGGTGGACCCGGGACAACCTCGCCGCCCTCGAACAGCCCAGGTTCCGTGATCTGTACCGGCCGCACGGGTCACCGGACGCGGTCGGCTCCGTGCTGCGCCAGCCCGGGCTCGCCGCCCTGTACTCGATGGTCGCCCCCGCGCACCGGACCCCCGAGACGCTGCGGGCCGAACTGGCGGACGCCATCACCCCGCTCAGTGACGAGCTCGGCGGGCTGATCGCGCGCGCGGACCTCCTTGTCGACCACGCGCGGGTGGAGCCCGCCGCGACCGTGCGGCTGGGCCAGTACAGCGTGGCAACCACCCCGGCCCCGACCCAGGGCCCCCTGCTCCTCCAGAACCTGGCCCTGTACAGGTCCCTGTCCCGAGGCCAGAGTTCGGATCGCCCCGACATGATCCACCTGCTCGCCGAAATCATCGACCAGACGTACGGGTGGCGGCTCAGGGAGTTCGGGGACCCGGAGTTCGTCGACTTCACCGACCCGCTCGACCCGGCGCTGCTCGCCTCGCTCGCTTCGGGTGTGGACCCGGACAAGCGGAGTCCGTCGAGCTGTCTGGGCCACTACACCGAGGGGGACACCTCCCACTTCGCCGTCCTGGACCGCGAGGGCAACGGTGTCAGCTGGGTGCAGAGCCTCGGCCTGGGGTTCGGGTCGGGTATCGGCGTCCCGGAACTGGGCCTGTTCCTCGGGAACCGGCTGGGACGCAGCGCCACCATCGACCCCCTGCACCCCAACGTCTGTGCCCCGGGCAAGAGACCGGTCAACACGATCTTCCCGTGGAGCTCCTCCGGCCCCGAAGGCCTGCGCTGGCTGGGCGGCACACCCGGGGGTGACGGGCAGACCCAGTGGAACGCCCAGGTCCTGCTCGGCCTGATCGAGGACTCCGTCAGCCCGCTCCAAGCGCTCTCCCGACCGAGGTGGACCTACTACCCCGGGTGCGACAAGGTCGAGGCCGCGATGGAACCGCAGCTCAGGGTCGACGACACCATGGACGCCGGGACTGTGGCCGAGCTCGGGTCCCGGGGACACGAGGTCGTACCGAAAGCGAGCGTCGGCGGGGTGGTCCGTGTGCTCGAACGCGGCCGGACCTGCGCCTGGGGGCTCGACGAGGGCAGACACGAGGGTCTGACCGTCGGTTGGTGAGGCGCGTGAGCGCAGTCGGGGCACAAGGGGCGCCCGTCCGGGACCTTTCCGGGCGGGCGCCCTTCGTATTACCCGGTCAGCACCTACTCGGGCGGGATGCGGCGCAGGCTCGACCTGGCCGCCGGGATGATCCTCAGCCCGCCCGGGATGTTCCTCGACGAACCCCCGTCGGCCTCGACCCGCGCGGGCTCGACGAGGTCTGGTCCGCCGTCCGCGACCTGAACGGCGGTGGCCCGGCGCGACGTCCTGCACTGGCGGCGCCAGCCGTGGGAGCTGCTCTTCCCGGTCCCCATGGTGCTGATGTTCGTGTACCTGCTCGGCGGTGCCATGTCGGCGCCCTGCGGCGGGGACTACACCGAATACCTCATACCCGGTATGTTCGCGATGGTCATGGTGTTCGGGCTCGGCAAGACCGTCACCGCCGTGACCACCGACTCCACCCGCGGGGTCACCGACCGGTTCCGGTCGATGCCGATGACCTCCTCCGCCGTGGTGGTGGGCCGCTGCCTGGCGGACATGCTCAGGTCCACGGTCATCCTGGTTGGTTTCGGGATGCTGGTGGGCTGGCAGTGGCACGGGAGCGCGGACGCGACCCTGACCGGGTTCGGGCTGCTTCTCCTGCTGCGGTTCGCCCTGGTGTGGATCGGCATCTACGTGGGCCTGGTGATGCGCGGCCAGGGCGGTATCGCCGTCATCCAGACCCTGGGGTTCCCGATCGGCTTCCTGTCCAACGCCTTCGTGGCCACCGCGACCATGCCGGTGGGGCTGGGCGCGGTGTTCGCTCCGCTGTACGTGCACCGGTACCGCAACCTCAGCGGCGGCCCCCTTCTGTCGGTGCTCGGCCCCGCCCCCGCCGACGAACCCCGGCGGCGGTTCCGTGCGGGCGTACACTGGCCCGTACACCCTACGGACCCCACCACCAGGACGGACCGATGCCTCCGCAGCACAGCAAGAGTGGCGATCCCGCGCGCAGTCTAGCCCTGCTGTGGCGCACCCAGGAGCCCGCGAGCCGACGCCGGGGCAAACCCGGGCTGAGCGTCGACCGGATCGTGCTGGCCGCCACGGAGATCACCGACACCGAAGGGCTCGCCGCGCTGTCCATGCGCCGGGTCGCCGAGGCCCTGGGCGTGGGCACGATGTCGCTGTACACCTACGTGCCGGGCAAGGGAGAGCTGATCGACCTGATGGTCGACGCCGCCTATGCCCACCTGGACTTCGGCGACCGCTCAGGCGACTGGCGGGAGCGGCTGCGCCGGATCGCGCACGCCAACCGCGACCTCTACATCCGTCACCCGTGGATGCTCCAGACCGTCACCACTCGCCTGCTCGGCCCGAACCTCATCGCCAAGTACGACCATGAGCTCTCCGCCGTGGACGGGCTCGGTCTGAGCGATATCGAAATGGACTCCACGGTCAGCCTGGTCAACGGTTACGTGGAGAGCACCGCCCGGAAGGTCCTGGGCTCGGAGCAGGTCGCCCGGGAGTCCGGTATGGACGACGAGCAGTGGTGGCGGACCTACGATCCTCTGCTGGCCGCCCTGATCGACGACTCCCAGTACCCGGTCGCCTCCCGGGTGGGCTCCGCGGTCGGCACCGCCCACCAGGCGGTCTACGACCCGGACCACGAGTTCTCTTTCGGCTTGGAGCGGGTGTTGGACGGCGTCCAGGTGCTGGTCGACGCCCGCTCCGCCGAGCGTTCCGCGGACTCCGCCGAGCCGGACGCACCGGACCGGACTTCCACGAGGCCCCGCGACCGCGGTTGCGGGCCGCTCCCCTCGTAGACACGCGGTGGTTGCGGGTGACAGCCGAAGGACTCCTCCCGCCCCCGCGCGCTGGAGCGCCGTCGAGGCGATGCGCGGCCGGGATCCGGGCAGCCTGGACGGCCGGTTGGACCTGCGGGTAGCGCTGATGTGCGGCCCGGAGGCGTGACGGGGCTCTGGGCCGCCGCGGCTCTCTCCCCTATCTGAGCTCGTCGTCGATGGCCAGCTCCAGTTCGTATTTGGTCATGGAGCCCGAGCCCGAGCCCGGGGCGGTGCTGTGGGTCCCGTCGGGGCGGACGAAGACCAGGGTGGGCGGGCTGGTCACCCCGAACCCGGCCCAGATGAGGCCGTGCTCGTCAACGATGTTGGACAGCGCGTCGAACCCGTGCGTCATCTCGAAGTCCAGGAGGTCGTCGGGTTCGCCGCGCCCAGGGGTGGATCAGCACGAAAGGACCCCTGGAATAAATATGCATATTTGCACATACTGTCCCAGAAGCCCTTCCGGCCCTCCGCTGGATCAAGCGGAGCAGATCAGCGGGCCAGCGCCGCCGCCTCCCGGGCGAGCTCGGTGACCTGGTCCCAGCGGCCCTCACCGACCAACGCGGCCGGGGTCAACCAGCTGCCGCCCACGCAGCCCACGTTCGGCAGCGCGAGGTAGTCCGGGGCGCTCTCGGCGGTGATCCCGCCGGTCGGGCAGAACTTCAGCTGCGGCAGCGGACCGGTGAGGGACTTGAGGAACTTCGCCCCGCCCGACGCCTCCGCCGGGAAGAACTTGAGCTCCGTCAGCCCCAGCTCCAGCAGCGCCATCGCCTCGGACACCGTAGCCACCCCCGGCAGGGCGGGCAGCCCGGTGTCGGCCATCGCCCGGGCCAGCTCCGGGGTGCAACCGGGGCTAACCAGGAAGCGCGCCCCCGCCTTTGCGGCGGCCCCGGCCTGCTCGCCGTTGACCACGGTGCCCGCGCCCACCACGGCCTCGGGCACCTCCTGGGCGATCCGCTCGATCGCGGACAGCGCCGCCGGGGTCCGCAGAGTCACCTCGATACCGGGCAGGCCGCCCGCGACCAGGGCGCGGGCCAGCGGCACGGCGTGCTCGACGTCCTCGACCACCACCACGGGCATGACCGGGGCGAGGTCGAGGACGTCCGCACCGGAGCGGGGGGTCGTCGTCATGGCTATCTCCAAAGGCTCAATGGGAAAGGCTCGGCGGGAAGGGAAGAGTGCGACGGCTCGGCTCGCAACGACTCGGCCAGGGTCGCGCGGCTCAGTGGCCGAAGACCCCGGCGCCGCTCTCGGCCGGGCCCACCGCCCCGCGCAGGGCGGCGAAGAGCTCACGGCCGGTCCCGGCGGAGGAGTCCACCGTGGGCCGGGCGTCCTCGCGGTCGCCGAGGTCGGCCAGGACCTCCAGTGTGCCCCGGGCCGCATCCAGCCGGATGACGTCGCCGTCGCGCACCCGGGCCAGCGGGCCGCCCGCCTCAGCCTCGGGCGAGACGTGGATGGCGGCGGGCACCTTGCCGGAGGCACCGGACATACGGCCGTCGGTGACCAGCGCGACCTTCTGACCCCGGTCCTGGAGCACGGCCAGCGGCGGGGTGAGCTTGTGCAGCTCGGGCATGCCGTTGGCGCGCGGCCCCTGGAAGCGGACCACCGCGACGAAGTCCCCGGTCAGCTCACCGGCGGAGAAGGCCGTCTGGAGCTCGGCCTGGTCGGCGAAGACCTTCGCGGGGGCCTCCACCACGTGCCGCTCGGGCGCCACCGCGGACACCTTGATCACGGCGCGGCCGAGGTTGCCCTCCAGCATGCGCAGCCCGCCGTCGGGAGCGAAGGGGTCACCGGCCGGACGCAGCACCGTCTTGTCCGCGCTCTCGGCGGGGCCGTCCACCCAGATCAGCTCGCCGTCCTCGGTCAGCTGGGGCACCTGGCGGTAGCGGTTCAGCCCGGGGCCGGCGACCGTCCGGACGTCCTCGTGCAGCAGACCGGCGTCCAGCAGGGTGCCGATGAGGAAGGCCATGCCACCCACCTCGTGGAAGCGGTTCACGTCAGCGGCGCCGTTGGGGTACATGCGGGTGAGCAGCGGCACGGCCTCGGACAGCGCGGCGAAATCGTCCCAGGTGAGCTGGATCCCGGCGGCGCGGGCGATGGCGACCAGGTGCAGTGTGTGGTTGCTGGAGCCGCCGGTGGCCAGCAGGGCGACCACGGCGTTCACGATCGCCTTCTCGTCGATCTGCTCGCCGACCGGGGTGTGGTGCTCGGTCAGGGCGGTCAGCCCGAGCACGCGGCGCCCGGCCTCCGCGGTGAGGGCCTCGCGCAGCGGGGTGCCGGGCTGTTCGAAACTGGCCCCGGGCAGGTGCAGGCCCATGACCTCCATGAGCATCTGGTTGGAGTTGGCGGTGCCGTAGAAGGTGCAGGTGCCCGGCGAGTGGTAGGCGGCGGACTCGGCCTGGAGCAGCTCGCGGCGGTTGACCTTGCCCTCGGCGAACTGCTGGCGGACCCGGGCCTTCTCCTTGTTGGGCAGGCCGGAGTGCATCGGACCGGCGGGCACGAACGCCGTCGGCAGGTGCCCGAAGGACAGGGCGCCGATGAGCAGGCCGGGCACGATCTTGTCGCACACGCCGAGCATGAGGGCGCCGTCGAACATGTCGTGGGACAGGGCCACGGCGGCGGCCATCGCGATCACGTCGCGGCTGAACAGGGACAGCTCCATGCCCGCGCGGCCCTGGGTGATGCCGTCGCACATGGCGGGCACGCCGCCGGCGAACTGGGCGACGCCGCCCGCCTCGGCGACCGCCTTCTTGATGACGGCCGGGTAGGTCTCCAGCGGCTGGTGCGCGGAGAGCATGTCGTTGTAGGCGGAGACAATCGCCAGGTTGGGGGTGACGTCCCCCGCCAGGGAGAGCTTGTCGCCGACCCCGCAGGCGGCGAAGCCGTGCGCGAGGTTGGCGCAGCCCAGGGAGGTGCGGGCCGGGCCCTGGCCGACGGCCTCGCGGATGCGGGCCAGGTAGGCGGCGCGGGTGTCGGCGCTGCGCTCGGTCAGCTGCCGGGTGACCTCGGCGATCACCGGGTGGACGCTCATCCGAGGTCCGGGGGTGCCGTTGTCGGAGGTGCTGGGGGTGTGCGCGGTCATGCCTGCTCCTCTTCGTGCCACGTGTTGCCGGTGCGGCCGATAAGCCGCTGTGCTCCTGCGGGACCGGAGCTTCCGGCGGGGTAGGTCTCGGGTGCGGTGCCGAGGCCCTGCCAGGCCTCGATGATCGGGTCCACCCAGCGCCACGCGGCCTCGACCTCGTCGCGGCGCATGAAGAGGGTGGAGTCCCCGGCCAACACGTCCATCAGGAGCCGCTCGTAGGCCTCGGGAGAGCGGGTGGCGAAGGTGTCGGCGAAACTGAGTTCCAGCGGGACCGGCCGCAGCCGCAGCGCACCGGCGCCGGGCGTCTTGGTCAGCATGGTGAGGTGTATGCCCTCATCCGGTTGGAGGCGGATGACGAGGCTGCCCGCGCCGGACGCGGTGGCGGCCCCGGGGAAGATCGTGTGCGGGACGTCGCGGAACCGGATGACAATCTCGGAGCGGGCCCGCTCCATGCGCTTGCCGGTACGCAGGTAGAAGGGGACGCCCGCCCACCGCCAGTTGGCGACCTCGGCGCGCAGGGCCACGAAGGTCTCGGTGTCACTGACCGCCGGTCCGCCCGCCTCGTCCAGGTAGCCGAGGACATCCTCGCCCTGAACCATGCCGTTGGTGTACTGGCCGCGGACGGTGTGCTCGGCGACCTTGGCCGCGGGGATGGGTCTCAGGGACTGCAGGACCTTGAGCTTCTCGTCCCGGACGGCGTCGCGGTCGTAGCTGGCCGGGGGCTCCATGGCGGTGAGGCAGAGCAGCTGGAGCAGGTGGTTCTGCACCATGTCGCGCATGGCGCCGGAGGAGTCGTAGTAGCCGCGCCGACCGCCCACGCCGACCGTTTCGGCTGCGGTGATCTGCACATGGTCGATCCACCGGGAGTTCCACAGGGGTTCGAGGAAGACGTTGGCGAACCGCAGCACGAGCAGGTTCTGCACGGTCTCCTTCCCCAGGTAGTGGTCGATCCGGTAGGTGCGGGACTCCGCGAAGACCGCTCCGACCTCGTCGTTCACGGCCTGGGCGGAGGCGAGGTCGCGGCCCAAGGGCTTCTCCATCACCACGCGGGACTCGGGGGTGACCAGCCCCGCGTCCTGGAGCCCGCGGCAGATGGCGCCGGAGATCATCGGCGGCACGGCGAGGTAGAAGACGCGGTCGCGGCCGGGTGTGAGCGCGGCGGCCAGGTCGGCCCAGCCGGAGGGGTCCCCGCCGACGTCGACGGTCACGTGGGAGAGGCGGCCGAGGAAGCGGCGCAGCACGTCGGGCTCGACGACCTGGACGGCGCTGTGGCCGCGGACGGCGGAAGCGGCCTTGTCGCGCAGGTCAGCGTCGGTGAGACCGTCCCGGGAGACCGCGATGACCCGGGTCTCCCCGCTCAGATGACCGTCGCGGTCCAGGAGGTAGAGGGAGGGGAGCAGTTTACGCATGGACAGGTCACCGGTTCCGCCGAAGACCACCAGGTCGGTGGGGCGGGGCGCGGGCTGCTGCGGCATTCGGTTGGCTCCTGCGGGAGGGAGTACGGAAGGGAGAGGAGAGGTGGGGGGTGCCGGGCGGAGGGGACGCGGGGCCCTTGCCCAGGTGTCTTACGGCCTGGTTTCGACCTTAATCCCACTATGGTAAAAAGACCAGCACACTTCAGAACATTAATTTACATAAGTGAACGGCCTTCCAGGCGCCCCGCCGAGTGAATGGTTCAATGAGGCATGGCCAGAACCCCCGGACGCTTGTCCTCCACCGCCACTAGCGGCCACATCCTGGAGATGATCCGCACCGGCAGCGCCACCAGCCGCTCCGAGATCGCCCGGGCGACCGGGCTGTCCCGCCCGTCCGTGGCGCTGCGGATCACGGAACTGATCGAGGGCGGTCTGGTAACCGAGGGGACCCGCGCCGCTTCCAGCGGCGGCCGACCACCCACGCTCCTGGAGTTCAACGCCACCAGCGGACTGATCCTCACCGCCGCCCTGGGTATGGCCCGCAGCCAGGCCGCCGTGTGCGACCTCGACGGGCGGGTGCTCCTGCGCACCCCCGGCTCACCCCAGATGGAACAGGGCCCCGACGCCACTGTGCCCTGGCTCCTGGACACCTGGTCCGAGCAGGTCCGCGAGCTGGGCCGCTCCCCCGAGGACGTCCGCGGCGTCGGCATCGGCCTGCCCGGCACGGTGGAGTTCCACGCCGGACGGGCGGAGGACCGCCCCTTCCTCGGCAAGTGGGCGGGCGTGGCTCTGGGCCCGCTGGTCGCCGAGCGCTTCCCTGTCCCGGTGACCGTGGACAACGACGTGAACGTGATGGCGCTGGGCGAGCACATCGCGGGCGGGCACGGCCACACCGACGACATGGTGTTCGTGAAGGCCTCCACCGGAATCGGCGCCGGCCTCGTCTCCGGCGGCAACCTGCTGCGCGGCGCCCTGGGGGCGGCAGGAGAGATCGGCCACATCCCCGTGCGCGACGGCGGCGGCCTGCCGTGCCGCTGCGGCAACACCGACTGCCTGGAGGCGGTGGCGGGTGGGCGCCGCCTGCTGGTCCGTGCGGCCGAACAGGGGAGGGAGGTCGCCGGGATCAAGGAGCTGGTGGCGCTGGCCGCGGAGGGCGACCCGGTGGCGGTCACCCTGGTGCGGGAGGCCGGCCGGCGGCTGGGCGAGGCGCTCGCGGGCGCGGTCAACCTGCTCAACCCGGAGCTGATCGTGCTCGGCGGCGACCTGTCCGAGGCCTACGACCACCTGGTGGCGGGCGTGCGCGAGGTGGTCTTCCAACAGTGCACCGCCCTGGCAACCCGGCAGCTGCGGATCGTGGCGAGCACCCTGTGGGACGACGCCGGGGTGCGTGGCTGCGCGGCCATGGTCAGCGAGGAGATCCTCTCCCCGGAGGCCGTGAACAAACTCCTGGCCGGATAGGGCGCGGGCGAGGGCCGGGAAGAGCCCGGAGAAGGGCTCCGGAAGGAACAGACAAGGGCGAGCGGAACGAGCCGTTGTCCACAGGCTGTGGACAACGGCGTTTACTCGGATCGAGGCCGGGCAAGCGGTAGAAGAGGGCGAATCCCCACGACCATGCCCATAACCGCCCTGACCTGTGCAGGCGCTGTTTCCACGAGCGCCCGGTTCGTCATGACACTTGACAACAAGTACTGATCTGCCGAATAGTCACGCACCCGAGTACCGCCTGGTACTCGCCCGCCCTCCGTCACCCCGCACCAGTGCCCCCACCAACCCCGTGGCCATGTCCCGTGCGGACCACCGCCCGGAAAGGTCTCCCGTACACATGCTCGACAACACCGTCGTGCTGGTCGTGATCGGCGCCAGTATCAGCCTCGTCACCAGCGTGGTCGTGACCGCGCTGCACGCCCGCCAGATCCGCCGCGCCGAACTGCGCACCAGCACGCGCACCTCCGCCCGCAACCTCACCAGCGCCTTCATCGCGGAGCGCGACGGCACCGCGGACGACACCGACTTCCTGCGCGAGTCGGAGCTCACGGTCATGTCCATGACCGACCGCAAGACCCGCGAGCGGCTCAGCGCCGTCGTCCGCCTGCTGCGCGAACACGACCTCCCCGAGGTCGAGCAGCTCAGCGGGGTCAGCGCCACCAGCGCCAAGCGCGTCCTGTGTGACCACGCCCTGGACGTCCTCGGCGCCCACCTGCGCTCGGACCGCTTGCCCGAGGTACCCGCCGTGATGCGCAAGCTGCTCAGCGTGGAGGAGGAGGCCCTGAGCATTCACTCCGGCGAGGCCCCCAAGCCCAGCGCGCCGATCGAGAAGAGCCCGGTCACCCCGCGCCCGCGTCACACCGGTACCGCCAAGAGCCCCGGTAGCGGCGGCGGCACCGCCCGCAAGACCACCAAGAGCACCAAGACCGCCGCCAAGCCGACCGGCAAGAGCGGCGGGCGCACCACCACCGCCACCACCGAGGAGGAGGATCCGAAGAAGGAGAGCACCTTCTGGGACGACTGATCCCACAGGCGACAACGCGTGATATGTGCGGCGAAGGGTACTTCAGCGCCAAGAACCCGCGTATCACCGGCGGGTCAGAAGTGATTCCCTCGGGTACGGATGAGACAGTCGGAGAGGAAAGCCTCAGGCGACTTCCACCCGGCGAAGGAATTGTGCGGCGCAATTGTGGTCAGGAACCGCGCGCATGGACAACCCGAACGCGCACTCGAAGAGAACTTCACCTAGGATCACTGCCACGCGTGGGTTCCGGCGTCCTCGGCAACCCCTGTCCGCCGGTGTCCCGGCTTTCCACACGGACTCGACACACCCCCTCGGCGACTTTTCGGTCAGGATTCCGGTCTGCCCGCGCCCTTCACCCGCGCGACCTCCGCCCTCACCCGGACACGGATGCGTGACCCAACCGGGTCGGTGTCCGGCCGTTGGCACACCCAGCCGTCCGAACTCACCGAGATTGTCACGATGCCCGCTGACGAGAACTCCGCCGACTCCGGCGCGGACCACACACCAGACGAGACCCCCGAGCCCGATCCCCGGTCTGAGAGGGCTGAGGGGGATCCCGCCGAGCAGGACGCAGAGCAGGACAGGACGGACGGGGACTCCGCCGAGCCAGCGGCCGCCGAAGCCGTGACCGGGGCCGACGGGCCAGACGGGCCAGACGGGCCGGACAGGCCGGAGACCGTCGTCAACGACGTCGACACGCCGGTCGAGACCACAGCGGACCGCCCGGCGGAGAGCGCCGAGGACAGCCCGGCAGAGACCACCGCGGACAACCCGACGGAGAGCGCCGAGGACACTCCGGCAACCGCTGCGGAGGACCCGGAAAGCAGCGAACCGAACGCTCAGGAGTCGAGCACCGGAGAACCGGACGCCGAGACCCCGGCTGCCACGGCCACCGCCATGGGGAACAAGCGCAAGCGGAGCCGACTGCGCCGGGTCGTCCTGTGGACCGCCGCGTCCCTGGCGCTGATCATGCTCGCCGGGGTGGGCACCGCCTACGGCTACTACTACTCCCTGCGCTCGGGCATGGTGCAGCACGACATCGGTTCGCTGCTCAGCGAGGATGAGCGGCCGGACAAGATCAGCGACGCGGTCAACATCCTCTTCATCGGCTCGGACGGTTTTGAGGAGGACAGCCCCGCCTACTCCACGGAGTTCGAGGGCGAGCGCTCCGACTCCCTGATGCTCGCGCACATCTCCCCGGACAACCGCGTCTCGGTGATCAGCTTCCCGCGCGACTCCCTGGTGCAACTCCCCCAGTGCGACGCCTACGGGCAGGCCGACGGCACCTACGGCTACTTCGGCATGATCAACACCGCGCTGTACCACGGTGGCCCGCCCTGCGTGATCCGGACCATCGAGACACTCACCGACATCCGGGTCGACCACTTCGTCCACCTGAGCTTCGCCAGCTTCCGCGACGTCGTGGACGCCATCGGCGGGGTGGACATGTGCATCCCCGAGCCGATGCAGGACCGGCGCGCCAAGCTCGACCTCGACGCCGGTGAGCAGACCCTCGACGGCAAGCAGGCCCTGGCCTTCGTCCGCGCCCGGTACGAGATCGGCGACGGCGGCGACATGGGGCGCATCGACCGGCAGCAGATGTTCCTGGCCGCCCTCGCCGACCAGGCGACCAGCGGCGACGTGCTCAGCAGCCCGACCAAGCTCAACGGCATCCTCCAGGCGGTGGCCCAGCACAGCGCCACCGACCGGGAGCTGACCCTGGACCGGATGCTGTCCATCGCGGTCACCATGGCCGACGTGGACCTGTCCGACATCGAGTTCCACACCGTTCCCTGGTACCAGGCGCCCTACGACCCCAACCGGGTCATGTGGAACGAGGAGGACGCCGGAGAGCTGTTCGCCGCCGTGCGCGAGGACCGCCCGCTGCCCACGCTGCTCGCCGCCGACGACGCCACCATCCCGCAGGAGCCGCCGACGGCCGACCCGTCCGCGCTGGAGGAGGGCACCGAGGGGCCCACCGAAGGCCCCGCCGAGACCGAGGCCAACCCCTCCGCCCGCCCGGGCGAGGGCCGCGACGCCACCTCCAACCCCTGCCAGGACGGCCTGGGCTTCGGCACCGGCGAGTACGACGGCTGGTAGACGGACCGGAAAGCGCCCGACACGAGAAGGAGGCCCCCGCCGCGAACACTCGCGGCGGGGGCCTCCTCATACCCCTGGCAGGGCGTGTACGCCCCCAGCAGGGCGGGTGCCTCGGGCGGCGGGGACGCTTCCGTCCCGCTGGTACGCGCCGGAGAACCCCCACAGTTCCCACCGGCGCCTCCGTCAACGGGAGTGGTCCCGCTCACCGCCCGAGGCGTGGTGCGCCCGCCACGACCGACGGGCGCACGTTCTTGGTGACTAGCTGACGAAAGCCGGGTCGACGGGCTGCTCCGCGGCACCGGGCAGCTCGACCGGCAGCTCCGCGGGCAGGTCCTTGGGCAGGTCGGCGACCAGGCCACCCGTGGGCAGCTCATCGGCGAGGGGCAGAGTGGCGAACTCGGGCTCGCCCAGCTCGGGCAGGCCCTGGACGCCGATCAGGTCGCCGCCGGGGGTCTCCGGCAGCACGTTTTCGGACAGCACAGTGCCGACCAGGTCCGTCTCCGTGCCGGACAGCGGCAGGGTCTCCTCGACGCCCAGTCCCCCGACCGCGTCGCCGAGGTCCCCGACGGTGCTGTCGACGGCGTCCTCAGCGGCCCCCACGACCTCGAGGTCCTCGGGGGCGGCCATCGGCAGGGTGCCCTTGAGGTCCTGCGGCAGCAGGGTGGTCACCCCGCCGGTGAGGTCGGCGTTCTCACCGGCGTCCAGGCCCACCGGGTCGCTCATCGGGACGGTCTCGCCCAGCTGGGCGACGTCCAGGTCGTCCAGGCCGACCACGTCCAGGCTGGGCTCGTGCAGACCGGTCCCGGCGCGGCTGCCCAGTTCGGTGACGGTGTCGTCGACGACGGCCGCGCCCTGCTCCAGGTTGATCGGGGAGGCGGGCGCGCTCATCGGGAGGGTTCCGCCGCCCAGGGGCAGGCCGCCGCCGTCCAGGGCCAGACCGTCGAGCAAGCCGGTCCCGCCGAGCAGGTCAGTCCCGCCGAGCAGCATGGACAGGGGGTCGACCGCGCCGCCGGTGTCGCTGAGCGGCAAGGTGTCGGTGGCGGTCCCCAGGTCGAGCGGTCCGACGTTGGCGGCGTTGTCCTCGCCGGTCTGCAGCGGGGCGTCCGTGGACAGCGTGTCCGTGGAGACGGTGTCACCGACGATCGACCCGACGGGGTCGCTCTGGTGCTGGACCTCGGCGGACTGGTGCTGGAGGTCGGGCTGGGCGGAGATCTCGCCGGGCTGGACCTTGACGAGGTCGCCGAGGGGCGTGGTGACGCCTTCAGTCAGGGCGGTGGGGACCTGGTTGTGCAGGTCGCCCAGGGGGAGGCCGTCCGTGACACCGCCGAGCGTGTCGGCCCCGGCGATACCGGCGCCGAGGGCGACGAATCCGGCGGTGCCAGCGGCCAGCAGCAGGGTCCGAGCTGAGGAACGGGCGGTGTGGAACATGTGAGTCCTTCCGGAGTGTGCGTGTGTTCGGTTCGTGGGGGCGCGACGGAGCGGGTGTCGTGCCCCGTCGCGCCGGACCGTTTCCCTGGCCAGGGGAGGCCGGTCCTGAGGGTGGTACGGGCGAGCTCTCCGGTCGGTGAACCCGTGCGCCCCTGGTGGGGGCGGGTGGGTTCGATCCGGATTCAGTCGGTCGGTCTGGCGGACCACCGGCTGACGTGAACCTCGCGGTCGAGGTGCGGGGCTCACGTCAGCCCCCAGAAGTCACCGGGAAGGCTGGTGCGGCTGGGAACGGGTGCGGCTGGAGAAACCGTGCCGGGTCGGTCGCGTGCGGCGTGCTGGAGCTCAAAAGCTGGACAGAGCAGGGCACGGACGCGGGACGCGGATCCGGTGGGTGCGCTAGTCCGGGGAGAAGGTCGGCTCGTCGGCGGACTCGGCAGGCACCGAGCGCAGGACGTGCCGGGCGGCCTCGAACAGGCCGGGGGCGGGCGCCGGGGCGCCGGTGACGGGCAGGAACCCGGCCACGGCGGGCGCCGGAGCGCTGCCACCGATGGCGGGGGCGGTGCCGCTCGCCACGGTGTTGACGGTGTCGGCGCCGCGGGGGCCGGTGTCACCGGCCGTGCCGCGCTCCGCCGCACCCGAGTTCTGGGCGGCGGAGGCGCTCTGCTCCCGCACCGAGCTCAGGGCTTGGGCGGCGGGCTCTTCGGCCACCGCCACGACCTCTTCAGAGATCCGCGCCCGGCTTTCGCCGTCCTCGCGGGCTTCGTCGGAAGCGGCGTCGCCGCCGTCGACCTCCGGGGCGGGTGCGGTGACCTGCTCGGGCGCCGGGGCGACGAATTCGGGAAGCTGTTCGGGGCGCGGCAGGGAGGTCTCCCGAACCGCGTCACGGACGTGCTGGACGGGGTGGTCGGACACCTCGGTCTCGACCGCCTGGGCGGCCTCCGAGGCACCGTCCACCGCCTTCGCGGCGTGCTCGCCGACGGTGGTGACGGCCCCACTGATGGACCCGCCGAGGTTCTGGGTGCTCTCCACGAGCCCGCCCGAAAGGGCGTTCCCGGGCCCCGACAGCTCCGCGGAGTGCGCGGGAGCGGCGGAGGCGAGCCACACGGTGAACAGGATCCCGGTGAGCAGACCGACCAGCGTCAGGGCCCGTCGGAGTGGTTCCGGGCACACGGCGGGACGGACGCCTGTGGCGCCGACCGTACCGTGGTATCCAGACACCGGGGGTTTCCTTCCGCCGTGTGGGCCGGTCCGCTCCGGCGAAGTACCGAAGGGACGACAAGCTCATGGGGGTCATGTGAATGGCACCGGAAAAACTGGGATCCGGGTGCCCGACGCGAGGCCAGAGAGGCCTTCGTGCGCCGACTGACCGTGACGTTAGCATGAATTACCGGGCCGCTGTCCTCGATTCCAGAGGAATTCCCAGCCCCTCGGACAAGCTTCCGAGCAGCCAGATGTGGCAAATCGGGAAAAAACCAACGACAATTCATCCAATAGTCCTCAACCCCTCAACGGCTCTGCGGAGGTTGAACCACACATGACCGAGATCCCCCAGAGCCACCGGTTGTCCCCGAAGCCCCTGGACGAGCTCCTCGCGGAGGTGCATTCCCAGATGAACCCGGGGCTCTCCGCCCAGGGGAGGGTGCACTCTCTGCTTCAGGCGGTCCTGGACATCGGTGGCGACCTGGACCTGGCGACCGTGCTGCGTCGGCTCACGGAGGCCGCCGCACACCTGGCCGAGGCCAGGTTCGCCGGACTGGGTGTGATCGGTGAGGACGGCAGTTTCACCGAGTTCATCCCGGTCGGGTTTACCCAGGCCCAGGCCGAGCGGATCAGCCGCTTCCCCTACGGCAAGGGCGTGCTGAGCACCCCACTGTACGAACGGGCCCCGATCCGCCTGTCCGACCTGCGCGAACACCCGGACTTCAGCGGTTTCCCGGAGGGCCACCCGGGGATGTCGAGTTTCCTCGGAGTGCCGATCCAGGTGCGCGGCGAAATCTTCGGCAATCTCTACCTGACCGAGAAGGAGAACGGCGGGGAATTCGACGAGGAGGACGAGACCATCGTCACCGCGCTGGCCACCGCCGCCGGTGTGGCGATCGAGAACGCCCGCCTGTACGAGGAGACCCGGCTGCGCGAGCGGTGGCTGGGCGCCACCACCGAGATCACCACCCGGCTGCTGTCGGGGGCCGACACCGACGAGGTACTGGCCTACTTAGCGGCGCAGGCCAGGGAGATCGGCGATGCGGACACGGCGGTGATCATGCTGCCGGACCCGCACGCGCGCGGGCACCTGTTCGCGGAGATCGCGGACGGCCCGATCGCCCAGGAGATCCTGGGGACCCCGGTGGACATCCACGACTCCGCCTGCGGGTGGGTGTACGAGTCAGGCGAGGCCACGGCCATCCCCGACCTACGGCAGGCCAACTGCCCGATGCTCACCCACCGCGGGTACGGGCCTGGTCTGCTGGTGCCGCTGGGCACCCCGGGGAACACCCGCGGGGTCCTCCTGCTCGGCAAGCTCTCCGAGCGGGCACCCTTCGACGCCAACATAAGGCGCATGCTGCACGCCTTCTCCGTGCAGGCGGGGGTGGCGCTGGAACTGGCCGAGGCACGGAGGGACAGCGAGCGGATCGTGGTCCTGGAGGAACGGGACCGGATCGCCAAGGACCTGCACGACGTGGTGATCCAGCGGCTGTTCGCCTCCGCAATGACCCTGATGAGCACGGTCCGGCTGATCAACTCCCCGGAGGCCGAGGAGCGGGTCCAGCGCACCATCGACGAGCTGGACAGCACGATCCGCGAGATCCGCTCGACCATCTTCGACCTGCAGAACCCGCCGAGCCGGCGGGACACCTCCCTGCGCGGGCGGATCCTGCGGCTGGCGGAGAATACCGCGCACAGCCTGGGCTGCCATCCGGGGGTGAGCCTGGACGGGCCGATCGACGCGTCCGTGCCCGACGAGGTGGGCGAGCAGCTGCTGGCGGTCCTGGGCGAGGGTCTGACCAACGTCGCCCGGCACGCCCGGGCCACGGAGGTGCACGTCTCGGTGACGGTGGAGGAGACATCGGTGACCGGTCGTCCGACCACCCTGACCCTCACCGTCACCGACAACGGCGTGGGGCTGCCCGAGGAGGGCCGCCGCAGCGGCCTGCGCAACCTGGACCAGCGTGCCCGGGCCCTGGGCGGCGGGTTCAGCGCGGGCAAGGGCGAGGGCGGCGGTACCGTCCTGGTGTGGAAGGTGCCGGTGTCGGTACCTGACCCGGAGGTCTGAGACGGCGGGCGCGGAGATCCGGACTCGGAATCCTGAGCCGGGGGTTCACCGCCGAACGGGGCTGCCCACAGTCTGTGGACAGCCCCGTCGACACCGGGCGCGTGGTTGGGCACGCCGTTCAGCGCGGTGCTTCGATCAGCGCAGCGCCTGGGGCGTCCTTCCGGCCAGGAAGGCCGTACCGAGGGCGAGCAGTGCCACTCCCGTCCACACCCCCTGGTAGGCGATGAGCTGGGGTTCGTCGGTCCCGGCCGCCAGGAAGTAGCCGAGCGCCCCGGCCGAGACCGCCCCGCCGATGCTCCCGCCGAGGGTCTTCACATTGTTGAACACCGCCGAAGCGCTCCCCGCCCGGTCGGCCGCACTGGCCTCGACCACCAGTGTGGGCAGGGCTCCCAGCGCCAGACCGCAACCGAGTCCCACCACGGCGAACGACAGCAGGAACGACCAGAGCAGGGCCCAGGAGAACACCAGCCCCAGGGTTCCCGCTGCCATCAGCGCGAAGGCGAGGAAGACGGTCCTGCGGTATCCGAGGCGAGTGGCGACGGGTGCGATCGCGCTGGCACCGAGGAAGGCCAGGAGCGTGGGTGCCGTCACCGACAGGGAGATGGCCATGACACCCAGCCCGAAACCGTAGCCGACGGTCTCCGGAGAGGCCGACAGATACAGAACGATGACGCTCTGTCCGCCCAGCATCACCACACCCAGCGCCGCCCCGGCGGCGTACTGGGGAGCGACCGTGGCCGAGGAGACAGCGCGCACGTCCACGAGCGGGTGCTCCGACCGCAGTTCCAACCGGACCCACACCACAAACAGCGCCGCGGCCGCCGCGACCCCGCCGAGGAACAGCGGGGAGGTCCAGCCCCAGCTGTTGCCCTGGGAGATCGAGCCCAGAAGGGCCACCAGGGACAGGCCGAGCAGGACCCCGCCGAGCCAGTCCATGCCGCCCCGGGCCCGGTTCTGGGACTCGGGGATGCGCGGCGAGTACGACAGGCCCAGGCAGGCGATGGCGAGCACCGCCAGCAGTCCGAGGGTCAGCCGCACGTCGTCGAGCAGCCCCTGCACCACCCCTGCGACCAGTGCGCCCAGGAGTGATCCGAGAGTGAGCGCGCCGACCAGCATGCCGATGGCCCGGCGGCTCCGTTCGGGCGAGAGCCGGTCCCGGACCAACCCGATCTCCAAGGGGAGCAGGGCGGCGATCGGGCCGAGCAGGACCCGGCCCAGAAGCAGAACCGTGAGGTTGGGCGCGACCGCGACGACCACACTGCCCACGGCGATGAACAGGAGTGACACCCGCAGCATCCGCCGGTACCCGTACAGGTCGCCGAGCCGCCCGAAGACGGGGACGCTCACCGCGGCCGCCAGGTACTGGACCGCGTGCACCCAGTGGAGTTGGGCGCTGGGGATGTCCAGCTCCGCCTGGATGGAGGGGAGCAGGGGACTGGTCGCGCCCTGGAGCAGGCCGCTGGTCAGCTCGAAGAAGACCAGCAGGCCGACCACGGCGACCACACCGGTGACCGTGTTCTCGGTGGTGACCCCCGCCTTCTCGGCGGCACCCGTTCTCTCCGGGGAATCAGGACTGCGTTCACTCACTTGGTTACGCCCTTCTGTGCACGGGGGGGTTCAGGCGGTCCGGGCCAGGCGGCGCACGGCCAGCTCGGCCAGGAGTGCGGCCTGCCGGGGCAGGACGGCGTCGTCGAACAGGGCGTCCGGTGAGTGGTTGGCCGGGGCCGTGCCCAGGTCGATCCCCTCCGGTGCGGCACCGAGCAGGAGCATCGCCCCGGGCACCTCACGCAGCACGAACGAGAAGTCCTCGGAGCCGGCGCCCGGGACCGGGGAGACGAACCCGCTCTGTGCACCGAACAGGTCGTGCACGGTCTCCATGGCGAAGACGGCCTCGGAATCGTCGTTGACGGTGGGTGGGTACTGGACGTCGTACTCGACCTCGGCGGTCAGCCCGTGGGCCGCCGCGATGCCCCTGATCAGGCCGGGGATGCGTTCCTCGAGAAGTGCGTGGTTGGTTTCGGAGAAGCTGCGGACGGTCGCCTCGAACTCGGCGGCGGCGGGGATCACGTTGCTCTGCGACCCGGCGTTCAGCCGGCCGACGGTGATCACGACCGGGTCGAAGACGTCGTAGGTGCGGGTCACGTGGTTCTGGAGGGCGGTGACCATCTCGCAGACCGCTGGGACAGGGTCTTTGGCGGTATGCGGGGTGGAGCCGTGTCCGCCGACACCGCGCACGACCACCCGCACGGTGTCCGAGGCGCTCATGACCACGCCGGACTTGGTGGCGAGCAGGCCTTGGGGGACCGTGTTCGAGGCGACGTGAATGGCGTAGGCCGCGTCGAGAGGCTTACCCGCCGCGTCCAGGACGCCTTCCCCGATCATCTTCGGGGCACCGCTGTAGCCCTCCTCCCCCGGCTGGAACATGAACACGACGTCGCCGTGCAGCTCCTCGCGCATCTCGCAGAGGATCTTCGCGGCGCCGACCAGACCGGCCACATGCAGGTCGTGCCCGCAGGCGTGCATGCGGCCGTCGATGGTGGAGGCGTAGTCGACGCCGGTGGTCTCCTGGACCGGCAGGGCGTCCATGTCGCCGCGGAGCAGGACGGCACCGCCGGGATTGGCGCCCCGCAGGACGGCGGTCACCGAGGTGAGCGCCCGGCCGACGCTGAGTTCGAGTGGCAGGCCGTCGAGGGCAGCCAGGATCCGGTCCTGGGTGAGGGGCAGGTCCAGTCCGAGTTCGGGCTCGCGGTGCAGGGCCCGGCGCAGCTCCACCATCTCCTCGCGGAACTTCTCCGCCCGGTCGACCATCAGCATCCTGACCTGCCCTTCTTTCGATTGCTTTCGCAGGCCAGAATGGGGCCAGGGACCCAAAAACTGCCGAAATATTCAGGAAATCCGTAGAACTGGAGCACGAGGTGCAGAAAAACCGCATGCTTGACGACGTGGACCAGCAGCTCGTCCACGCCCTCCAGATCTCTCCCCGGGCCGACTGGTCGCTGGTCGGCGGGGTACTCGGTATCGACGCGGTGACCGCGGCCCGACGCTGGCAGCGGATGTCGGAATCGGGCGCGGCCTGGGTGAGCGTGGCACCCGGTACGGGGCTGAGCGGGCAGGGGAAGGGCTGTCTGGCGTTCGTGGAGGTGGACTGCGTGAGCGGGGCGCTGCTCGATGTCGCCCGGGCCTTCACGTCGCTCCCCTACGTGGTCACGGTCGAACACGTCACCGGTGAACGCGACCTGCTGCTGACGGTGATGCTGGAGGACGTGGGGACTCTGTCGCGCTGGGTCGTGGGATTCCTGGACACGATGGAGGGCATCCGTTCCAGCCGCACCCACGTGGCCGGAGCGGTGTTCACCGAGGGCAGCCGGTGGCGGCTGCGCGCTCTCGATCCCCGACAGGCGGACCGGATCGCGAAGGACGTCCCCGCACTCGAACCGGCAGGTGAGCCGGACGCCCTGGACCGGCGGCTGATGGTGGCGCTCTCCGTTGACGGGCGGGCGTCCTACACGGACCTGGCCCGGACCTGTGGCAGCTCACCGGACACCGTGCGCCGCAGGGTCCGCCGCCTGTTCGCCTCTCGCGTGGTCCAGGCCCGCTGTGAGGTGTCCCGGCCGTTGTCGGACTGGCCCGTCGCGGTGATCGTGTGGGCGCAGCTGCCGCCGGACGAGATCACCGCGGCGGCTCAGCGGATCAGCAGCATGCGCGAGGTCCGGTCGTGCGCGGGGGTGACCGGCCGTCACAACCTGATGGTGGCGGCGTGGAGCCGTTCGGTGGAGGACGCCCAGCGGTTCGAGGCGGAGCTGGTGCGGACCGCGCCCAGGCTGGTGGTGGGAGACCGTTCGATCGCGCTGTGGCCGATGAAGCTCAGCGGCCACCTGCTCGACCAGCACGGTTTCCGGACCGGGATGGTACCGGTGGACCCGTGGGACGTGGACACCGGAACGGTGCTCTGAGCCCAGGTCCGGGTCGAGGCGACCCAGCCCAGAAGATACCGGGGCCGGGCCGCCGTGGTTCCTTCGTGCGGCTTCAGCCGGTTCCTGTGTACGGGTTCAGCCGGTGCCGAGGGCCCGGGTCTGCTGCTGGGCGGCGGCCCGCAGGGCGGGCACCGCGACCGCCCGGGCAGCGGGCTCGGGCTGCCCATCGTCCGATCGATCGCCACCGCCCACGGCGCCAGGGCCACCGCGAAAGCCCGCCCGGAAGGGGGTCTGGTCGTGACCGTCGGCTTCCCGGAGCTCTGATCCCCGCCACCCGATCCGAACAGACGGTCAGACAGACGGTCAGACAGGCAGACGGACAGGTCGACAAGTGGACACTCGGGCACACCGTTGCCGTGACGAAGCAGTCGTGACGAAACTACGCAACGAAAGCAAGCCCCAGTGGTAGGGCGATCCCAGGAGCGGAAAACAGGTGGCGGGCGTAACGTTTCTCGGCGCGGGTTATCCACAGCCTGGGGACAGCGGCTGGCACACGCACCCCCACCCGACCTGATGTCGATATCGGGTGAGCCTCCACTCCCGCCCGCTCCGTGCTGCCCGCGTTCCCCCGAAAGACCAAGCAGCAGGGCTGCGGGGGCACGAGTCAAGGCGTCAAGGACAGGACGTCAGGCCCGGGGCTCGGGCTCCTGGGTCTGAACGGCGGACTTGGCGACGCCGTTGGTGGGCACGGTCAGCAGACGGATCCCGTAGGCCGCCACCAGGCCGCACAGCAGGGCGACCGCGCCGCCGAGCCAGCCGCCCGCGTAGGTCTCGCCCATGAACACGACCCCCACCAGCGCCGCCGCCACCGGGTTGGCCAGCGTAGTGACACCCAACGGCGCCCCCAGGTCCATGCCTTGGTAAGCGGCCTGTGCCAGGAAGAGCCCGAAGACCGCGATCACCGCGGTGGCCAGCGCCGACGGGTGCGTGAGCCCGGCCAGCAGGCCGTCGCCGAAGGCCCACACCGCGGTCTTCACCGTCGCCGCGGACACCCCGAAGGCGATTCCGGCCGCGGCGGCGAGCAGGTAGCTGCGCCAGGACGTGGAAGGAACCCGGCCCGCGATCCCGGCGATGGCGGCGAGCAGAACGACAGCCCCGACTCCCACCAGCACCGAATCCTCGGCGGACAGCACCCCGCCCTGGTCACCGGTGACCGTGACCGCAAGCAGTACCCCGAGCGCCAGCATCGTGTAGGCGGCGCCGTGCCACTCCGCGCGGCGGACCTTGCGGTGGGCGAGCCTGGCCGACCACGGAATACCGAAGATCAGCACCAGCACGCCGAGGGGCTGGATGACGGTCAGCGGCGCGAAGCTCACCGCCGCCACCTGGAAACCGGCGCGGCCCCCGTTGAACACCATCGACACCCACCAGAGCGGGTGACGAAGGATCGAACCCAGTTGCCTACGGCCGGTCAGGGGTTCGGTCATCCGAACGGCGAGCCTGCGCTGGGCCACGGCGGCGGCCGTGTACGAGACACAGGACAGAACACCGAAGGTGATCCCGAGCCACATGCCATACGACAAAAGGGTCATGGCACCCATCCTCCCGGGCGGTCAGGAGGGGGGACAACGGGGGTACGGCTGACTCTGCGGGATTACGCGGAGACGCCACGGGGAGCTGGAACCGCGGCGGAGCGTGCCCCCGCGGCCGCCACCCGGTCCTCGCGGGAGCAACGGAAGTACCGGTTGGCGGTGGGTGTGAAGGCCGCCACCGTCGCCACCACCACGGCCACGACGTAGACCAGCGTGTGCGCGATTCGCACGAGCAGGGCGACCCCGTGGCCCTCATAGCCCAGTCCGACGAACACCCCCAGCCCCGACAGCACCCCGATCCCCATGGACACCAGCACGCTCACCAGTCCCACACCGGTCATGAGCACCACCAGGGTGACCCGGGACCAGCCGTGGCCGCGGGCGAACCAGGCCACCAGGAGGGCGGAGAAGGTGTAGAGCAGCGCGCGCGTGACCAGCGCGAGCCACGGCACAGCCCCGCCGTCGGCCAGTCCGGGGGCGACAGCGAGGGAGGTCTCGGTGATCCCCGCCGCGATCGCCACCGCCCACAGGATCGTGGCCCAACGCACCGGATTAGGAAGGGTCAGGTTCGGAAGGGTTCTGTGCATGGAACCCAGGTTCCCGCGCCGGGGCGGCTGTTTCCATGGTGGTGATACCACCACCATCCGTGGTGCGCGCTCCCCTGTTCGCGAAAGTGCTCGGTTGCGGGCAGCACGAAGCGGGCGGGAGTGGAGGCTCCCCCGGTATCGACATCAGGCCGAACGTGAGAGCTCCTTCCAGAGCCGTGCTCCAGCCTGTGGATAACGGGGAACCGCCGCCCCTGACCTCCCTTCCGTTCCTTGCACCGCTTCCACCCCTGCCACCCCTCCTGCCTCTTCCACCGCTTCGGCGCTGACCGCTGCTTCGGCGCCGGCCATCCATCCCTCAACACCGACGCCTTGCTTCAGGCCCGGGTGTTGCCAGCGGGGACCGTGCCGCGGTAGAGGGCAGAGACCACACCCTCGATGTCGGGTTCGCGCAGGGTCAGATCGGCGACCTCCTGTTCCCGGGTGACCTCCGCGATCACCCGGGCCGGGTTGTCCGCCAGCTCCAGCCACTGGCGCGGGCCGTCCACCCGGACCGTGGTCGCCCCGCTGACCTGGATCGCGGGGACCGGGGCGACCAGGTCGACCACCAGCACCCGCGGGGTCGGGACGGTCGCGCGCAGTTCGGGCAGATCGCCGTCGAAGGCCAGTCGGCCCTTGTCGATCACCATCACCCGGTCGCACAACCGCTCCACGTCACCCAGGTCGTGCGTGGTGATGAGGATGGTGGTGCCCCGCTCCCGGTTGATCTTGAGCAGGAACTCGCGGATGGTCGACTTGCTGACCACGTCCAGGCCGATGGTGGGCTCGTCCAGCACCAGCAGGCGCGGGGCGTGCAGCAGGGCGGCGGTCAGGTCACCGCGCATCCGCTGACCCAGGCTGAGCTGGCGGACCGGGGTGTCCAGGAACGGTTCGAGCTCCAGGAGTTCGGTGAGTTCGGCCAGACGCTCGGCGTGGGCGTCGGCGGGTACCCGGTACAAGTGGCGGGTGAGGGTGAGGCTGTCGCGCAAAGGCAGGTCCCACCACAGGGTGGTGCGCTGACCGAACACCACCCCGATCTCCCTGGCCAGGCGGGTGCGCTGGCGGGACGGATTCATCCCGGCCACCCGGACGCTGCCCGCGGAGGGGGTGAGGATTCCGGTGAGCATCTTCATGGTGCTGGACTTCCCGGCGCCGTTCGGGCCCAGGTAGCCGACGATCTCCCCTGGCTGGACTGTGAACGTCACGTCCCGGACCGCGCTCACCGTGCGCCGGGTACGGCGCAAGAGCGGCCCCTCGGAAAGCACGAAGTCACGGCCGAGCCCGACCGCCTCGATGATCGGTTCGGCGGAGGGTGAGGCGGGTGGACCGGGGACGGCAGGGGGAGTGACGGGTTCGGTGATCTGTTCTTCGGTGGGCATCGGTCAGCTCCCGGTGGATCGGTAGTGGCGTAGCCCGAACCGCCACACCAGGGCGGCGACCAGGGCGAGGGCGACGGCGACGAAGGGACCGAAGTAACGCAGGAACTCGGGCAGGCCCATCGGATCGGGGCGATCCAGCAGGTAGAGCGCGGGCTGCCAGCTCACGAAGGCCAGCGGCACCACGAAGGTCACCGCCCGCACCAGGTCGCGGCCGTAGATCGCGATGGGGTACTCAGTGAACGCCTGCCCGCCGTAGGTCACCGAGTTGGCCGCCTCGCGCGCGTCGGCGACGAAGAACTGGAGGCAGCCCGCGAGCAACCACACCGAGGAGCAGATGGCCACGCCCGAGAACAGCAGGACCACGAGCATGAGCACTCGCCCCGGCGACCAGTCGATATCGCATTTGACCAGGGCGAACACCAGCACGATGAGTGCAGGAACCACCCTGCCCAGGCGGCGCGGGGAGAACTGGTCGGTGGCCAGCTGGATGAGCGGTGAGACGGGGCGGACCAGCATCGTGTCGAAACCGCCGGTGCGAATCTGCTCACCGAGCCGGTCCACCGCTCCCATGAGGAACTGCGCACCGCCGAAGGCGAAGGCGGCCAGCGCGTAAATCAGCAGCCCCTCGTACATCGAGAACCCCGCAAGTGTCCCAGCGTGGCCGAAGACCACCACGACGGCGCCCATCTCGGCCAGCGAGGCGAGCACGACACCGGTGGTGAACAGGGACAGCGCCATCGGGTACTGCGCGATGGCCCGGCACCAGGTCCAAGCAAGCAGAACACAGGTTCCGAGCGTCCGGCCCACGCCCCCGAGCGGGTTCCGCAAGCGGGGCGCCTTCGGGGTGCCCGGGATGAGAGCGGAGAGTGTGTCAGCCACCCTGGATCACCACCTTGCGCGTGGCTCTGCTGGTCAGCCAGGCACCGAGGGTAAGCAGCGCCACCGCCCAGCCCGCCTGCAACAACAGCCCGCCGAACACGCTCCCGCCCGGCAGCGTGTCCTTGCCGAGGAAGACCTCCGCGGGGATCTGCACCATGGACGCCCACGGCAGCAGTCGCAGCACGTCGGCGACCCCGGTCGGGAACAGGGTGAGCGGGAGCAGCATCCCGGCCAACACCGGACCGGACGGGCCCGCGATCGCCCACACGCCCCGGGTGTCCAGCAGCCAGAAACCCACCACGGAGTACAGATAGCGCAGCCCGAACCCGACCACGACGGCCAGGGCGAACGACACCAGTGTCAGTATCCAGCGCACGGGGTCGCCGGGCAGGGCCAGGGAGAACAGGAGCGCGCCGATCACGAAGGTGGGCACGCTGCGGAAGAGGAAGTCGAAGGTGACCCGGCCCAGGTCCTGGGCCAGCCACCACCCGAGAACCGGGACCGGGCGGAGCAGGTCGATACCCACCGCACCGCTGCGGATGCGTTCGCTGAGGTCGAGTGCCGGTCCCATGATGGCGAGCGGGGCCAGCAGCGCCTGGGCCACGTACACCTGGGTGACGGCGTCGGTGGCGTCGTATCCGTTGATCTCCGAGCGCGCCGTGAACAGCGCGATCAGCACCATGGCGTTGATCGCGCCGAAGACCGAGTTGGTGAACACCCCGGCGGCGGTGGCCGCACGATAAGTGGAATAGCGGCGCAGCCCACGGGCGTACACCGCGCAGTAGACACGCACGGGCGTGGCTCCCCTGGCAGGTAGAGAACGTGCAGAAGCATCCGGTCTCAACCACGGAGATCCCTCAGGGGACTGCGGGGAGACACGGGTTCGGCACGTCCCTGGGCCGGAAGGCCAGGTCCGGGTCGCCGCGAAGCAGTGACACTAGCACGACCTGTGAGCGGCCGCCCCGGACTCCGCCGAAACCGATCGCCCCGATGACGGCGACTGCCTGGCCCGCGAGGATGCCGAATCGCGATCCGACCATCGAGAACCCCGGACGACCAGGCCTTTTGCAATCCCTGCCCGCTCAGCAGAATCGTTTCCGTGAACAGCGGAGAAGCGCAGAAGCCTGCGCATGGCACCGAGAGAACCCCTACGGAAAAGCATTCCGCGGAAAGAGTCCCCGCGGCGAAGAACACGCGCGTCATCCTGGCGACCGTGCACTCGGACGCGCACATGTGGAACCTCGTCTTTCTCCAGATGCTCCTGGAGGAGCACGGCTGCACCGTCCACAACCTCGGCCAGTGCACCCCCGTGAAGACGGTGCGTGACGCGGCCGTCGCCGAACGCCCCGAGCTGATCGTCATCAGCAGTGTCAACGGGCACGCCCACCTCGACGCGCTCCCCCTCATCGAGTGCCTGCGCGCCGAGCCCGCCCTCGACGACACTCGCATCATCATCGGCGGCAAGCTCGGCATCCAGGGGAAGGCCGACACCGAACGGAACGAACGCCTGGTCGAAGCCGGTTTCAACGCGGTGATCGAGTCCTCCGACAACCCCTCGGCCTCCCAACTCCTGCTCGAACTCGTCTCCGAGCGGCCCCGATCCGAGCAGCTCGTCCCCGGTCAGCCCCGCCCCCGACAGCTCCAGGGGTCATGATGCGCACCAACGGCCGTTTCCAGAACTTCGTCCACTCCGCCGCGGCCCAGGGCCGCCTGGTGGTCCAGCCCCGGATGGGTGTCTCGGATCCGCTCCGCATGCGTGCGGGGCTCCTGGCCGTGCGGGACGCCACGGCCACCACCGTCGGCACCGTGACCGTGGACAGCTACACCCGTGTCAACGACCACGCGGCAGCCCGCCGGGCGCTGGACTCCGGAACCGGACTCAACGGTTTTCCGATCGTTGCGCACGGCGCTCAAGGCACCCGTGACCTACTCGCAGGTGTCGCCGACGCGACCTTCCCAGTCCAGGTGCGGCACGGTTCCGCCCAACCCGAGGAACTCTTCGAGACCCTGATCGAGGCAGACGTCGACGCCACCGAGGGAGGCCCGGTCAGCTACTGCCTGCCTTACAGCAGGGTTCGGCTGGCGGAGGCCGAGAGGTCCTGGCGGCGCTCGGTCAGCCTCGCGGCCTCCTCGAACCGAGACCTCCACATCGAGACCTTCGGCGGCTGCATGCTCGGGCAGCTGTGCCCGCCCGGGCTGCTCATCGCCCTGAGCGTGCTGGAGGCCCTCTACTTCGCCGAGCACGGCATCCGCAGCGTCTCGGTCAGCTACGCCCAGCAGACCCATTTCGGCCAGGACGTGGCGGCCGTGCTCGCCCTGCGCCGCCTGGCCTCCGAGCTGTTGCGGGACATCGACTGGCACACGGTCGTCTACACGTTCATGGGTGTCTACCCGCACACCGAGATCGGAGCTTTCTGCCTACTGGAGGACAGCGCCCGGCTGGCTGTCGCAGGTGGGGCCGAACGTCTCATCGTCAAGACACCGGCGGAGGCGCACCGCATCCCCACCTTCTCCGAGAACGTCTCGGCCCTGGAGTTCGCGGGTGCCGTCGCGGCCTTCACCGAACCGGAGTCGCTCGAGGCGGACGACCCCGATCCGCTGTACGAGGAGGCCGCGCAACTCGTCAGCGCCGCCCTCGCGGGGGCCGAATCAGCAGGGGACGCGCTGGTGAGCGCCTTCAGTCGGGGCCTTCTCGACATCCCCTACTGCCTGCACGAGGACAACGCCAACCGCGCCAGAGCCGGAATCGATCCCAGCGGGCGTCTCCGATGGTCCGACACCGGTCGGATGCCCATCGAGACCGCGGTCGGGGAGAGTTCCTCCGTCGGCGCGGCCCGGCTCCTGGAAATGCTCGACCACAACCGTGACCGGTTCGACCGGATGGCCATCACCGGCATGCCGAGGAGAAGCCTGTGACCAGCATCGAAACCAGCGAAGCGACCAACTCCGGGACCAGCGCCACAGCCAGCACCGGACCCGGCACTGGCACCACCCCCGCCTCCGAACTCGCCGTGATCGCCCGAAGGGGCTTTCTCAGGACCTCCGTCAGCCAGGGAATACCCGGCCTCTCCCAACGTGACGGCCGGGGTCCCTGGCGCGGCATCGACACCGACTTCGCACGTGTCGTAGCCGCGGCGCTGCTCGAGGACTCCGAGGCGATCGAGTGGCGCCCGGTCTCCCCCTCCGAACGCATCGCCTCCGTAGGGTCGGGCGCCTCTGACCTGGGCGCCTGCAACACCAGCTGGACCCTCACCCGGGAGGAGCAGGTCCGCTTCATCGGGGTCCTGTGCCACGACGGCGAGGGGTTCCTGGTCCACTCCGACCTGGGAGTCTCCCGCGCGGAGCAGCTCGGCGGCCGCCGCCTCGTCGTACAGGCCGGAAGCACCTCCACCGAGAACCTCGCACGCTGGCACAACCGCGGCGGCCCCGCCGTCGAGATCGTGGCGGCCCCCACCCCCGAGGAAGCGCTGAGGACCTACGTGGAACGCGAGTGTGACGGCTACGTCCTGGACCGTACAGGGCTGGCCGGAATCCGTTCCACCCTGCCTTCGCCGGAGGAACACACACTCCTGTCCGACACCATCTCCGACGAACCCCTCTCGCCCTTCGTCTCCGCCGCGGCGCCCGGTCTGTTCACCGTGGCCCGCTGGTGCCTGCACCTGCTCATCGCGGCCGAGGCGGCTCAACTGCGCGGTGAGGACATCGCCGCGACCGCCGACCCCCTCGGGCCCCGTATCGGGCTCTCCCCGGGCTGGGCCACCCGTGCGCTCTCCGTGGTCGGCCACTACGGGGACCTGTACGCGCGCAACCTCGGCCACTCCTCACCTCTGGACCTCCCACGCGGCCTCAACGAGCAGTGGTTCAACGGCGGATCCCACTACGCCCCGTTGCCCCGGTGACCGGGCCGATCCGAACCCGCCACCCGGTCTACCGCACCGCGCAGGCAGACCCGCCCCACACACAAGAAAAGTAAGGAAACACCATGATCACCGCAGCAGAGGCTCATACCAGGAAGATCGGGATGGTCGAGTTGACCATCGCGATGCTGGTCTCCGGCACCGTCGGAGTCTTCGTCATCGAGTCGGGGAGCGATCCGTTCACGGTGACCTTCTTCCGATGCGTGTTCGGGGTGGCCGCCCTCGGCCTGTACTGCTGGGTCCGCGGCTACCTCAAGAACACCGGGCTGACCCGCAAGACCCTGCTCCTGGCCTTGGTGGGAGGCGTCTTCCTCGTCTTCAACTGGGCGTTCCTGTTCCTGTCGCTGTCGATGACCTCGATCTCGCTGGCCACGGTCGTATACCACACCCAACCGTTCTACGTGGTCGTGCTCGGCGCCCTCGTCTTCCGTGACCGGATCACCGGCAGCAAGATCGCCTGGATTGTCCTGGCCTTCGTCGGTTTCCTGTTCGTCACCGATCTCAGCACCCTGCTGTCGAGCCCCGCTTACGGGCTCGGCGTCCTGTACGCGCTGATCGCCGCCGTCCTCTACGCCTTCGCGACCATCATCGCCAAGTGGCTCAAGGGCATCCGACCGCACATCATCGCTCTGCTCCAGGTCTCCGTGGGCATCCCCCTGCTGCTGCCCTTCGTCGACTTCGGATCCGCTCCGCAGGCCGCCACGGGCTGGGCCTGGCTGGTGGGTATCGGCGTCATCCACACCTGCCTGCAGTACATCCTCATGTACTCCAGCTACCAGAAGCTCGAAACGCCCGTCATCGCAGTCCTGTCCTTCGTCTACCCAGCGATGGCGATCGTGGTCGACATGGTGGTCTACGGCACGTTCATCACCCTGGGGCAGGCCATGGGCATCGGCCTGATCGTGTTCGCGAGCCTGGCGACCTCCCTCGGATGGACCGTTCCCGGCATGAGTAAGCCCTCGTCGGGAGCGCCCTCACCCGAACAGAGCACCCCGCCGGCAGAGGTCGAGGACCGGTCCGGGGAAACCGCTGAAGCCGACGGCACAGGGGGCCGGTCCGGTTCGGGGACGCACGCACCGAACCAGGACAGCGTCCACTCCTCGTGACCCGTTCCGCTCCACCCATACGCCCCTTCTCCACCCGATCCCTTTCCCTCTTCACCCCTCACCCCCTGGAGGTTCCCGTGTTCCCCAGCCCCCCGCGCGTCGCCGTGGTCGGTGCCACCGGCGCTGTCGGACAGACCTTCCTCTCCTTGTTCGAGGAGCGTTCCTTCCCCCTCTCCGAGCTCCACCTGGTGGCCTCCTCCCGCTCCGCCGGGCGGACGGTGCACGCCCTGGGAACGGAGTACACCGTTCAGGACATTGAGCACTTCGACTTCGGCCGGGTCGACATCGCCTTCTTCTCCGCCGGGGGCTCGGTGAGCAGGCAGTGGGCGCCCAAGGCGGTGGCCGCCGGCGCACTGGTCATCGATAACACCAACACCTTCCGGATGGACCCGGACACCCCGTTGGTAGTGCCCCAGGTCAACGCGAGGACCCTCATCCAGGGCACCACGAGCGGCATCATCGCCAACCCCAACTGCTCCACCATTCCCCTGGTCCGGCTGCTGGATCCGATCCATCGGCGTTGGAGTGTGGAATCGGTGGTGGTCTCCACCTACCAGGCCGCCTCCGGCCGAGGAGTCAGCGGTGTCGAGGAACTGCGGCGTACCAGCGGGGAGTTGGCGGCCTCCCCCCACGGTGAACCGGAGGTGACGGCCTTTCCCGAAGGGCTCGCCTTCAACGCGATCCCCAACATCGACACTCTGCTGGAGAGCGGTTCGACCCTGGAGGAGCGCAAGATGCTCCAGGAGTCCCGCAAGATCCTGGGCGAACCCGACCTGCACGTCACCGCCACATGCGTTCGGGTCCCCGTCGTCAACGGACACTCCGAAGCGGTGCACGTTCGCCTGGGGCGGGAGGCCGACCGGGCGAGCCTGGTCCGTCTGCTCTCCGAACAGCCCGAGGTGAGGGTGCACGACCTGGCGGAACCGGGGGCCTTCCCCACCCCTCGTTCGGCCGCTGCCGAACCCGATCACGTCCATGTGGGGCGCGTGCGCGTCGTCGAGGGAGATCCGCGATCGGTGTGGTTGTGGTTGGTCTCTGACAATCTGCGCGTCGGGGCCGCGCTCAACGCCGTCCAGATCGCCGAATACCTGGCAGAGGAGGCGTCGTGAACCCCAAGCCCACCGTCGCCAAGTTCGGTGGATCAACCTTCGCCGAACTGAGCGACTACGCGAGGATCGCCGTCTACCTCCTCCAGGGGGTTCGTGACCGCGGGGTGCCCTCCGTCGCCGTGGTCAGCGCGATGCCCGGGGAGACCGAATCCCTGCGTGAGCGCCTGGCCGAGGTCAACGCCTCGCCCTCCTACCGGGGTACGGCTGGCCTGCTCACCCTCGCCGACATCGTATCCGCCCAGCTCCTCCAGGAGGCGGTGATCGCCGCGGGCGGTACGGCCCTGGCACTCCCCCCGAACGGGCACGGGATCGTCACCGACCGTGATTGGACCTCGGCTCGCATCCTGTCTCTGTCCGCCGATCCGGTACTGGATGCGGCCCGCGAGCACGACGTCGTCGTGGTCCCCGGAGGGCCCGCGGCCGACGGCACGGGGACGCCCACGTGGATGGGCAAGAACAGTTCGGACCTGGCAGCGGTGGCGCTCACCGCCGCCCTCGGCGGAACCGAGTGCGCCATTCACTCGGATGTGCACAGCGTGTACGACGCCGACCCCGCGCTCGTTCCCACGGCCGCCCCGCTTCCCTCACTCAGTTACGGCACGGCCTCGGCCCTGAGTCTGAACGGAGCCAAGGTGCTGCACCACCGCTCCGTCCGTCTGGCCTGGGAACGCGGGATCACGATCCACTGCCGCGGCAACCGGGATCCCTACGAGTACGGGACCACGATCGGACAGCGGGGCGCGCCCGTGCAGGCGGTTCTCATCGACCTCCGGGCGGAGCTCTTGGGCTTCACCGACGACCAGACGCTCGACAAGGCTCGGGCCGCCCTGAGCTCCCGGAACGTGGACACCATCGAGGTGCCCGGAGACGAAGGACCCCTGATCTCGGTTCCCGGCGGTTACTCCGACTCGGAGCGCCTCCTCGACGACGCCGGTATCGACCACGTGCGTCGCCCCGGGCGGGTCGTCACCGAAATCGACGGAGCCCAAACACACCACCACGTCGTGCCGGACGAGGAATCGGCTCTCCGCCTGGGGAAGCGCCTGCACCACGCTCTGTCCTCCGACCGCCGCTGATCCCCTTCCCCGGCAGCCAGACCAGGAACCGGCGGCCACCCCAGCCCCGGAAACACCCCTTTTCTCAACGAAGGAGACCCCTTTGAGCATTGACACCGCCGCCCCCGCCCGCCCCTCGACCCTCGGACACGTCCAGCTGGCCCCGGACGCCGGTGCGCGGTTGCGGGCCCGGCTCCTGGCCGCCCCCGACCACGTCACCGAACCGGATCTCGCACTGACGGAGATGCACCGCGCCTTCATGGAGCTTCCAGGGGAGTCCCTCCAGGCCATCATCGACTTCGGCCGACACATGGACACTCCCGGTGTGACCCTGGTGGGGGGTCTGCCCGTGGACCCGGGGCTGACCGCCACCCCGACTGACGGCGGGCCGAGCCGGGACAAGCGCACAGCGGTCTCCGAGGGCTGCCTGCTGGGGTTGTCCCGGCTTCTGGGCGAACCCACCGGGGTCACCAGCGAGAAAGACGGACAGATCGTGCACGACGTGATCCCCGTCGCCTCGGGCGCCAAGGCACAGACCAACCAGGGTTCGGCCGTCTTCCTCAACTTCCACAACGACATCGTCTACGATCCGAGCGGCATCTACACACTGAGCAGCCCCGACTTCCTGGTTCTGGTGTGCCTGCGCCAGGACCACGAGGCGCGGGCCCTCACGCACTACGCCGACGCCCGCGACATCTGCGCTCTCCTCGGTTCGGAGACCGTGGCCGAACTGCGCAAACCCCTCTTCCGCCTGAACGCTCCCGGAAGCTTCTGCCGCGAGATGGGCCGGGCCCAGGTGCTCGGGCAGCCCGCGCCGCTGATCAACGGACCGGAGTTCGCTCCCGAAATCTCGGTCTCGGCCAACGGTGTGGAGCCCCTGACCGAGGAGGCCAGGCAGGCAGTCGAGGCCCTCCAGGTCGCTTGCAGGGAGGTCGCGCACCAGGTGGCGCTCGAACCCGGTCAGGCGCTGTTGATCAACAACCGCAAGGGGCTGCACGCCCGGTCCCGGTTCGAGGCACGCCACGACGGCACGGACCGCTGGCTCCAGCGCAGCTACGTGCGTACCTCGCTGTGGCCCATCCGGTACCGGCTGAAGGAGAACCAGCGGCGCGTCTTCTGACCGGGGCCGAACGGAATCGAACCGGGACCGGAGCCGGACGGCACCAGGCCGGGCCCCGACGGAACCGGGCCGGGGAGACCCAGGGGTCTCCCCGGCTTATTCGTGCATGAGCCTGGCCGCGGTAGTGATGAAGGTGCGCAGGACCGTGTCCTGGCGGGTGTCCCGCCAGAGCAGCTGGGTGTGCACCTGGAAGGGCGCCTTCCAGTCCAGGGCGACCAGATTCTTGGCTCTCAGTTCCTCGGCCACCGTGACCGTAGGCAGCAGGGCGACCCCCAGACCGGATCCCACCCCGCGCTTGATGACGTCGGTGTTGCCCAGCTCCAGGACGGGGAAGGGCTCCCCGGTGCCGGTTCCGGAAAGTACCCCTTGGAACAGGTCGCGGTAGGCGCAGCCCGGTTCCGTTCCGATCACCCGTTCCCGCCGCAGTTCCTCCACCGCGATGTCGGAGGTGTCGGCCAGGCGGTGATCGGGCGCGGCCACCAGGCTGAGGGGTTCGGCGCAGAGCACTTCATGGCCCAGGCCCGGGAAGTGATCGAGTTCGGCGATGACGAACCCGCAGTCGTAGGTGCCGCCGCGCAACGCCTCCACGGTCTCGGCGCACAGGCTCGGCCGCAGGGTCAGATCGATCTGGGGAAACCGTAGGTGCATGTGTTCGATGAGCGGTAACAAACGGTAGGCGGTGATGCTCTCCATACTTCCGACGGAGAGCCTTCCCGAAGGAACCTCGTCACGAACGGCCTCGCGGGCCTCAGAAGCCAGTTCGATGAGGTTGACCGCGTAGGGGAACAGCTTCTTCCCCGCATCAGTCAGGCGAATCCTACCGGGGAGACGGTCGAACAGGGTCACACCCAAACTCTTCTCGAGTGCTTGGACGTGCCCTGTGACCGTCGATTGCGAATACGAGAGGTCGGTCGCGGCTCGGGTGAAGCTCTGTTGTCTCACGACTGATACGAAGGATGCCAGGTGACGGTTTTCCATCCGGCCCTTTCAGAGGTCTCTCCACAGGGATGCGGCGCCCGTCCCAACATGATCGACACAGCGCACCAACAACCACCGAACACGGGTCACGGGTCACAGGTACAGCGACTCACAATGCTAACCGAGCCGATAGCCACGCCAAGTCGTTGATACCCCTTTTCTTTGACCGAACCCGGCCACAGGAACCCGCGAAAGAACGAAAGGAGGAAACTCATATCAGCAGTTCAGCAGGGGTTGGGCAACGAAAGGCAGGGGCGTTCGATCCGGATCGTAACCCAGTGGCCTGACAGCTTCAACTCCACATCGAACGAGAAACTGTTCCGACAAACCTCGGACCACCTCGATTTAGTTGACTACAAATATCCCACCAGCAACGATTCCGGTGTCTCCCACCATGGGGCTCCCCGGCGCAGAAGCGGAATGGCCGTATAAACGCCTTCGGGATTCCGGGAATCCGCTGGTCAGCCGATCAGCACCGGACGGGCGGATCAGCCGCGACCGGCGAAAGGCATCTCCCGGGCCATGACCGTCACGGTCGGAACGTTCACGTCCAGGGGCAGGGACACGATGTGCGCGATCGTGTCGGCCACGTGCGCGGCGTCGATGCTCGGCTCCGCACGCACCGAACCGTCGGCCTGGCGGGCCTGGGCGAACCCGGCGGTCATCGCGGTGGCGGCGTTGCCGACGTCGATCTGCGTGCAGGCGATCCCGTAGCCCCGCAGGTCCAGGTTCATCGACGCGGTCAGGCCGCTGATCGCGTGCTTGCTCACCGTGTAGGCCACACTCGACGGCCGCGGCACGTGCGCGGAGATGGAGCCGTTGTTGATGATTCGCCCGCCCTGCGGGGACTGGGCCTTCATCATCCCCGCGGCCTCCCGCGCGCAATTCAGCGATCCGGTGACGTTGGTGTCCAGGACCTCGCGCCAGGCGCTGTCCTCGATCTCGTCCACCGAAGCGGCCGGGCCGAACACCCCGGCGTTGTTGAACAGCGCGTCCACCCGGCCGAAGCGCTCATGCACCGCCCCGAACAGCGCCCGGACCGACTCCGCCGAGGTCACGTCCGTCTCGACGACCACCGCGCCGGGGCTGCCGTCGGCGGTTTCCTCCAGGGTCTTCCTGCGGCGACCGGCCAGCACCACCGAGTGCCCGTCCCCGAGCAGCCGCCGCGCGGTCTCCCGCCCGATCCCGGCGCCTGCCCCGGTGATCACGATGACCTTGTGGTCGTTCCCAGCAGCCACGGCCAGCCCCCTCGTTCGGTCCGATCCAGCAGCAGGAGACTACCGACCGGATCCGACACGGTCGCACCCGGTCCGGTGCCCCCTCACGGGCCCCACTCGTTCAGCACCGGCCAGATGACCACCGCAGCTCAGACCCTGCGCGGTGCCGGGTACCGGGCCGACGTCCTCGACCTCTACTCCGACGCATGGGCCCCCAGCCCTCGCCCGCGAGGAGTTCGCACCGGTGGCAGTCCATTTCACACCGCAGGCCGAGCAGATGCGTGCGGGCGAGAGCCTGGTTCACCAACCCGACACCGTCCTCATCGAGTGCAGCACAGGACCGTCCAGGCTCAGGCCCCTTCCGCCGCATCGAAGAACCAGGCGATGGAGAGCGCGCCCGGGTCGAGGACCTGCTGGGCTCTCTCGCCCAGGTAGCTGGCTCGGCCGCGGTGGGCGATCATGCCGCTGGTGGAGTCGGCGCCGGTGCGGGCAGCTCGGGCGGCTTCCTGGAGGGCCTCGCGCCAGGAGTGGGTTTCGGTGGCGGCGAGGGCCTCGGTGGCGGGGACCATCGCGTCGACCATGGTCTTGTGGCCCACCTCGGCCTTGCCGAGGCGGCGGACGGCGCCGGTGGCGGTGTCGAAGGCCTTGGCGAGGTCGGACACGGCCCATGGAGCGGAGGGGCCTGCGCCCAGGCGGCCGAACCAGAGGCCGAAGAGCGGGCCGCTGGTGCCGCCGGAGGCGAGGAAGGTGTCCGAGACGGACTGGAAGACCTGGGCCGGGCTCTCGCCCTCCAGGTTGGTGCGGGCGCGTTTGAGGGCCGAGCTGATGTTCCAGCCGAAGTCGCCGTCCCCGGCCTGTCTGTCGAGCTCGGTGAGCTCGTCGGCGTCCTTGATCACCCGGTCGGCGAAGGCGAGGATCCAGGCCTTCGTCTGCTCACCGGTGAGTTCGTTGGGTTCGGTCATCTTGGTTCCTCCGCTCACCAGACCAGTGCGGGCGTCCGCACCGGTGCGTCCCAGAACTTCACGAGGTCGTCGGTCAGCGCGGTGAGCGTGATCGACAGCCCCTTCATGTCCAGCGAGGTCACGTACGGCCCGACGAGAGAGCGGGCGATGTTCACGCCCAGGCCGTCGAGGACCCGGCGGGTCTCGCGCGCCGCCACGCCGAGTTCCAGGCCGTGGGTGGCGCCCAGCCCGTTGACGATGGCCAGGACCGAGTCCCCGCGTTTGATTCCCACGGACTCGATCAGGGGTCCTACCAGGCTCTCCACCAGGCCCGCGGCTTCGAGGGCGGGCCGGGTCTCGATGCCGCGTTCACCGTGGATGCCCACCCCGAACTCCATCCGGCCAGGCTTCAGCTCGAAGGACCGCTTGCCGGTCATCGGGTTGGTGCACGCCTCGAAGGCCACGCTGAGGGTGGCCGAGCGCGCCACCACGTCCTGGCCGAGCAGACGCACGTCGGCCAGCGGAACCCCGGCCTCGGCGGCGGCCCCGCAGATCTTCTCCACCGCGACGACCGCGGCGGTCCCCCTGCGTCCGGGACCGCCGTCATCTTCGCGTTGGGTGGCGAGGTCGTCGTCGACCAGCACCTGTTCGACCCGGTGGGTCTCGGCGAGGAGCTCGGCGGCGATGGAGAAGTTCAGGACGTCGCCGGTGTAGTTCTTGACCACCATCACCGTGCCCTCACCGGTGTCCGCGGCGCGGATGGCGGCCCGCACCTGGAGCGCGGTGGGACTGGCGAAGACATCACCCGGGACGGCGGCGTCGAGCATGCCGGAGCCGACGAAGCCGGTGTGCAGCGGTTCGTGCCCGGACCCGCCGCCGGAGATCAGGGCGACCTTCCCCGTGGCGGGCACGCGCCGGGTGACGAACAGGGGGTCGGTGTGCACGTCGACCAGGCCGCCGTGGGCCTCGGCGAGACCCTCCAGCGCCTGTTCGACCAGGGTCTCGCGTTCGTTCATGAAGAACCGGCTCATGCCGCCTCCTGGGTTCGGAAATCCCTTGTCCGGGCACCGCGCGACGAGCAGGGCGTTGTGTCCCACCCCCTGCCTACCCACTCCCCACCCACACCACCTCCAGCCGATCGGCCGAGCAGCTTCTGGCCGATCGGCTGGCCGGTCGGCCGATGCGGCCGACCACCCGGCTGGCAAAGACTGAAAAAAGCTGCCAGGCGTGGCACGACGAGCAGAACCAGACCCAGCAGCACCAAGCGACAGGGGGACAAGTCGACATGTCGGCAACAACCAAGGGCTCCGGCGGGCTCCCGCCCAGGGCACCGCGCAAACTGGCGCCCGATCTGGCCCGCGGTGCCATGCTGCTGCTCATCGCGATGGCCTACGCGGGCGTGTACGCCGGGGTCGGCTTCGGCACGGACGTCTCGGGTGAGGCGTTCTGGGACCGGGCGACATCGCTGTTCACCACACTCTTCCTGGACAACCGGGCCTTCCCGATGTTCGCCATCCTCTTCGGCTACGGCATGGCCTGGATGGTCTCCCGGCAGCGCGCGGGGGGCACTTCAGAGCAGGAGGTCCGCCGGTTGCTCCGTCGCCGTGGCGGCTTCCTGCTGCTGTTCGGCTTCGTGCACGCGTTCTTCGTGTTCCCCGGCGAGATCCTCACTTCGTACGGTCTTGCTGCGCTGGTCACCGGCTGGCTGCTGCTGCGCTCGAACCAGGCGATCGCGCGCGCCGCCGTGGTGTTCGCGGTGTTCTACGCGATCACCGTGCCGCTCTCGATGGTCGGCATGGCCATGAGCGGTACGGCGGAGGGCACGGAGGACAACTGGGTCCTCCCCGGTTACCTCACCGCGGAGGACTGGATCGGACGCCTGGTAGGCCTGCCCATCAGTCCGCTGTTCATCGCCTTCGCCTACCCGCTGCTGCTCCTGGTGGTCATCGGGTACCGGGCGGGCCGCGCCGGTCTGCTGGACGACCCGGCGGCGCACCGGGGGTTCCTCACCGGGATCGCGGTCGTCGGCATCTCGGTCTCCGTGCTGAGCACGCTGCCGATCGCGCTGGCCGTGCAGGGCGTCCTGTCCCCCGGAGCGGTCACCGAAGGGCTGTACATGGCCCTCCAGGTTCTCAGCGGGGTCCTCGGCGGTGCCGGGTACGCGGCGCTGTTCGCCCTGTGGGGCACCCGCCTGGAGCAGACACGGGGCCCACTGACCCGGGCGGTCGCGGCCATGGGCCAGCGCTCCCTGACCTTCTACATTCTCAACTCGGTGCTGGTCGCGGTGGTACTCCACCCGGATCTCGTCGGACTGGGCACCGTGACGGGCGGTGCCGGTGCGCTGCTGGTGGCGGCGCTGGCCTGGTCGGTGAGTCTGGCGCTGGCCGCCTGGCTGGCGGTCCGCGACCGCCCGGGCCCGCTCGACCAGCTGATGCGCCGCTGCGTGTACGGCGGCCGCAAGGCCCGCAGAGCAGCAGCCGAAGCCGAGCGCCGAGGAGCCGAGAAGCCGTAGCTCCGGGTCGGAGCAAGCAGGTTCGGACGGGGGTGGGGGCCTTGCCGGGTCCTCCCCTTTGACCCGGGGCCCGCGCCACCCCCGTCGCTCAGCCTGAACCCGCCCGCGTATGCGGTGGGTTCAGGCGAGTTCGCGGCCGGACGGCTGTCCGGCGACCGAGATGCGCAGCACCGTCGGGAGCCGGTCCAGGTCCAGGGACAGGCGCAGTCTGGCAAGCGCCTCGTTGCGGCACCGTTGCCACACCGCGGCGGGGTCGGCGTCCTGCGCGAGGACCAGGTCCAGCAGCAGGCAGGGTTCGCGCGGGGACTCGGTCAGTTGGGCCCGGCCCCGGCGAACCCCCGGATAGGCGCTGATCTCACTGGCCAGGGCCTTACAGGCAGCGCGAGCGACGACGTCGGTCCGGCCCCCGTCCCCCTCCACCAGGTGGAGTGAGGACACCCGTGCCGAGCGCCCTTGCACGAGCAGCCAGCGCAGTGCCACCACGACCACCAGCACGGCCAGTGCCGCGACCGCGTACGGAACCCAGGGCGCGGCCAGCAGCGGGGCCGCCCGCTCGGCCACCGACCCGAGGGTCTCGTCCGCGACCCCCTCAGCGAAAAGGGGGAAGGGCCCGTACACCAGCAGGGGCACGACCGCCCCCGCGGCCAGCAACAGCACACCCACGAGGGCCAGACCCTGCCGGTTGCCCCGGGCGGTCCGGCGGGCGCGGCGGTGCGGGTAGGGCTTCACCGGAGTCCTCCCTTCACCGACCGGACCTTGGCGCGCACTTGCACCGGGCGGGCCGGGCCGAGTTCGAGGACGCGTTCCCGGACCCCGTTCTCCACCCGCGCCCGCAGTCCGGGGGCGGCGTGCTCGGGGGCGTGGACCACGACCCGGACGGTGCGGCCCCGGATCCGGGCGCGGGCCCCGGTGACGCCGTCCGTCTCCTGGGCCGCGCTCTCGGCGATCCGGCACAGCCCCCGCCGGGACAGGCCGACGACCAGGTCCCGGTCGTCGGTACGCAGCACCATGTGGCTGCTCTTGCCCGGGATGAGTGCGGTGAACAGCAGGTACAGACCGATGACGGCGGTCGCGGCGGAGGCGATCATCATCTCCGGCCCCGCCCAGCGCGCGCCGATGGCCGGTTCGGAGACCCGTTCCACCGGGACGAACCGCAGCGGGGCCCCGGCCAGCACGGCGATCAGCTCGGCGGCGGCCAGGCCCGCGACCAGCACGGTCACGGTGCTGACCACGACGGCGGCGGTGGACCTGCGCGGCCGGAAGGTGCGGACCGCCACGCGGTGGGCGGAGCGCGCGTCGGCTCCGGACACCGGCTGCCCCGGGGCCGTGCCGGGCCCGGCCAGGTCGGGCGCCCCCGGGTTGGAGATCGTCGCGCTCACCACCGCGCACCCCCGCCCTCGTGTTCACGGGTGAAGAGGGTGGACAGGTCCGTCTCCCCGGCGTAGGCGCGCCCGGCCAGGAACCCGGCGATGCCGAGGACCAGGACGAGGAGGAAGGCCCCGAACCCGCCGAAGTAGGCCACCAGGCCGAGGACGGACCCGTAGGCCAGACCGACGATCGACCACATCGTTCTTGCTCCTTACTGCTGTGTGGGGGAGGGATACGTCAGCGGACGCGGGGCTCGGCCGGGGCGTCCTGGGAGTCGTCGTCGGGCAGGTGGATGTCGTCGACGGTCACGTTGACCTCGGTGACCTCCAGCCCGGTCATGCGCTCCACCCCGGTGGTGACGTTGCGGCGGACCACCGCGGCGAGGTCGGGGATGGAGATGCCGTACTCCACGACCAGGTTGATGTCGATGGCGGTCTGGGTCTGGCCGACCTCGACGGAGACGCCGCGGGCGGCGGTGTTGGTGGAGGTGGAGCCGGGGATGCGCTCCCGGACGGCGTCAAAGGCGCGGGCCGCTCCCCCGCCCATCTGGTGGACGCCGCGGACCTCGCGGGCGGCCATCCCGGCGATCTTGGCGACGACGTGGTCGGCGATGTCGGTGCGCCCGTTGTCCGTGGAGCGGTCGGTGCGCTCGGGCGCCCGGTCGGTGCGGGCGATGTCGGGGCGGCTGCCCGTGCCGTTGGAGGTGCTGTTCGACTGGGGGATGTCCAGGTCGGCAGGGGTGGGGGCCTCGTGGATGTCGGTGCGGGCGGTCGCGGGGTTCTTGGCTGCCATGGGGTGCTCCTGTTCGTCGGTGCGGATCGGTCCCGACGGTCCTTCTGTGCGGGCCGTCGTAGGGAGGACACGGGAGAGGGGGGTTGGCTCACGGGAAAAATAGTGTGACCTGGAACACATTTGATGATCGCGAAAATGCTACGTAATGTAGTTAACTTCTGACGACAAGTAGTTGCCCCGGCTTCGGGAAAGCTGGATCCCGCAGATGCACACGGATACGGACACCGCAGCACTACCGGAGAGCGTGCTCGTGGAACGGGCACAGGACGGCGACGACCGCGCCTTCGAGGCCCTCGTGCGCCGCCATCAGGACGTCGTCTACCGCATCGCCCTCCGCACCCTCGGCAACGCCGCCGAGGCCAGGGACACCGCGCAGGAAGCCCTCATCACGGCCTGGCGCAAGCTCCCCGACCTCCGGGACCCGCACACGTTCCCGGCCTGGCTGCACCGCATCGTCGGCCGCCTCGCGCTGAACGCCCTGCGCGCCCGCCGCCCCGAGGAACCCGCCGAGGCGGAGGACTCAGGGCTCAGGGAGAGGGGCGCGGGCCCCGCCGACCGGGCCCTGGCCACAGACCTGAGCGAGGCCCTGCGCGAAGCCCTGTCCGGGTTGCCACCCCCACAGCGGATCTGCTGGGTTCTTCGGGAAATGGAAGGATTGGGCTATGAGGAGATAGCGGAGATCGTCGACACGACCCCGACCGCCGTACGCGGGCGCATCCACCGCGCGCGTACCCATCTCGTGGAGGCGCTCGAACCATGGCGGTAGACCCGTCCGACGACCACGAACTGCTGCCCTGCGGCACCTCCGCCGACGAGCTCCTGGACCACCTCCGGGAGGATACCGCCACGGCGCACGAGCGGACCTGCCCGCACTGCCGGGCCGCCGCGGAGGAGTTCCGGCCCCTGCTGTCCGCGCTGGGATCGGTGCTGGGCGAGGACCGCGAGGTCACCGCCCCGCCCGGGCTCCTGGACGACGTGATGCGCGCGGTACGCGCCGAAGGGCGCTCCAAGGAGACCCTCCGCCTGCCCGGTCCCGGCTCCGGCAGGGGATCCGGTTCCGGCCCGCACTCCGGCGGCGCACCCGGTGACACCCGGATCCGCCACTCCGCGGTCTCGGCGATGCTGCGCGCCTGTGTGGACCCGACAGAGGGGTTGATCGTCGGCCGCTGCCGGATCGAGCGCACCCCGGACGGGTTGGCCGTCACCGCCACCGCCCGGGTCCTGACCGGCACTGTCATCCCCGACGCCACCGCGGCGGCCAGACGGGCCATGGCCGCCTTCGTGGAGGACCGTCTGGGCCTGCGGGTCGCGCGGATCGACATCGACGTAACCGACGTCATCGACCTCGGCTGAAGTGCCCCCGCGGCCGAGCTGATCCCGCACACGCGGGATGCGGAGATCCAGCTGACCGGTACGGCTTCGAGGAAGGGCGGAACTACCGGTCCGCGCTCTTCGACGAGGAGTGCGGTCGAGAGCGGCGGGCCCATGATGAGCTCCTTCTTCCGAAGGCCTCCGGAGAGGTTGCCCTCGCAGGCGACCGCCAGGTCCGGAGGCCCTGACGCCCACGGCCACCCCTGCCCTCTCATTCACCGTGGGTGACAAAGCCTGAGCAAAATCGTGATCGGCATCACTCTCGGTCGTTACCGCGTGGACACAGAACGACGAACGGGCGCAACCTCGGCTTGGCACCTTCGAGGGCATGGACGCTTTCAGTGGCAGCCGTGGAACCAACGACTCTCACGGATTCTTCGGCCGCGAGGTGCTGGAGATGGGGACCCTGCTGTTCGCCGCCGGAGCGGCGCACCTGCTGGTGGTCTCCCTGGGACACAGCGACAGCGGGGTCCGGACCCTGATCGTGCTGGGGGTCCTGCTCCTCGCGTTCTCCGCCCTGCACCGCTGGCGCAGGCACCGCCGAACCCGCCGTCAATCACCCGCCTATCCCGTGGCGGCCGCCCTCGCGCGGCACCGCCCCGACTCCCCCGTGGAGGACCGGCTCTGGAGCGTGCGCGTCACCGTAGCCGACGTCCCCGGCGGGCTGGCCGCCCTCACCGGCCGGTTCGCGGCACTCGGGGTCGACATCCGCCTCATGCAGGTCCACCCGGACGGCACCGACGCCGTCGACGAATTCTTCGTGAGTGTTCCCCCGACCGTCGACGAAGCCGACCTGCGCCGGGCGGTGCGGGATGCCGGAGGCCGCCGCGCCGTGGTGCGCACCGCCGATGTCCACGAGCTCAGCGACACCACGAGCCGCACCCTCACCATGGTGGACGCGCTGGTCACCAGCTCGACCACCCTCGAACGCTGCCTGATCGCCCTCGCCGCCGCCCACGACGTCCGCCGCGCACCGATGCCCGTGGGCTCCGAGGATCACGCGGCCTCCGACGGGTCCCGTGCGCCCCAGCCCCGGGAGGAACTCCTCGGTACCACCATGCTCCTGCCCGCGCCCGGCGGCGGCACCCTGACCGTCCACCGCGCGGGGCTGCCGTTCACCCCCGTGGAGTTCGCCCGCTGCCGTGCCCTGGCCCAGGTGGCCTGTTCCCTGGAGGCCCGTTCCCTGGTGGGGAGACCGGACCACCGTTGACCGGTGGGCTCCGCTCGTGGCCGGGTAAGGATCCGTTGTCGTCCCGTATGCCGCCCGTCGTGAACCGGGGCGGTGCTCGGGGCGTCGGAGCACAGTGGGTCCCGGACGGGACCCACCCCCGGAGCGAAAGGCACCACCATGACATCGGACCTGCCCGGCGCCTGGAAGACGCTGGAGGCGGGCGACGCCCCGGCCGCGGTGCAGTCCCTGCGCGCGAGCGCGGACGACCTTCCGGTGCGGGACCTGGCCGAGTTCACCGCCGCGGTCGCCCGCGCCCAGGGCCTGGACGACCTCGCGACCGTGTCCGAAGCTCTGCGGGAGCAGCCCGACAGCGCCCAGGCCTGCTACGACTTCGGGTTCGAGTGCTTGGAGGTCGGGGCCCCGCACCTGGCGGTCCCGGCACTGCGGGCCGCCCGGGCGCTGGCCCCCGCCGCAGCCCCGGCCCTGTGGGAGCTGGTCTCAGCCATGGAGGACCAGGAACGGCACGCCGACGCGGTGCGAGAGCTGCGCGCCTGGCAGGGCGACCTCCCGGACTGGCCCGGCGGCTACCTGCTCGCCTACAACGCCCTGTGCTCCGGGGACGTGGACACCGCACGGGAGGTCCTCGATCACTTGTCGACCCCCGAGGACGACAGCTGGGACCTGGCCCACGACCGGATCACCCGGATGGTGGACCGCGCTGGGACCGCCCGTACGGCGAGTGCCCTGGACGGCCAGGACCTGCGCGGCTGGCAGTTCACGCTGACCGGGTCGATCCTCGGGCACCTCTCCCCGTTCGGCTTCGACGAGGGCATGAACGGCCGGTTCGCCTACCTCGGCGACCAGTACGCCCTGTGCCGGAACGGTCTGCTGAACCTGGCCGCGGTGCTGGAGGCCGCCGGGGCGCGGCCGGACGCGGTCATGCCGCTGCCGGACCGCTCCAGCCGGATCCTCGGCCTGGCTGCCGCACGGCTGCTGGACCTGCCGGTGGTCCCGGTGGACCCCGAGCGTTCGGACGCCCTGGTGGTCGCCTACGACCTGAACGACACCGAACCCGAACTCCTGCGCGCACTGGCGCCCCGCGCGCCCGGGCAGATCCTGTTCGAGCGCGCTTCCTGCTGGACCTCCCCGCCCGGGGTCAGCGCCGACGTGGTCGCCGTGCTGCACCAGCACATCGTCGAGCCGTGGGGCGAGACCCTCCGCATGCCGCCGGGTCCGGACAGCGAGGTCGAGCGGATCCCAGCGGACGACTCCCCGGAGGAGGAACTGGCCGAGCGGATCCTGGCGGCCGAACCCGAGGAAGGGGAAGAGGATCGGGACGCGGCGCTGGTGCCCTTCGCCGAGGCGGTCGCGGACCACTGGGCCCGGGGCCCGCGCCTGCCGGTGGCGACATCCGGCCCGGTGCGCAGCTCCCGCTTCGAGTAGTCCGGGCAACTCGGGTAGTCGGACCGTCGCCGGAGATCGGACCGTCGCCGAAGAGTCGGAACCCCGGAACCGCCGGTGACCTGGCGGTTCCGACGGCGACTGCCCCGGGGCCGGGACAGCGGCGAACTTGTGGGTAAATGGGACGTATGGTTTCCCCCCGATCACCCTTCGCAAGGAACACCGTCCGAACGACCACCCTCACCCTCGGGGCGGCCTGCGCCCTGGCGGTGGGGTCGCCGCTGCTGGCCGCACCGGCGCACGCCGTACCCGCACCCGCCCCGGCGGCCGCCGTCTCCTCCCCCACCACGGTGGAGGTGACCTCGGACCTGCGCACCGGTGACACCGGCGCCCAGGTGAGCGCGCTCCAGGAACAACTGTCCGCGCTCGGCTACTGGATCGACGGCGTGGACGGCCATTTCGGCCTGCACACCGAGCACGCCGTGCTGGCGCTCCAGAAGGCCGCCGGTATCGACCGGGACGGGATCGTCGGCCCCGACACCCGGGCCGCGCTCAGCGCGGGCACGGTCCCCTCCGCCACCACGGAGGCCGGTTCGGTGGTGGAGATCGACCTCGAACGCCAGTTGCTGCTGGTCGTCACCGGCGGCGAGGTCCAGAGCGTGATCCACACGTCCACCGGTTCCGGTCAGCCCTACGAGGGCTCCGACGGTTCGGAACGGATCGCCACCACGCCCACGGGCGAGTACGCGGTCTTCCGTGACGTCGACGCCTGGGACCCGGGGCCCTACGGGGCGCTGTACCGGCCCAAGTACTTCAACGGCGGTATCGCCGTGCACGGCTACCCCAGCGTCCCGGCCCAGCCCGCCTCCAAGGGCTGCGCCCGGGTGAGCCTGGCCGCCATGGACTGGCTGTGGGAGCAGGGCCACCTGGACGTGCACGCCACCGTGGTCGTGCGCTGACCCGCCCCCTTCCCGGGCCCGCGCCGTTGTGCGTGGGCCCTTTAGTGTTGTTCAGGGGCTTTAGGTGGCTTTCGTGTGCGCGGGACCACATCCTGAGCCGTGTTCGCGCGTGCCTGGCGGGTAGGAGGGAGCTCGTGCCCTTCCTCATCGCCACCTCCCCCGGCCGCCCCGATCACCCGAACGAGGACTTCGCCGCCGCGACCGCCACCTGCGCGGTCCTGCTCGACGGGGTGAGCGCCCCCGCCGACCTCGACAACGGCTGCTCGCACGGGGTCTCCTGGCACACGCGCCGGCTGGGGGCGCTGTTGCTGGCCGGTGCGGACGCGGGGATGAACCTGCGCGACGCGCTGGCGGACGCGATCACCTCGGTCTCCGCCGCGCACGAGGGGACCTGCGACCTCGGGAACCAGCAGTCTCCTTCAGCGACGGTGGTGGCGGTCCGGGTCGGCGCGGACCACCTGGAGTACCTGGTGCTGTCGGACTCGGTGCTGCTCACCGAGGAAGGCGGGAAGGTCCAGCTACTCGCGGACACGAGCCTGGACGACCTTCGGCCCCGGTTGGCCCCGGGGACCCTGGCCCGCTCCTGGCGCAACGTCCCGGGCGGGTTCTGGACGGCGGGCGCCAACCCCCGTGCCGCCGAGGAGGCCCTGGTCGGCACGGTGCCCAGGGGCGCGTTCCTGGCGATGACCGACGGTGCGAGCCGGGCGGTGGAGGTCTTCGGGGACCTGTCGTGGGAGGACTCCTTCGACCTGGCACGGCGGCAGGGACCGGGCGCCCTGGTGAATCGGGTCCGGGTACTGGAGGCGGCGGACCCGTCGTGTCAGAGGTATCCGCGCGGAAAGGTCAGGGACGACTCCACCGCGCTGTGGTGGGAACCCTGATCCTTAGTTACGGACACTCTTAATACACAATTTCGGTCCTGCCATTTATTCAAAAGGGAAGATCATTTTCCAGTGGCAGTCAAGTGAACAGGGAAAAGAATGTTCCTGACATTACGGACGTTTTCCATGGGGCCAGAGATCACCTTTGATCCGTTTTCCTAGAAAAGTCCCCAACAGGACACCCCGTGGCGAAGCTACCGTGTCGGAAAGAGACGCACGCCTCCCACAAACCCGGACACCAGGCGCTTTCGCGTGTCGTCTTCTTCCGGTAGATTTCCCTGTAACCGATCAGTCGGAGTTCCCGCCACAACGCCCCCATCCGACGGCCGGTCTTCTCAGAACCCCCTTGTCCGCACCCGTGCCATACAGGTGCTGGAGATTCTTTCCATGATCCCGGCCGTCTCGCCGACTGCCGAAAAGGAGGCAGTGTGCGTGTCCCGGGCGTCCTCGAACCGACCGGTCCCAACCGCTCACTCCACCGGGCCGGTTGGCTGGACCGCGTCCCCTCCGAGCCCATGACCCTCCCCATCGATCCCACCGAGAGTGTGCGCCCCGGACCGGAGCAGCGCCCCAACCCCATGGACGCGAACACCCCCGCGGAGTTCCTCCTCACCATGCGCCGCTACCTCGCCTGGGCCGGCGACTGGTCGTACCTGGAGCTGGAGTACAAGTGCGGCGGCGTGGTCAGCTCCGCCAAGTTCCAGCGCGCCCTTGAGGGGACCGAGCTCCCCGGCTACGTGTTCCTGATGGCCTTCGTGACCGCCTGCGTCGGCACCGACGAGGGCGAACGCCTCCGTTGGGCCACCTCCTGGCACCGCCTGCGCCGCGCCGCCCGCGCCGAGGAGGACGCCCGCCTGCGCGTCCCCCAGCAGGAGGCCCAGCAGCCCGACAACGGCAACCGGCCGCACGGCAGCTAACCCCTGTCCGCTCTACACCGGCCGCTGACCGCCGCGCTCAGGCGGCGGCTTTCAGGTAGGTAAGCAGGTCGTCCACCAGGCCCGCCGGGTCAGTGCGCCCCTTGTCCGGGGTCAGGTGTCCGGCCAGGGCCAGGTCCACCGCGCCGTGGGTCAGGGCGTGCACCAGCGCTGCCGCGCGTTCGGTGTCCCCCGAGGGCAGGTGCCTCTGCCGCTGGGCCTCGGCGACCACCGTGACCAGTACGGCCCTCGCCTCGGTAGCCGCCCGCCCCAGGGAGGCGGACTCGCTGTTCCAGGCGCCGAAGACCAGCTTAAACCGGGCCGGATGGTCAAGCGCCCAGGTCGTGTAGCGCAGCAGCGCCCCGCGCAGGCTCTCCGGAGCGGCCGGGGGCAGCGTCCGCAGCGACGCCCCCAGGGCGTCGAGCTCACCCGCCGCGACCTCCGCGAGCAGGTCCTCCTTGTCGGCGAAGTGCTTGTACGGGGTGTTGTGCGAGACCCCCGCCAACCGCCCCACCTCGCGTAGCGTCACCGCCTCGGGGCCGCCCGAGTCCAGGAGTCGGGCGGCGGCGTCGAGGAGCTTGTCCCGGGTCGTGGTCGGCATCCCCGCAGACTACCGAGCGGGCCACCAGTTGGCGCGGCCGAGCAACCGCATGGACGCGGGCACCAGCAGGGTGCGGACCAGAGTGGCGTCCAGAACCAGCGCGATGGACAGACCGATACCCAGGGTCGTGATGACCAGCGAGTCCGAGACGATCCCCGTGGTCGCCAGCACCACCACCATGAGCAGGGCCGCGCCGCTCACCACCCCGCCGGTCTGCTGCAGCGCACCGGCCACGGAGCGGGCGGTGTCTCCGGTGCGCTGGTACTCCTCGCGGGCGCGGCTGACGATGAAGAGTTCGTAGTCGGTGGTCAGTCCGAAGGCGATCACCAGGACGATCCCGTACAGCCACAGGTCCGTGGTGCCGACCGGGGCGAACCCCAGGAGCGGGGCGAGGCCGCCCTCCTGGATCGCCCAGGTGAGCAGTCCGAACGTGGCCGCCAGGGAGAGCACCGCGGCCAGTACCGCCTTGACGGGCAGCACCACGGACCGGAAGGCCAGGCCGAGCAGGACCAGGGTGGCCGCCACGACGAAGGCGAGCACCCCGGGCAGGGCGGCGAGGGTCGCCTCGGTGTCGTCCAGGGTCGCGGCCGGGGTGCCCACCCCGCCGACCAGGACCTCCTGCGCCCCGGGCGGGGCGGGTTCGGCACGGATCGCACGGACGAGGTCGAGGTTGACCGGGTCGTCGGGCGCCCCGTCGTAGGAGACCCAGAGGTGCGCGAGCCCTTCCGCGGCGTGCTCGATCCGCGCGCCGGAGGCCCCGGGCAGGGTGTCGAGCCGGTCGGCGAATGACTCCAGCCCGACCGGGTCGGCCGCCCCCTCGCCGACCACCGCGACGTCCAGCACCGCGCTGGCGGGGCCGCCCGCCGGGAACTCCTGTTCCAGAATCCGGGAGCTGATCTGGCCGTCGTTGTCCGGCGGCAGGTAGCGGTGGCTGACGGTTCCGGCGCTGAGGTTCAGCAGGGGCAGGGCGGCCAGGACGAGGACCGCGGTCACGGCGGTCAGACTCAGCCAGGGACGGCGCATCACCCGGTTCGCGAGACGTTCCCACAGCCCGGTGACGCTGCCGGGGGAGGTCAACGCGCGGATCGGCAGCGCGAGCCGGTTCACCCGGTGGCCGAGGACGGCGAGCAGCGCGGGCAGCACCACCACAGCGGCGACGATGTTCAGCAGGACCACGCTGATCCCGCCGAGCCCGATGGAGTGGGAGATGGGCTGGGGAAGCAGGAGCATGCCGCAGAGGGCGATCGCGACGGTGATCCCCGAGTAGGCGACGGTGCGCCCGGCGGTGGCGAGGGTGGGCGGCAGCGCGGCGGCGACGTCACCGGTGCGGGCGAGTTCGTCGCGGAACCGGCCGACCACGAACAGGCCGTAGTCGATGGCCAGGCCCAATCCGAGGAGCACGGTGATCTGCAGGGCGAAGACGGACACCTCGGTGACCTGGGTCCACAGCCGCAGCAGGGCGGTGGCGCCGATGATCGAGAGCACCCCCAAGACCAGCGGCAGGAGGGCGGCGACCAGGCCCCGGAAGACCACGACCAGCAGGAGGAAGAGCAGTGGCAGCGCGATGAGCTGCGCGGTGAACAGGTCGTTCTCGGCGATCACCTGGAGTTCGTGGACGCTGGTGAGCTGCCCGCCCAGGTGGTGCTCGAAGCCGTCGGCGGGCAGGTGTTCCAGGACGGCCTGGTAGGAGGTGAGCCGCTCGGTCTCGTCCGCTCCGGTCAGGGTCAGGGCCAGGTAGGTGGAGCGCTGGTCCTCGGAGATGTAGAGGTCGGGGTCGTACGGCCCCGGGTCCCGGTGGTGGAGCACGGACTCCACGTGTTCCCCGGGGAGCCGGTCGAACACCTCTTGCAGGGCGGCCGCGTGCGCGGGTTCGTCCACGGCGGCGGAGTGGTCGGTCCCGGCGGGCAGCGTGTAGACCGCGACGGCGTCGACCCGCTCGCCCCCGGCCCCCTCGGCCTCTTCCAGCAGGGCGTTGACCCGTGCGGTCTCGGTGCCCGGGGCGTCGTAGCCGGAGGTGCTGAGCACGCCGAAGACACCCGCGCCCCAGAGTCCGGCCAGTGGTACGGCCACCACCGTCACCAGGACGACCGCCCAGCGCCAGCGGTGGGTGAACCGGCCCAGCAGGGAGAACATACGTGCCTCCTTGGTTGACAATGTCAACCCATGGTCGTGAGGGGCGCACGCCACCCCGAAGACAGCCGGGACGGCGTGTAGACACTGACAACTTTAGGCCTCAGGTTGACGCTGTCAACCCCTTCGGGGTGCTCGAAGCCCGCCTGACAAGCCTCTGGTGAGCGCCCTCACCCCGCACGGAATCCCTTATGGGCAGGGGATTTCCACCTGTGGTTCGGATCACCGACAAACCCGGGTCAAGCGGGGATTGCCCTCCCGTGGTCACCCGTTGCACGCGGAGTGTCCCCGCATGGGACCGCCCATCAGGTGCCCCACCCGAAGGTGGCTCACGGCGCCGAACACCAACCCCCAGGTTGACCCTGACCTTCCACAGCCATGCTCTGGAGAGCTCGTGAGCCTTACCGCTGTGCGCTCGAACGCGCGCCGAAACAGCCCGAACGACCGCAACATCCAGCACGACGAGCACGACCGCAACGACGGCGGGCGGAACAGCGGCGCACGTGTTGGCACCCCGCCCTCGCGCCGCTCCGTCGCCATGCTCGTCCTCGTCCTCGGCGTCCTATCGGCCATCGGCCCGCTCGCCACCGACCTCTACCTGCCCGCGCTCCCCGAGATCGCCGCCGACCTCGGGGCCAGTGAGGCCCGGGTCAAGCTGACCCTGACCGCCGTGATGGCGGGCCTGGCCCTCGGCCAGCTGGTGACCGGCCCGCTCAGCGACCGCTGGGGCCGCCGACTGCCCCTGCTCGTGGGGACCGGCGTGTTCACGGCGGTGACGTTCGCGATCGTGTTCGTGTCCTCGGCCGAGTCGTTCATGGCGCTGCGGTTCCTCCAGGGGCTCTCCGCCGCGGCCGGCCTGGTGGTCTCCCGAGCCGTGGTGCGGGACGTGTTCCACGGCGACACCGCCGCCACCTTCTTCTCACGACTCATGCTGCTCACCGGGCTCGCGCCGATGCTCGGCCCGGTGCTGGGCGGACAGCTGCTGCTGTTCGGCCCCTGGCAGCTGATCTTCGGGGTGCTGGGCCTGACCGGGGCGGCCACCTTCACCCTGGTGCTGTTCGCCCTGCCCGAAAGCCTGCCCAAGGAGCAGCGGCGGCGGCAGGACCCCCGGGTCCTGGCCCGCACGTTCGGCCGGCTGCTGCGCGACCCCGGGTTCATCGCGCCGACGATGGTCCTGGCGCTGAGCTTCGGGATGAGCTTCACGTACATCTCGGCGTTCTCGTTCGTGTCCCAGGCCGAGTTCGGGGCGACCGCCCAGCAGTTCAGTCTGATCTTCGGTGTGACCACGCTCGGAATGATCCTCGGCAACCAGGTCAACGTGGTGCTGATCCCCCGGATGGAGCTGCGCCGACGCCTCGGCCTGGGGCTCGCGGGCGCGGTCGCCTCCGTCGGCGGGATGGGCCTGCTGGCCATGATCGGCCGGGCCGACCTGCTGACGGTCACCGCCGCGCTGTTCGTGATGATGGTCTTCACCGGGCTCATCTCGCCCAACGCCACCGCCATGGCGCTGTCCGGACAGCCCTCGGAGATCGCCGGGACCAGCTCGGCGCTGCTGGGCACCCTGCAGTTCGGGGTGGGTTCGGCCCTGGCCGCCACCGCGGGTCTGACCGGCTCCACCACCCTGGCGAGCATGACCGCGGTGATGCTGGCGACGGCGGTGGGCGCCGCCCTGGTGTTCCTGTTCACGGCCGCGCGCGGGCGCACCGTCAACCCGGCCGTCTGACCCGCTGGAGCCAACACCCGCAGAAGTACCCACAAGATCCCCGAACAGCGCGGATCGGGGCCCTTTCCGTCGTTCGCCCACAGGCTATACACACGGGGTATACATGGTGTGTATAGTCGGATCCATGTCACTCGGCCAAACACTGTTGGGGCTGCTGGAAACCCGCCCCCAGCACGGATACGACCTCAAGCGGGCCTACGACGAGCGCTTTGCCACCAAGCGGCCGCTCGCCTACGGGCAGGTGTACGCCACCCTGTCCCGGCTCCTGAAGAACGGGCTGGTGGAGGTGGACTCGGTCGAGCCCGGCGCGGGTCCCGAGCGCAAGCGCTACGCCGTGACCGACGCCGGGGTCACCGACGTCGAGCGGTGGCTCGCCAGCCCGGAGAACCCCGAGCCCTACCTGCAGAGCACCCTGTACACCAAGGTGGTGCTCGCCCTGCTCACTGGCCGTTCGGCCGATGACATCCTCGACGTCCAGCGCGCCGAGCACCTGCGCCAGATGCGCGCGCTCACCCGCCGCAAGTCCGACGGGGACCTCTCCGACCAGCTCATCTGCGACCACGCCCTGTTCCACCTGGAGGCGGACCTGCGGTGGCTGGAACTGACCGCCGCCCGGCTGAACGACCTCGCCGGGGAGGTCCGCAGCCGATGACCACCAGCCTCTCCCCGCGCGGCCGTGACACCCCGGGCACCCCGACCGAACCCCTGCTCACCGCCTCCGGACTGAGCCGCTCCTTCGGTCCCACCACCGCCCTGGTCGACGCCTCCCTCACCCTGTACCCGGGGGAGGTCGTGGCGGTCATGGGCCCCTCCGGCTCCGGCAAGTCCACCCTGCTGCACTGCGTGGCCGGGATCGTGCGGCCCGACGGAGGCCGTGTCGACTACGACGGCACCGACCTCACCGAGGCCTCCGACTCCCGGCTCAGCGATCTGCGCCGCACCGACTTCGGTTTCCTCTTCCAGTTCGGCCAGCTCGTGCCCGAACTCTCCTGCGTGGAGAACGTCGCACTGCCCCTGCGGCTGGGCGGAGAGTCCCGGCGCCGGGCCGAACGCACCGCCCTCGACTGGCTGGAACGGCTGGACGTGGCCGAGGTCGCGGGGAAGACTCCGGGTGAGTGCTCGGGCGGCCAGGGCCAGCGCGTCGCGGTGGCCCGTGCCCTCATCACCCGCCCCCGCGTGGTGTTCGCCGACGAGCCCACCGGTGCCCTCGACTCCCTGAACGGGGAACGGGTGATCCGGCTGCTCACCGACACCGCCCGGGAGAGCGGGGCCGCCGTGGTCCTGGTGACGCACGAGCCACGGGTGGCCGCCTACGCCGACCGCGAGGTCGTGGTCCGGGACGGCCGCACCCGTGACGTCGGAGGGCTCGGATGAGTCTGCGCGAACGCACCCCCGGACAGATCCGGCAGCGCCGGCCCCTCTCGTCTTTCCTGAACGACCTCTGGCTCGGAGCGCAGCTCGCTCTGCGCGGTGGCAGGGAGGTGGTGCTACGAACCGTGCTGACGGCGATGGGGGTGGGTGTGGCCACCGCCGCCCTGCTTCTGGCCACCACCCTGCCGACCATCCTGGAACACCTGGGCGAGCGGCACGCGGCCCGGATGGACTACCAGGTGGCGGAGTACCCACCGCCCCCTGCGGGCGACAGCACCCTCTTGTTCAGGATCGCCGACACCGACTACGAGAGAAACCCGATCCACGGACGGATCGTCCGCGCCGAAGGCTCCAACCCCCCGCTTCCTCCCGGCGTGACCGAAATCCCCGGCCCCGGAGAGATCGTGCTCTCCCCCGCCCTGGCCGACCTCCTCGACGACCCGGAGCACGAGGTACTCCAGCGCAGGTTCGACCACACCGTCATCGGGGAAGTCGGCCCCGAGGGCCTCATGGGGCCGCACGAGCTGGTCTACTACCTCGGTGACGGGGAACTGACCCTGGACAACGCCGGGAATCGGATGACCAGCTACGGCGGCGAGCCCGGGCCCAGGGGGGACGAGCCGGTCATCCTGATGCTCGGTGTGGTGGGCGTGGTCGTCATGCTCACCCCGGTGGTCGTCTTCCTCGGTTCGGCGGTGCGCTTCGGCGGCGAGCAGCGCGACCGGCGTCTGTCGGCGCTGCGGCTCATGGGCGCCGACCGCGGGGCCACCCGGCGTATCGCAGCCGGAGAGACCCTCCCCGGAGTCGCGCTCGGCCTGGTGCTCGGAGCGGGTTTCTTTCTCGCCGGACGCCCGATCGTGGAAGCGGTGCCGGTCGCGTCCGGGCTGTACGCCACCGACGTGACACCGCACCCGGTACTCGGCCCCCTGGTGTTCCTCGCGGTACCGCTGCTGGCCCTGTGGGTGGTGCTCGGCTCCCTGCGCGGTGTGGTGGTCGATCCGCTGGGCACCGTACGCCGAGCCGAACGGCCGCGTCCCCGACTGTGGTGGCGGCTGCTCCTGTTCGTGCTGGGGATCTCCCTCATCGTTGTGAGCATGCGGTTCAGCCTGGGCGGAGGGCTGTGGGTCGCGATGGTCTCGATCGGGCTTTTGGCCGCCCTGTTCGGCATGACGGCCGTTCTTCCCTGGCTGGTCGACCGGCTCTTCGGCCGCGCCTCGGGTGGCCCCCTCTCCCTGCAGCTGGCCCTGCGCCGTCTGGGCGCGGCGGGCGGCGGACCCACCCGCGCGGTCAGCGGGATCGTCGTAACCGTCGCGGGCGCCATCGCCCTCCAGACCCAGTTCGCGAACGCCTGGAACGATTCCACCGTGGAGATCGCGGAGTTCGTCGAGGAGGTGTACGCGACCGACGAGTTCGGCGCGTCCGGGTTCCAGCTCCAGGTCGACCTGCGCTCGGTCCCGCCCGGGAGCGACCCCACCGCCGTGGCGGAGACGCCGGGCGTGGAGGAGGTCCTGGACTACAGCAGGGTCGAGGGCGTCACCGACGACGGCTCCGACGTCCGAGTCCTCGTCGCCGATTGCTCCTCGCTCCAACAGATGGCCGACCTGCCCGTCTGCTCCCCCGGGGACGCCTTCAGCGGGGTGCCGGGGCTGGAACCCGGTGAGACGCTCATGGTCGGGGGCGGCGAAGAGGCGTCCGCGGCCCCGTGGACCGTGCCCGGGTACACCGGCTTCGAGGGGCCCCTGGTCGAACACCCTTGGCAAGGGTTGGGGCACTCGGCACGGGACGTCGTCCTCGCCACCCCGGAGGCGGCCGCTCTGCCCGAGGGGGTCGCGGTTGCGGGCTCGCTCTGGATTCGGGTCGACCCGTCCGTCCCCGCGTTGGAGGAAGAGCTCAGGGCCGCCGTGGCGTCCCTGGACCCGACGGCCCAGGTGCACTTCCCGATCACCAGCGCGACCCTCCCCACCATGGTCAGGATGCGTGCCGCGCTCATCGCCGGGGCGCTCGCCTGCCTGGCGGTGATCGCCGCCGGATTGGTGGTGGGCACGGTCGAGCAGATCCGCGAGCGCAAGAGGGTGCACGCTGTGCTGACCGCCTTCGGCGCCCGCAGACGCACCCTGGTGGCCTCGGTTCTGTGGCAGACCACGCTGCCCGTGCTCCTGGGCCTCGCACTGGCCACGGTGACCGGGATGGCCCTGGGCGCCCTGACCCTGCTCCTGGTCGGGTTCCCCGTGGCCTTCGTGTTAACGGACATCCTGATCATCGTCGGCGCTGGTGCCGGGGTGGCGCTGCTGACCACCCTGCTGGCCCTGCCCGCGCTCCTGCGGACCATGCGCCCGGAGGGTCTGCGCTGGGAGTGAGTGGCCTGGTGGGTCAGCTGCCCCGGGCGGACCCACCGTCCGGGTCCGGGCCCTTCTGGCGGGAGGGCCCGGACCCGGCCTAAGCTGGGGCAATGTCCGAATCCGGCGGGATGCCCGAAACCGAGGAATCACCCGGGGAAGGGTCGCCCGGCGCCGAGTCACCTGTGGCCGGGGCGGTCTGGCCCGGGGAGCTGCGCCCCTACCAGCGCGAGGCGCTGGCGAAGGTGGACCGGCGCTGGTCGGAAGGGGCCCGGCGGACGTGGATCGTGCTCCCGCCCGGTTCCGGCAAGACCCTCGTCGGCCTGGAGGCCGCCCGCCTCCTGGGCCGCCGGACCGTGGTTCTGGCACCCAACACCGCCATCCAGGGGCAGTGGATCCGGCACTGGGAAAGCTTCGACCGCCCCGAGAGCTGCACCGCCGGGAACGACCGGGCGCTCGGGCACGCCGTCAACGTGCTCACCTACCAGTCGCTGGCCGTCTTCGACCCGGACGCCGAGACCGACGAGGAGGGGCGTTCGGCCACCCCCGTCCGCGACCGGCTGCACGCCAACGGGCGGGCCCTGGTGGACGCGCTGCACAACGCCGGTCCGCTCACGCTCCTGCTCGACGAGTGCCACCACCTCCTCCAGGTGTGGGGGCGCCTGCTCGCCGAGATCCTGGACGAGATACCCGACGCCCACGTGATCGGACTGACCGGAACCCCCGCCGGAAGCCTCACCACCGCCGAGAAGGATCTGGTCGACCGGCTCTTCGGCCCGCCTGTCACCGGGGCTTCCATCCCAGCGCTGGTCCGGGACGGGTACCTGGCCCCCTTCGCCGAGCTCGTGCACGTCACCGAACCCACCCTGACCGAACACGAGTACCTGGCCGGGCAGGGGTCGAGGTTCACGGCGATGTGCACGGACCTGCTCGCCCCCGGGTTCGCGACCACCGACTTCCTGCCCTGGCTGGACGCGCGCTTCGTCTCCCGGGACGCCCAGGCGGGCGGCCGGGTCGGCTGGGCCACGCTGGCCGCCCGCTCCCCCGAACTCACCGACGCCGTGCTCCGCCTGCACCACCAGGGACTGATCGCGCTGCCCGACGGCGCCCGGATCCACGAGCGGCACCGGCACCCGCCGCAGGCCGAGGACTGGACGGCGCTGATCGGCGACTACGCCAAGAACTGCCTGGACCCCGACTCCGAACGCGACAAGGCGGCGCGCCAGCGCATCCGCTCCGCGCTACCGTCCGTGGGCTACCACCTGACCCGCAACGGCATCCGCCGCGGCGCCTCCCCCGTGGACCGGGTGCTGGCCCGCAGCGCTGCGAAGTCCCTGGCCACGGTGGAGATCATCGCCGCCGAGAAGGACGCGGTCGGCCCCCGGCTGCGCGCCCTCGTGCTGTGCGACCACGAACGCGCCTCCGCCCGAGCGCCTGCCGCGCTACGCGGCGTACTCTCCGACGACGCCGGTTCGGCCTGGCTCCAGGTGCACCAGCTCGCCACCGATCCGCGCACCTCGCTACTGGACCCGCTGTTGGTCACCGGCCGGACCGTGGCGACCGGGCCGGGCACCAGCGCGGCCTTCCTGGAGTTCGCCCGCGCCGCGCTTCCCGGGGTGGAGCTGTCCGCGCGCGAAGTGGACGGCCTGCACGTGGTGGAGGGCGGCTGGAGCTCGCGCACCTGGGTGGGTGTGGTGACGCGGTTCCTGGAGTCCGGCCGCTGCCAGGTGCTGGTGGGCACCCGGGCGCTGCTCGGCGAGGGCTGGGACGCGCGCGGGGTGAACACGGTGGTGGACCTGACCACCGCCACCACCCCCACCGCCGTGGTGCAGAGCCGGGGGCGGGCGCTGCGGCTGGACCCGGAGTGGCCGGAGAAGACCGCGCACACCTGGACGGTGGTGTGCGTGAGCCACGAGCACCCGCGCGGGGCGGCCGACTGGAGCCGGTTCGTGCGCAAACACGAGGGGTACCTCGGGGTGAGCGCCGACGGCGAGGTGATGAGCGGGGTCGCGCACGTGGACCCGGAGCTGTCGCCGTACGAGCCGCCCGCCGACCCGAGGGCCGTGAACACCCGCATGCTGGCCCGCGCGGCCGACCGGGAGGGCACCCGGGAGCGGTGGCGGCTGGGTTCGGGGTACGAGGACACGCTGCTGCCCACGCTCCGGGTGTACGAGAGCCGCGCTGTTTCGGCGGGGACGGCGGCGCGGGCCGCCGAAGCGGGCCGGGACGTGGTGCGGCCCGAACCGCCCGAGGTGCTGGTGGGCGACCAGGTGATCTGGCCGGAGCCCGACGACACCGAGCCCGTCCCGCAACTCCTGGCCACGGTGCTCTTCGGCGCGGTCGCGGCCCTCAGCCTGGTCCTGGCGCCGTTCGTGCCCGGGATGCTCGTCGCGGCCGCGGGGTTCGGACTGGCGGCGCTGCTCCACTGGTGGTTCGACGCCCGCCAGGTGCGCCAGGAGACCCTGGCGAAGCGGCGGGAGGCGGCCCGGATCCGTTCCCTGGCCGGCAGACCGGTGGAGACCTCCCGTTACGCGTGCGCGGTGGCCGACGCGCTGCGCTGGGCGGGGCACTCGGCCAGCGGCGCCGAGGGGGTGCGCATCCACGTGGACACCGACGGCGTCTACCGGTTCACGCTCGCCGACCCGGAATCGGCGGAGCTGTTCGCCGAGTCCCTGGACGAGACCCTGGGTCCGCTGGTGGGCGACCTGCGCTATCTGATCCCCCGGCACGTCCTCACCGTGCCGGAACCCTCCGCGGACGGGGACCAGGTCCCGGGCAGGCCCGTCCCGGGCGCCCCCGCGGACCCAACCGTGCCGGTCTTCCACGCGGTGCCGTCGGTCCTGGCCCGCAACAGGAAGGGCGCGCTCGCCTTCGAGAAGGCGTGGCAGCGGTGGGTGTCCCGGGGCGAGGTGGTGCACAGCCGCACTGAGGAGGGCCGGTCCCTGATCGCCGCACACTTCGGCAGCTCTCCGATCGAGGTGACCACGGCCCGCCGCCTGGCCTGGGAGTGAGTCGGCGGCCAGGGATGTGCGCTCAGGGCCGCGCGGCCGCTCCCGCGTCCGGGGCTGCATCAGGCGGACCTTCACCTTGTGGACACCGGGTGTTCGGTCCGGGATCGCCCGCCCCTGGTTGGCTCGGCGCGGACGCGACCGTGTCCGGCTCCCCCGAACCTCCAGGAAGCACCATGCGCACGCCCCTGACCGCCTCGGCCGTCCTGGCCTTCGGCCTCACCCTGGCCGTTCCCGTCCACGCCGACGAGGCGCCCTCGTACGGGGCACCCGAGGCGAGCGGGGCCATCGAGGTGTCCGCGCTGGGCACCTACCACTCGGACGTCTTCGACGCTTCCGGGGCGGAGATCGTCGCCCACGACCCGCGCACCCAGCGGCTCTTCGTGGTCAACGCCGCGGCCGCGACCGTGGAGGTCCTGGACGTGTCCGACCCCGAGCGGCCGGAGAAGCTCTTCGAACTGGAGACCTCCGGGGTCGGGGCGGCCGACGGCTCCGTGGTGGAGGAGGGCGGTGCGACCAACTCCGTGGCGGTCCACGGGGACGTGGTGGCGGTGGCCGTGGAGGCGGCCGACCGCACCGACGACGGCTGGGTGGTCTTCTTCGACACCAACGGCAGATCCGTGAACGCCCTGCGGGTCGGTGCCCTGCCGGACATGGCGACCTTCACCCCCGACGGACGCATCCTGCTGATCGCCAACGAGGGTGAGCCCGACGACGACTACACGGTCGACCCCGAGGGTTCGGTGAGCGTGATCAAGGTGAGCCGCAGGCCCGCCGCGCTGACCCAGGACGACGTGCGCACCGCCGACTTCCGCGCCTGGGACGAGGGCCGCGAACTCCACCCTGACGTGCGGGTGTTCGGCCCGGACCTGTCCACCGGCGAGCCCGGAACACCGGGCCGGGTGGCCCGCAACCTCGAGCCCGAGTACATCGTGGCCGACACCGCCTACAGCGCCCACGTGGTCCTCCAGGAGGCCAACGCCTTCGCCGTGCTCGACCTGCGCACGGCGCAGTTCACCGACATCATTCCGTTCGGGCTGAAGGACCACCTGGAGCCCGGCAACGAGTTCGACGCCTCCGACCGCGACGACGCGATCAACATCGCCAACTGGCCGGTCCGGGGCACCTACCAGCCGGACGGGTTCGACTCCTACCGCTGGCAGGGGCAGACCTTGCTGGTCACCGCTAACGAGGGTGACGCGCGTGACTGGGACGGTTACTCGGAGGAGACCAGGCTCAAGAACCTGGTCGTGGACGAGGCCCCGCTATGCGAGGACTCCCCGCGGATCCGGGAGTTCCTGGCCGACAACGACCAGGGGATCAGCACCGTGGAGGAGCTGCTGGCCGACCACAACCTGGGCCGCCTGACGGTGACCGCCGCCGACGGGCTGCGCGCGGACGGCAGCTGCTACGAGGACATCCACGCCTTCGGCGGGCGCTCCTTCTCGATCTTCACCACCGAAGGAGAGCAACTGTTCGACTCCGGCTCGGACTTCGAGCGGATCACCGCCGAGGCCGCGCCGGAGTACTTCAACTCCAACCACAGACAGAACAGCTTCGACACCCGCAGCGATGACAAGGGCCCCGAGCCCGAGGACGTGGTGCTGGGCCAGGTGGAAGGTCGCACCTACGCGTTCATCGGCCTTGAGCGGGTCGGCGGGGTGATGGTCTACGACGTCACCGACCCACACGACGTGACTTTCAGCCAGTACCTCAACAACCGCGACTTCAGCGCCGCCCCGGACACCCGCGAGGCCGGGGACCTGGGCGCCGAGGGGCTGATCTTCATCGACGGCGAGGACTCCCCGGTCCCGGGCGTGCCCGTCCTGGTCGTGGCCAACGAGGTCTCGGGCACCACCACCCTGTTCCGTGTCGACCGGGCCTGAGCAACGGCGCACAGTGGAGGGAGGGCGGTCGGGGCGGCACCGCCCGCCCCGCACTGATGACCTGGTGTTGGTGGGACGGCACGTAACATGGCGTTCCGCCGTCTGCCGGACCGAACCCGCGTGATGGTGCAAGGCACCCCTGAACGGGCATGAAGTGATCCTCAGGCCGAGACGCAGGTGGTCGACATGTCCGTCAACGACGAGCTGGTCGAGATGTTCGCCGGGCTGCTCGAGGACTCGCATCTGACGACGATCGAGCAGTTGCCGACGACCGTGTGGCGACGCGCCGAGCGCGCGGGCTTCCACAACGTGGCGATCTACGTGGTGGACCTCCAGCAGGAGGTGCTCCGGCTGCTGGTCCGCGACGGCGGCCGGAAGGACGAGGACCCCGAGTACGGCACGACCGAACTGCCGGTGAACAGCACCCTGGCCGGACGGGCCTTCGAAACCCTCACCCCGCTGAGCGAGGCGGGCTCCGAGCTCGACCGCTGGTGGATCCCGCTCCAGGACGGGGCCGAGCGGCTCGGCGTGCTGCGCGTGGACGCCGAGGAGTCCACGGAGGCGACGCTTCGGGCCATGCGCGCACTGGCTGTCATGGTCTCGATGATGGTGGTGGTCAAGCGCGAGTACAGCGACTCCTTCGCGCGGCTGTGCCGGACCCGCCCGATGAGCGTGGCGGCCGAGCTCCAGTGGAACCTGATGCCGCCGATCGAGTTTGCCAACCCCCAGGTGACGGTCAGCGCCGTCCTGGAACCGGCCTACGAGGTGGGCGGGGACGCCTTCGACTACGGGATCGACAACGACGTGGCCCACCTGGCCGTGTTCGACGCGATGGGTCACGACGTGACCGCGGGCCTGGCCGCCAACCTCGCGGTCGCCTCCTACCGCAACAGCCGGCGGGAGGGCGCTCCCCTGCTGGAGACGGGCGAGATGATCGAGGCGACCCTGGTGGAACACCTGGGCACCACCCGATACGTTACCGCGCTCATCGCTGACCTGAATCTGAAGACCGGACGCCTGAAGTGGGTCAGCCACGGCCACCACCCGCCGGTACGGATTCGCGACGGACGCCTGGTCGACCTCCCCGTCTGCCAACCGGGCTCCCCACTCGGTGTCGACCTGGGCCTGGGCGCGACCGTGTGCGAGGAACAGCTCCACCCGGGTGACCGCCTGGTGCTGTTCACCGACGGGATCACCGAGACGCACAACCCGGGCGGCGACGAGTTCGGCCTGGACCGGTTCGTGAACTTCATCGTCCGCCACAACGCGGAGGGCCTGCCCATCCCGGAGACCCTGCGCCGTCTGATCCACAGCATCCTCGACTACCACGGCGGTGCCCTCCAGGACGACGCCACGGTGCTGTTCATGGAGTGGCACGGACCCTGACAGCGCCTGCCCGGGCGCAGAGTCGGGGCGCGCTGATCCGGTCGCACACGGAACGACGCGAACCGCAGAAAAAGGTTCACAGAATTCGAGCAACGACACAGGGAATTCCCCGGGAATCCGACACAGGGAAACTCGAGGAGCGCTATCCGATTGTCATTGCCTGGTGTCCTTTGCCTTCCCTTTGCGCTAATAGCGTCTTCAGCCGGCCAGTGTTCACGCAGTTCAAGAGCGCAGCACTGCCCGACCACCCGCGCACGCCCCCCTGACGGACCGACTCGAACGCGCAGCATCCCCTTCCCGGACGGAAACCCGAAAATCGGCTGGTCGTACCGAATGAGGATTCCTTGAATTCCTGTTCCCGCAATCGCACCCGCCGCTCCCTCCAAGGCGGCCTGGCCTTCATCGCTTTCGGCGCCCTCAGCATCGCGGCCGCCGTGCCCGCCCACGCCGACACCGGAGAGGGCAGCGAGGATGACGGGGACCTGGCCCGGACCGGTGTTCCGGTCGTCGGTCTGATCGCCGCCGGCGCGGCCGTGACGGCGGGCGGTGGCGCGGCCGCCTACCTGGCCCGCCGCAGGAAGAACACGGCGGAGAACAGCGAGAGCTGATGCTCGGGCGGAGTCGGTGCCCGGGGATTCTCCCCGGGCACCGTCCCGTCAGCCCCGTGGGAAGAGGGCGTCGACGAACGGGTTACGGAACTTGCCCTCGGGGGCGATCCGTTCCAGCAGACCGGCGAAGTCGGCGGCGCGCGGGTAGGAGGCCACGACCTCCTCCGGGGGCAGCGTGGAGAGTTTGCCCCAGTGCGGGCGGGCGCCCAGCGGGGCGAGGCGTTCCTCCACCGCCGCGAGCACCGGGGCCACCGCCTCCGGGGCCGGGAGCCAGGTGAAGTGGAAGGTCACCGAGTCCCGACCGTAGGAGGGGCTGAGCCACAGGTCGTCGGCACGGACCGTGCGCACCTCGGAGATGTGCAACACGGGGGCGATCAGGGAGCCGATCCCGCGCAGCGCGGCGAAGGCCTGCGAGACGGCCGCGCGCGGCAGGTAGAGCTCGGACTGGAGCTCCTGCCCCGCGCTCGGTTGAAACTCGGGCCGAAAGTGCGGCAACCGCTCGAACCAGGGGCCCGCCAGGCCCAACTGCTCAGTGGCAGGATCGGTCAGCGCCCCGGGGACCGGATGTTCGGGGCCGGTCGCCGCATGTCCCCCGGCCCAATCGCCTTCGGGGTCGCCCTCGCGGTGCTTGAGCCAGACCCGCCCGGTGTCCGACAGCCAGTCGGTGAACAGGCTGACGCTGTACGCGGAGCCGAACACCGCGTCGAAGCGGTCCGCCACCTCGTCCAGAGGAACGTCGAGCCGGACCCGCTGGGACACCTGGAAGGCGGGCTCGATCTCCAGTGTGAGCCGGGTGACCACACCCAGGGCGCCGAGCGCCACCACCGCCCCGGGAAAGGCGTCGTCGCCGCGGCGCAGCCATGTCGCTTCCCCGTCCGGACCAACCAGCTCGATCCCCCGCACGGCGGCGGCCAGGCAGGGTTGTGCGTCCCCGGACCCGTGGGTCCCGGTGGCGCAGGACCCGGCCACCGAGATGTGCGGCAACGAGGCCAGATTGCCCAGCGCGAAACCCCGCCGGTGCAGTTCCGCGGCGAGCTCGGCGTACCGGGTTCCCGCGGAGACGGTCACGGTGGACGTCGACGGATCAACCTCGATCTCCTGCGGAAGCGCGTCCAACCGGACCAGGTCATACGTGGAGTCCGCGACCCCGTTGAAGGAGTGCCCGCTGCCCAGCGCCCTGATCCGAGGGCTGTCCCGTACCAGGGCGCGGAGCTGGTCGAGGCCGACGGGCCGGTGGATCCGGGGACTGGCGTAGGTGAGGTTCCCGGCCCAGTTGCGGACCGGACCAGAAGAGGAAGACGGGGAGGAGGAGACAGCGGAGGAGGACATGTGGGCTCCGGGGGTTGGTACAGGTCCGCCAGACCTTACCTGGGAGCGTTTCTCATCCGGATGACCGGTCGGCGATGCGACGACCGCCGACCGGCGGACCGCAGCGCGTCCAGACGCGCCGCGGTGAAGTGTGACGAGGTGATCCTGAGGTTCGTGGCCTGAGAGCCCTTTCTCCCTTCGGAGATCTCGAAGGTCACCTCCTGAACCCTCGATAAGCGTCTTGATGCCCTCAGTCGCGATTTCCTCGCCAGCGGCGAAGATGTCCTCGTCGGAAGCCCGGCTTGCCTGAGCAGGTACCGGGCTTCCTGGAAGCAGGGCAGCACAAAAGCGACTGCCGGGCTGTTTTCACAGGCCCGGCAGTCGCTCCACTGTCTCAAGGTGGCGCACTCGGGAGGACTCGAACCCCCAACCTTCTGATCCGTAGTCAGATGCTCTATCCATTGAGCTACGAGTGCAGGTCTTCAGTTGTGTGTCGCCCGGGTGAGCTGCGCTCTCCCTTGCGACGTCTCCGACTCTATCACGGTGCTGGAGTGCCTTCGCGCCATTTTCGGGTGTGACGCGGGCCATGCGGACGCCGCCGGGGTTCCGGCGGCGTCCGGGCTGGTCAGATGGCTTCCTCGACGGAGGCCGCCCACAGTTCCAGGGCGGTGTCGACCTGGTCGGCGTTGACCACCAGGGCCGGGATGAAGCGGACGACGTTGCCCGCCGGGCCGCAGGTCAGGAGGAGCAGGCCGTTCTGGGCAGCCGCCTGCTGGACGCGCAGAGCGGCGGCGCCGTCGGGCTGGCCGTCCGGGGTGACGAACTCGTTGGCCTGCATCAGGCCGCGGCCGCGGACGTCGCCGATGGCCGGGTTGGCCTCGGCGACCTTGGCCAGGCCCTGCTGGAGGCGCTCACCCTGGCGGGCCGCGTTCTCCACGAGGCCCTCCTCCTGGATGACGTCCAGCGTGGCGAGGGCGGCGGCGCAGGACACGGCGTTGCCGCCGTAGGTGCCGCCCTGGGAGCCCGGCCAGGCCTTCTCCATGACGGCGTTCGGTGCGGCGATGGCCGAGAGCGGGAAACCGCTGGCCAGGCCCTTGGCGGTGATGACGATGTCCGGGCGGATCCCCGAGGGCTCGTGGCCCCAGAAGGTGCCGGTGCGGCCGAAGCCGGTCTGGACCTCGTCGGCGACCAGCAGGAACCCGTGCTGATCGGCGCGCTCGCGCAGCCCCTGGAGGAAGGCGTCCGGGACGGGGACGTAGCCGCCCTCGCCGAGGACCGGTTCGATGAACACCGCGGCGGTGTCCTTCGGGGAGGTCACCGTGGCGAACTGGTAGTCCAGCTCGCGCAGCGCGTAGGCCACGGCTTCCTCTTCGGAGAGGCCGAGCCGGTAGGCGTACGGGAAGGGCGAGACTACGACGCCGGGGACCAGGGGGCCGATACCGGCGCGGATTTTCACCCCGGAGGTGGTCAGGGAGGCGGCACCCATGGTGCGGCCGTGGAAGGAGCCCTGGAAGACCACGGCGTTCTGTCGGCCAGTGGCCTGGCGGGCCAGGCGCAGGGCCGCTTCCACCGCCTCGCTGCCGGAGTTTACGTAGAACAGCCGGTCGATGCCCTCGGGCAGGACCTCGCCAAGCCGCTCGGTGAGTCGCAGCAGGGGCTTGTGCATCACGGTGGTGTACTGGCCGTGGATCAGCGTCGCGACCTGCTCCTGGGCGGCGGCGACCACCTTCGGGTGGCAGTGCCCGGTGCTGGTGACTCCGATCCCGGCGGTGAAGTCCAGGAAGCGGCGGTCGTCATCGTCGTAGATGTAGACACCCTCGCCTCGTGCGGCGACGACCGGGGTCGCCTGCTTGAGGGCCGGGGAGAGCTCCGCCATGCGATGGCCTCAATTCCTTGTATCGGGTTCCGTAGGATTGTTGACAATCGACGCTGCTATGGAAACATCCGGGACGCGGCGGTGTCCAGCGGGCGCACGTCGGGCAGTTCTGACCACAGGCCCCCCGGTACCGGGGCGGCCCGTCGACGGAGGAGAGAACATGTCGGATCGCGAAGCACAGGTCGTCGCACAGGTGGACAAGAGGCTGTTCCTGGGCGGAAAGTGGCGGGATGCCTCCTCCGGAACCACCTTCGAGGTCGAGGACCCCTCCACCCGCAAGGTGCTGTGCGAGGTCGCGGACGCGGGCAAGGAGGACGCACTGGAGGCCCTGGACGCGGCCGAGCGGGCGCAGCCGGGGTGGGCGAAGGTCGCGCCCCGTGAGCGCAGCCAGATCCTGTACCGGAGCTTCCAGCTGCTCATGGAGCGTCAGGAGGAGCTCGCGGTCCTGATGACCCTCGAGATGGGCAAGCCGCTCGCCGAGGCCAAGGGGGAAATCGCCTACGCCGCCGAGTTCTTCCGCTGGTTCGCCGAGGAGGCCGTGCGGATCGACGGCGGTTTCGCCACCTCCCCGGACGGCAAGTCGCGCTTCCTCGTCATGCGCCAGCCGGTCGGCCCCTGCATGCTCATCACCCCCTGGAACTTCCCCATGGCGATGGGGACCCGCAAGATCGGCCCGGCCATCGCCTCCGGGTGCACGATGATCCTCAAGCCCGCCCACCAGACCCCCCTGTCCGCGCTGGCCCTGGCCGGGATCCTCAACGAGGCGGGCCTGCCCGAGGGCGTCCTGAGCGTCCTGCCCACGACCGACCCCGGCGGGGTCACCGAGCCCCTCCTCACAGACGGCCGCATCCGCAAGCTGTCCTTCACCGGGTCCACGGCCGTGGGCAAGAAGCTGCTGGAGCAGAGCGCCCACCAGGTCCTGCGTACCTCCATGGAACTGGGCGGAAACGCGCCGTTCCTGGTCTTCGACGACGCCGACCTGGACGCCGCGGTGGACGGGGCGATGCTCGCCAAGATGCGCAACATCGGCGAGGCCTGCACGGCGGCCAACCGGATCTACGCGCAGTCCGGGGTCGCGGAGGAGTTCTCCCGGCGGCTCAGCGAGCGCATGGGCGCGCTCCGGCTGGGCCGGGGGCTGGACGACAACGCCGACGTGGGCCCGCTGATCGACGACAAGGCCCGACAGAAGGTGCAGAGCCTGGTGGACGACGCCGTGGAGCGGGGCGCGCGCGTGCTCGTCGGCGGCGGGGCGGGCGAGGGCCCCGGGCACTTCTACCAGCCGACGGTGCTCGCCGACGTCCCCTTCGCGGCGGAGCTGTCCAACACCGAGATCTTCGGACCGGTAGCCCCAGTACTGACCTTCGAGACCGAGGAGGAAGCGGTCCGGGCCGCCAACGACACCGAGTTCGGCCTGGTCAGCTACCTATACACCCAGGACCTCAACCGGGCGATGCGGGTCAGCGAGGCCCTGGAGACCGGCATGGTCGGCCTCAACCAGGGCGTGGTGTCCAACCCGGCGGCGCCGTTCGGCGGGGTCAAGCACTCGGGTCTGGGCCGCGAGGGCGGCCGGGTCGGCATCGACGAGTTCCTGGACACCAAGTACGTGGGCATCGGCGGACTCTGAGCCGCAATGTTGGGTCATATCTCGTACGAGATATGACCCAACATTGCGCGGTACTCACGTACAGTGGGGGAATGAGCAGGAGAATTCTCAACACCATCGGAGTGGACGAGGCCCGCACCAGACTTTCCGAGCTGCTCGCCAAGCTGTCTTCCGAACCGGCGGGCGAACCCGTGGCGGTAGGCGCCTACCGGAAGCCCCAGGGGGTGCTCATCTCGGTCAGGGAGTACGAAACCCTGATCCAGGTCTACGAAGAGCACGTGCGGCGTAGGGAGACGGAAGCCGCCCTCATGTCCGTCCGTGCCGAAGGCGGCGATCCGTCACCCGAGGCCATCGACGACGTGGAGCGTGCCGCCGCAGGCGAGATCACCTATGACGAAGCACGGGAACGGATACTGGAACGCGCTCACCGATGGACAACGACCCCTACTGCTACCCCGGTACAGAGGTCCTCAGGAATCGTTTCCACATCCTCGATCCAGCCGTCCTCGGACGATACGAGGACGAGCTCTCACTACTGAACCTGCGCAGACTGGTTGATCACCCCGTCCCCGGCGACTACGACCTCGCGCACCTGCGCCGCTTCCACGAGGAGATCTTCGGGGACCTGTACCCGTGGGCGGGCCAGATCAGAACCGTGGACATCGCCAAGGGGGCCCAGTTCTGCCCGGTCCGAAACATCCAGCACTACGCGGTCGAGATCTTCACGCGGCTGGCTCAGCAGGACCACCTCCGCGGCCTCGAACGTGAAAAGTTCGTATTCGACCTCACCGAACTCCTCGGTGATCTGAACGCACTGCACCCGTTCCGTGAGGGCAACGGGCGTGCGCAGCGAGCATTCATCGGACAACTCGCACGGGACGCTGGTTACAGGATCGCTGGGGAACGCCTGGACGGTGACCGCAACAACCACGCGTCCGCGGCGAGTCTGGCGCAAGGGGACAACAGCTTTCTCCGGGCCATGCTGGACGAACTCGTCGAGGGCCCGGGCTGACCTGACAGGGCGGATGCCCCGGGGTTCAGGCCCCGGTCCCGGTCTCCGGGTCGAGGGACTCGGCGTTGATCCGGGCGACGGTATCGACCATGTGCGACTCGATCAGCTCCAGCAGCCGCTCCTCGGCGCCCTCCACGATCGCGTCCAGGATGCGCCGGTGCTCGTCCAGGAGCTCCTGGGGCTCGGGATAGACGTCCTGCATCACGGTCAGGCACATTCGGGTCTCCACCAGGAGGGTCTGGGCCATGCGCTCCAGGCGTGAGTTGCCCGCGCAGCTGACCAAGGTCTGATGGAACTCCTGGTCGGCATCGCTCATCGCGGTCCGGTCGCCGCTGGCGGCAGCCTCGGCCAGTCGGTCCACCGCGGGGGTGAGACGGGCCAGGGCCTCGCCGCGGTTGCCGCGCATGATCAGCTCGCAGGCGGCGCGTTCCACCGCGAGGCGAGCCACGTAGACGTCCCGGACATCGTCGGGGGTCAGCTCGCACACGAACAGGCCCCTGTGCCGTTCGCTGCGGAGCAGGCCCTCCTGGACCAGGCGCTGCATGGCCTCGCGGAGCGGACCCCGGCTGACCCCCAGCTGCCCCGCCAGTTCGGCCTCGCCGAGCTGGTCCCCGGGGGCTAGGGAGCCGTACATGATCGCGGACCGCAGCTGGTCGGCGATCAGCTCGGCGGTGGACCGCCGGGGGACGGGTCTGAGCTGACCAGGGGCTGACATGGAGATTCCCTTTCTTCGGAGCTGCGGGGTCGTCTTCGGAAGCAACGGGGTCGCGGCACAAATGTGACGAACCGGGCGCGGGCTGGCCCTGAGGTTAACCGGCGGCGAAGGCGCTCCGGACCACGGAGGCCCCGGAACGGAAGAGCGTGCCCGGGCCGGGCCTGGCCTGGCATTGACCGGCGAGCCGGAGCCCCTCCCAGACGCTCACCTGATTGGCGGTGAGCACGGTCTTGCCCAGCAGGGCCTCCATCGGTTCGATGAGGTCCGCGCTGTGCAGGGCGGTGTCCGGGACCACGACGGCCTCGGCTCTGGGGTGGTCGTTGGAGATGACGAAATCGAGCGCGTCGTCCGGGTCGAGGTCGCCCACCTCGGCGGCGGTGGCGATGCCGTGGCTGGCCAGGGACAGCACGGTGAAGCCCGCCTCGGTAAGGAACTCCACGAAACGCTGGGCGACGTCGTCCGGGTAAGTGGCGGCGATCGCGACCCGGGAGATCCGCAGCTGGGCCAGGGCGTGCACGAAGGCGAAGGAGGTGCTGGAGCTAGGCACCCCCGTCACGTCCCGCACGCCCTGGACTTGGCGTCGGGCACCCTCCCAGCCGAACACGAAGCTTCCGCTCGTGCAGGCCCAGACCGCGGAGTCGACCTCCATGGCGGCGAGCTCCTGCGCCCCCTTGGCGAGCACGGCCTCGCTGCCGACGTCCAGCAGGGCGTCCACCCGGTGGGCGTCCTCGCGCATGAGCGTGTGCACCACGGGGAGTTCGATCTCCCCGCCGAGCAGTTCGGCGAAGGTCTTGTAGTCGTCCTCGGCGCTGTGGCCGGGGTACAGAATTCCGACACGGGTCATGGTTCTCCTCCTCGCGGTTCGAGGCGCTGGCGCCCTCCGGGCAGTGGTCACGCGGCGCTGGGCGCCGCGACGTCAATCAGCCGCTGTCCGTGGGCCACGGCCCGGCGGTCGGCGGCCCGCAGCAGGCCCCACATGGTGACCTGGTTGGCCGCTATCACCGGTTTGCCCAGTTCCCGTTCCAGCGGCGCGATGATGTCGTAGGTGAGGACGTTGGTGCAGCTGATGTACACGGCCTGTGCGTCCGGGTGATCGGCTTCGTGCACCGCGCGGGCGACCTCGGCGTAGGTGACCTTCCAGATGTGGCTGAGCAGGCCGAGGCCGACGCTGGAGGTGACCGCCACGTCGTGTTCGGCGAGGTAGGCGAGCAGGCGGTCGGTGACACTGTCCACGTACGGGGTGACCACCGCGATCCGGTCCGCCCCCAGGGTCTCCAGAGCGCGGATCAGCGCTCCGGAAGTGGTGACGGCGGCCGGTGCGCCCGCGGCCAGCATGGTCCGGTGGAGTTCGCGTTCGCCCGCCGCGCCGTGGACGAAGCTGCCCGAGGCGCAGGCGTAGCCGACCGCGAGGGGCTCGGGGGCCAGGAGCGCGCGGACCGCCCTGGTCACGCTCTTGCCCTTGCTGAGGGCGGCGGCCTGATCGACCGTCACCGGAACGTGCACGTACGGCAGGCGGGTGACGTGCAGCGAGACGTCGTCGGGCGCCCAGCGCCACAGTTCGCGGTCGAGCGCGAAGTCGTAGGGCGCGATCACGCCGATCCCCGCCTGCCACGGGGTCCGTGTGGCCGCCGACAGTTCGACGACCTCGTGTACGGCGGCCTGTTCGGGTACGGGCGCACCCGCCGCGTGGAGTGCGGCTTCCAGGCCGTGCTCGTGGGCCGGCCGGTCTCCCTGGTTCCGCATCGGTCACTCACCTCCCAGTGCTGTTCACAGTGCTGTGCTTTCGGACTTCCGGGCTTCGGAGCTTCCGGGCTTCGGAGCTTCCGGGCTTCGGAGCTTTCGGGCTTAGGGGCTTACGGACTTGGGGGCGGGCGCGCTCGGTCAGCGCTCGAGCCGCTCGTACAGGAGGCGCTCACCGACGCTGCCGGAGCGCCAGACGTCGTTGCAGGCCTCGGCCATGGCGGGAAGGTTCTCGATGACAGTGGCGAACACGTTGCCGGGCACCCAGCCCACGTCGCCGTTGAGCAGGAGGTTGTTGCGCCCGTAGAAGAGGGCGAGGTCGATGACGCCGGGCAGGTGGTCGATGCCCTTGTCCTCCTTGAAGGAGCGGTCGAGCATCCCCCCGTCGAAGGAGAAGTAGACGATGTCGCCGGGGATCGGGGTGACGGTGGGGTTCTCCTGGCCGGGTTCGGGGTCGGCGAACCTCGGGACCATCGTGTAAACCTCGTTGCGCGCGTACTTGGCGTGCTGGACGGCGTCACCTTGCGGGAGGGCTTTCCACACCGCCTCGCAGGTACGGGGCGCGTCCTTGTCGAGCAGCTCCGCCACGCAGGAGACCCCGCGTTTGGCGAGTGTGACGGTCATGTAGCGGGGCAAGTGCCCCCCCCTTCGAGTGCTGGTCCTTCGACGGGATTTCTACGGGTTCCGCTGAGGCTTCTGGGTTCCCGTGGGCTCCTGGGTTCCCGTGGGCTCCTGGGTCGCGGGAATGTTGATTGTCGACAATCTTACGATTAACCCTCGGGGGCGGCAATAGACCTCGAGAGGTGTGGGTATCCCGCCAGCGTCGGGGCAGCCCCACATGCACCTTTAGCCGGAAACAGTCGTTTTGTGGATTGTTGACAATCCTATGTCGGCTCCCTAGCGTTTCCCGTGCAGGGCGGAACCACCCCTCGACGGCAGGATGAAGAACAAGGCCAGAGCGCCGAGATCAGAGCACCGCCGCAACCGGAAAGCACGCCCGTGAACAGTTCCACCGCCACCCCGTCCGCGCCCGACCGTCCCCGTCTCCTCGTCCTCCGAGGGGACGACCTCCCTCCGGGGCACGAACGCATCGACGACCACCCCGGACTCGGAGAGGTCGTCTACGCCACCGCCGACGAACTCCCCGCCAAGCTTCCGGGCACGGACGCCCTGCTGGTGTGGGACCTGTTCACCGAGGCCCTCTCCGACTCCTGGACCAAGGCCGACTCCCTGCGCTGGGTGCACGCCGCCACCACGGGCGTGGACAACCTGATGTTCCCCGGGCTGGTGGACAGCGACGTGGTGGTCACCAACTCGCGCGGCGTCTTCGACGAGCACATCGCCGAGTACGTCCTGGGGCTGGTGATCTCCTTCGCCAAGGACTTCCACCGCACCTGGGAGTACCAGCACGACCGGCTGTGGAAGCACCGCGAGACCGAACGGGTGACAGGCAAGCGCGCCCTGGTCGTCGGTACCGGCCCCATCGGCCGCGCGATCGCCCACAAGCTCCAGGCCGTCGGCATGGAGGTGCGCGGCTCGGGCAGCCGCGCCCGCGACGGCGACCCCGACTTCGGCTCCGTCGCCGAGTCCACCCTGGCCGAGCGGGCCCGGGGCGGCGGGAACACCCTGCACACCGAGGTCCCCGAGGCCGACTACGTGGTCATCGCAGCCCCGCTCACCGAGGCCACCCACGGCCTGGTCGACCGGCACTTCCTCGACCTCATGAAGCCCACCGCGCGGCTGATCAACATCGCCCGCGGCCCCATCGTCGTCCAGTCCGACCTGGTCGCCGCCCTGGACCGGGGCTCGATCGCCGGTGCGGCACTGGACGTCTTCGAAAGGGAACCGCTCAAGGCCATCAACCCCCTGTGGGGCCTGCCGGGTTCCGTCGTCTCTCCGCACATGTCCGGTGACGTGGTCGGTTGGCGGGAGGACCTGGTGGAGCTGTTCCTGGACAACCTCGCCCGCTACCTGGACGGGCGTGAACTGCGCAATGTCGTGGACAAGAGCCGGGGCTACGTACCCGGCTGACCCCTCGCGTGACTTGGGAGGCTGAAGTGACGATCCGTTCCGACCGGGCCGAGACCGACAACGCTGGTGCGGCCGTCGGTACGGCCGAAGGCTCCACCGGAGCCGACGGAGGTGCCGCGCGCGGCGCCCCGTTGGCGCGCATGGGAGACCCCGTGACCCCGGCCGACCTGTCCGCCGAAGAACTCCTGCACGCCTACTCCACCGGGGAGCTCTCCCCGGTGGAGGCGGTGGAGGCGGTGCTCGACCGCATCGAGCAGGACAACCCCGCGTTGAACGCCTTCTGCCTGGTGCGCCCCGAGGAGGCGCGCGAGGCGGCCCGGGCCTCCGCCGAACGGTGGCGGCGCGGCGAACCGGTGGGAAAGCTGGACGGGGTGCCCGCCTCCGTCAAGGACATCCACCTGACGAAGGGGTGGCCCACCCTCAAGGGGTCGGTGGCCGCCTCCCAGGAGGGCCCGTGGGACGAGGACTCCCCGGTGGTGGCCCGGATGCGCGAGCACGGGGCGGTGTTCGTCGGCAAGACCACCACCCCCGAGCTGGCATGGAAGGGTGTCACCGACAACCCGCTCACCGGGATCACGCGCAACCCGTGGGACCTGTCCACCACGCCCGGCGGCTCCAGCGGAGGTTCGGCGGCGGCGGTGGCGGCCGGGATGGGTCCGCTGTCCACCGGCACCGACGGGGGCGGGTCCATCCGCATCCCGGCGAGTTTCACCGGGGTCTGCGGGATCAAGCCCACCTGGGGGCTGGTCCCGCACTACCCCGCGAGCCCGTTCGGGTCGCTGGCGCACACCGGGCCGATGGCCCGGACCGTGGGCGACATGGCGCTGATGCTGGACGTGATCAGCGGCTTCGACGCCCGGGACTGGATGGCGCTGCCCACCCCGGGCCCTGGCCTGGCCGAGGCGGGCCGCGGTGCCGACCCCGCGGAGCTGGTCCGCGGGCTGCGGATCGCCTACAGCCCGACGCTGGGCGGGCAGCACGTGGACCCGGAGGTGGCCCGCGCGGTCGCCGAGGCGGTGCGCGTGTTCGAGTCGCTGGGCGCCAAGGTGGAGAAGGCCGATCCGGGGTTGCCGGAGTCCGTGGACGAGTTCCACGTGCTCTGGTACTCGGGCGCGGCCAAGGCCACCGAGAAGCTCACCGCGCGGGACCGGGACCTGCAGGACCCGGGGCTGCGGGCGATCATCGAGGAGGGGCTGACCTACTCGGCACAGGACTACCTGACCGCGATGGCACTGCGGATGGCGATGGGCGCCCAGATGGGCCGCTTCCACGAGACCTACGACCTGCTGCTCACCCCGACCATGCCGATGGTGGCCTTCGAGGCCGGGCTGGAGTCGCCGCCGGAGCTGGCCGGGCGGCGGTGGACGTCCTGGGCCGGGTTCAGCTACCCGTTCAACATGACCCAGCAGCCCGCGGCGAGCGTGCCGTGCGGGTTCAGCGAATCGGGGCTGCCCATCGGTCTGCAGGTGGTGGGCCCCCGCCACTCCGACGAACGAGTACTGCGCGCGTGCCGGGCCTTCGAGCTCGCCCGCCCCTGGGGGGCGCGGCGGCCGTGAGGGTGCCACGCAAGGCGATCTCTCGGTGACGGGATGATGACGATGCGGCGACAGTAGCCACATCCCCACCAGCCGTGAACAGGTGCTTTGCTCCCCGGGCAGGAATTTTGTCCGTTTCCAGGACTTTTGCCCGGGGAGTTCAGTGCCTTAAGGCCCCCGCTGGACCCCACACAGGCGTTAACGTCTTCATCGGAGTGGTGTCACGCGCGCACGATGCGGGATGAGGGAGGACCGATGACCGGTGGTGGAGCCGAGGGTGCTCGGAAACAGATCAGGGTCTTCCTTGTCGACGACCACGAGGTCGTCCGGCGCGGCGTGGCCGCGCTGCTGGAGACCGAGGACGACATGACCGTCGTCGGCGAGGCCGGAACCGCAGAACAGGCGCTGGCGCGGATCCCCGTCGTCCTGCCCGACGTGGCCGTGCTGGACGTGCGGCTGCCGGGCGGTTCGGGCGTGCAGGTGTGCCGGGAGATCCGGTCCGACCACCCCGAGATCGCCTGCCTGATGCTCACGTCCTTCGCCGACGAGGACGCCCTCTACGACGCCGTCATGGCCGGGGCCGCCGGGTACGTGCTCAAGCAGATCCACGGCGCCGACCTGGTCGGCGCGGTCCGCACGGTGGCCGCCGGCGGTTCCCTGCTGGACTCGGGCAGCACCGGGGCGATGCTGGAGCGGCTGCGCGGCGCACAGGCCGAGCCGGACCCGCTGGCCGAACTGACCCCCCAGGAACGGCAGATCCTCGACCTCATCGGCGAGGGCATGACCAACCGGCAGATCGGCGAGCGGCTGTACCTGGCCGAGAAGACCGTGAAGAACTACGTGTCCGCGCTGCTGGCCAAGCTGGACCTCAAGCGCCGCACGCAGGCCGCCGTCCTGGTCGCCGAGCTCCGCGGCCGCCGCTACTAGTACCACCCGACACCCTCACCGGAACAGGCCCTTCATCTCGAAGGGGCCTGTTTTGTCGGCATGCCTCAAAACCAGAGATCCATAAATACCCACTTTGGTACTGTGGGCATTACCCACACTGGGTGCTGTGCGAAGGAGGAGCCCCATGGACCTGGTCAAGAGAGGGAGCCGAGGACGCATCACCCTCGGAGAGTCGGTCCTCACCAGCGAGTACTACGAGGTCGAAACAGGGGACGATGGGACGGTCATCCTGCACCCGGTCAATGTCACCCGCGCCAACTCTCAGGTGTTCGAAGAAAGCAGCGAGGCGATCAAGGCCTCTGTCTCCCGGGAAGACGTCACCGACGCCGTATCCGAAATACGGGAGGGCCGTTGATCGTCATTGACGCCTCCGCCGTGATCAACGCTCTCACCAGTAGGGAGGGGCCGGGCAAGGCGGCCCGGGACCGGCTCGGCCCCGAAGAGCTGGCCGCGCCCGCCCTGCTCGACTGGGAAGTAGCCTCCGTACTGCTGTCCCTGTCCAAGCCCGGACGGGGCCGTGAAGCCAAACTCTCGGCGGATGACCGGGATCTGGCGATGGAAGCGTATGAACGGCTGACCATTGTCCGCTACGGCCTTCACCCGCTCTGGCCGCGTATGCAGGCCTTGTCGGCCAACCTTTCCAGCTACGACGCGTCGTACGTGGCGCTCGCGGAGAAACTCGGCGTACCGCTGGTGACAGCTGACCGCCGCATCGAACGCGGGGCACTGACCAGCGCATCCATCGAGATCGTCTAGAAACGAGAACGCCGCGAGGCTCCGTCTGGCCGCTTCCCTCGACGACGGGGCCCACCTGCGAGAATGAAGACTTCCTCATGTCCGCTTCATCCGGACGCCGTCTTCCTCGGGGACGCTCGACAGTATGAGATCACCTCTGGTGCCGCTGGCTCTCGGGGCGCTGGCGGTCGTGCTGTTCGCGACCGCCGCCCTGGTCTGGGCTGTGTTCCTGCGCGCTCCCGACCCGGGCCCCGCCTCGGAGGTGGTGGTCGGCGAGTCCCCCGACGCCGTCACCGCCGAACCCACCGATGACGGCCCGGTCGGACAGCCGCCGCCTGTCACCGACCGGGAGGGCACCGGGAGCTCGTCTACGGAGCCCTCACCCGAACCCGAGCCCGCCCCCGCGCCGACAGGGTTTCCCTTCGCCTGCCTCGACGAGCACGTGAACCACGAAACCTGGGACGAGGACCAGTGGGACGACTGGTGGGAGGACTGCCTGGACGCGCGGTACGAGAACGGGGACGACGACGATGACGACTGACCGCCCCCTGGGCGGACGCGGTGCCGAGGGTGCTGACGGCAACGATCCCGACGCCACCACCGTGCACGTCCCGCCCGGCCGCGCCAGACCCGCAGGCCCGGCCTCCGGCTCCGAGGGGCCCTCGGGGCGCACCTCGCTCTTTCCCACGATGGTCATCCGCGGGCCGCAGCCCGAGCTCCCCCAGCGCCGACGGGTGCCCGCCCGACTGCTCATCATGGTGTGGGTCGTGCTGCTCATGGCCGCTGTTCTGGTGCTGGTCAACGTCGTCACCTGGAGCGCCCTGACCGCCCGGACCGACGAGCGGGTCGACCGCGCCCTGGCCCAGGAGACCGCCGAGTTCCAGGAGTTCGCGGCGGTCGGTGTCGACCCGAACACAGGTGAGGCCTTCACCGACGTCGCCTCCCTCATCCGGGTCCACTTGGAGCGCCAGTACCCCGAGGACTCCGAGATCCTCTTCGGGTGGGTGGACGAGCCCGACGAGAGCGCTCAGGAACAGACCGCCTCGCGTAGCGGGCGAGGCGCGGCCGAACCCGACGCCGGGCGCATCCGGCAGGGGCAGGAGCCGCCCTACGACCTGTCCGCCGACCCCGAGATGGTCGAGGCGGTCCTGGGCTCCGACAACGCGCGGGGACAGCTGGACACCCCCGCCGGGCCGGTCGAGTGGGAGAAGGTCCGCGTGCTCCCGCCGGGTGAAGAGGGCACGGCGGGGTGGTTCGTGATCGGCTACTTCACCGCGCAGGACGACGACACCACCGGCGGGACCATGAGCACTATCGCGCTGGTCAGCGGCCTGGGGCTGCTCGCCGCTGCCACCGCCGCCTGGTGGGTGGCCGGTCGCATCCTCGCCCCGGTCCGGCTGGTCCGGCAGACCGCCGCGGAGATCTCCGAGGAGGACCTCACCCAGCGCATCGAGGTTTCCGGCCGGGACGACATCGCAGCCCTGGCCGAGCAGTTCAACAGCATGTTGGACCGTCTGGAGGGCGCGTTCACCGAGCAGCGCCGCTTCGTCGATGATGCCGGGCACGAACTGCGCACCCCCATCACCATCGTGCGCGGCCATCTGGAGCTCATGGGCGACGACCCCGAGGAGCGCCGGGAGGTGGTCCGACTGGTCACCGACGAACTGGACCGGATGGGCCGCATCGTCGAGGACCTGCTGCTGCTCGCCAAGGCCCAGCAGCCCGACTTCGTCCGCCCCGAACCCGTCTCCCTGGCCGAGCTCACCAGTGACATCGACGCCAAGGTCCGGCGGCTGGGAAACCGGGACTGGCGGCTGGAGGCCCTGGCCGAGGAGACCGTGCGGCTGGACCCGCAGCGCGTCACCCAGGCGATGGTGCAGCTCGCCGCCAACGCCGTGCGGCACACCCCACCCGGTTCCACCCTGCGCACGGGTTCGCGGGTCAGCGGGGCCGAGGTACGGCTGTGGGTGTCCGACCAGGGCCCCGGCATCCCCGCCGAGGAGCACGGACGCATCTTCGAACGCTTCTCCCGGGGCGGGCGCACCGCGCGCGGCGACCGCGGCGCCGGGCTGGGCCTGGCCATCGTCCGGGCCATCGCCGAGGCCCACCACGGCCGGGTGGACCTGCACTCGGCCCCCGGGGCGGGTTCCACCTTCACCCTGGTCATCCCCCTGGCCCCCGTTGACGGACGCGTTGGAAGGGAACACCTGTGAGCCGGGTACTCATCGTCGAGGACGAGGAGCGGATCGCCTCGTTCGTGCGCAAGGGCCTGACCGCCAGCGGGTTCACCACCACGGTGGTGGGCACCGGCGCGGAGGCCGTGGACTACGCCGTCACCGGCGGGTTCGACCTGATGCTGCTGGACCTGGGGCTACCGGACACCGACGGCTTCGACGTGCTGCGCCGGGTGCGCTCCCTGGGTGTGGACGTCCCCGTGGTGATCCTGACCGCCCGGGACGGGGTGCGCGACACCGTGACCGGGCTGGAGATCGGCGCCGACGACTACGTGACCAAACCGTTCCGGTTCGAGGAGCTGTTGGCCCGGGTGCGGCTGCGGATGCGCACCGAGCGCACCGCCGACCTCACGGTGCTGCGCGCGGGCGGGCTGTCCCTGGACCTGCGCACCCGCCGGGTGGCGGTGGGCGAGGACTCCATCGACCTCACCGCCCGGGAGTTCGCCCTGCTGGAGCTGCTCATGCGGCACCAGGGGCAGGTGATGACCCGGCAGCAGATGCTGTCGCACGTGTGGGGTTACGACTACGACCCGGGCTCCAACGTGGTGGACGTGTTCGTGCGCGCGCTGCGCCGCAAGGTGGGTTCGGAGCGCATCGTGACGGTGCGGGGCATGGGGTACCGGCTGACCGGCTGAACAAGCCGGTTGGGCGGCCGGGTGACGCAGTCGAGAACGGCGACAACCCCGTCATCCGAAGATGAGCGTTCCCTCATGGAAGGCTCATAAAGACCTCACTGTGGCCTTCCACGATGGTCACATGTTCTTCTTCGCGCTGGCGGTCGACCTGACCGCGATCACGGTGTTGTCCTACGTCCTCTACTTCCGCAGGCACGGCCGGCGGGACCTGGTGCTCGCCTACGTGGCGCTCAACGTCGGCATCTTCGCCGTGGTCTCCATGCTGACCCAGCAGGAGGTGGGTCTGGCGGTCGGCTTCGGGCTGTTCGGGGTGCTGTCGATCCTGCGGCTGCGCTCGGACCTGATCAGTCAGGGGGAGATCGGCTACTACTTCGTGGCGATCGCCCTCGGTCTGGTGAACGCGGTGGCCGCCCCGACCCCGTGGCTCATGGTGGGGCTGAACGCCCTGCTGCTGTCCGCCCTGTACCTGGCCGGGCACCCGAAGCTGCTGGCCCGCACGCAGCGGCGGATCATGACGCTGGACGTGGTGCACGAGGACCCGGTGGCGCTCCGGCAGGACCTGGAGGGGCGGCTGCGCGGCCGGGTGCGGCACGTGGACGTCACGGAGGTGGACTACGTGCGCGACCTGATGGTGGTGGACGTGCGCTTCCAGGAGCCGAAGCTGACCCAGGTCCCGGGCCCGTCGGCCGAGCGCCGCCAGCCGATGCCCGCCTGGTGGGGTGACCGTTGAGCCCCGACTTCTCCCCCGCTGCCACCGGTACCGGCCCGGGAGCCGGACCGGTGAGCCCCGTGAGCCGTCCGGCCGAGGGACCGCCCGGCCTGGAACGGCTGCGGCCCGTGTCCCTGGCCGAGATCAACGAACGCGCCGCCCTGGTCACCCGTACCTGCCGCAAGTACCTGCTCCCCACGGAGCTGGTGCCCGCCCTCTTCGCGGGGGCGGAGCGCGGGTTCGGGGTACTGGAGATCGGCGGCCGGACCTCCTTCCTGTACTCCTCCACCTACCTGGACACCCCGGACCTGCGGACCTTCCACGACCACCGGCAGGGGCGGCGGCTGCGCTACAAGGTGCGCACCCGCACCTACGTGGACACCGAGACGAAGATGTTCGAGGTGAAGCTGAAGGGCGCGCGCGGGATCACCGACAAGGTGCGGACCGAACTCCCGATGGACGCCCCCGTGGACCGGTTGACCTGGCAGACCCGGGACTTCCTGGACCGTTCCCTGAGCCGCTGCCGCATGGACCCGCCGGACGTCCTGCTGCCCGCCGCCGTGACCGACTACCTCCGGACCACGGTGGTGGCCCTGTCCGGCGAGGAGCGGGTGACCGTGGACCACGACCTGGTCGGGTACCGGGGCGACTGGGAGGTGCGGATGCGCCCGGACACGGTGCTGCTGGAGGTCAAGACCCGGGGCGGGCTGACCGCGACGGAGCGGCGGCTGCACGAGCTCGGGGTTCGCGAGTCGCGGTTCAGCAAGTACGCGGCCGCGCTGGCCGCCCTCGAACCGCGGCTGCGCGGCAACCGCTGGCACCGGGCGACGGGCCGCTGCATGGACCGTCCGATCCCCTCGCGCAGCCACGAGAGCGCAGTTCATGCCGGTTGACGCGGTGCCGGAAGTTTCACGTGAAACATCCGGTACCGGTTTCGCACCCGGCCCTGACCGGAGAAAGCAAGCGGCCGCCGCCTCGTAACCGGTCGAGGCGGCGGCCTTTCGCCGTGAACCCTCTCCCGCTACAAGAGGGAGACCACGGCACCACAATGGTTGCACCCCGTACCCCACAGGTCCAGACCGGCAGAGCCGCCTTCATGTCCTGGTTGGCCGCCTGGATCGACCCGGAGGCCGAGCCGGACACCGTCCCGGATCACGGCTGAGGCCCGCAGTCCCGTCAGTCGGCGGGGTGCAGGTCCAGGCTCCGGAGGAGCTGGGCGTTGAGGGCAACGATGATGGTGGACAGGCTCATCAGCACCGCACCCACCGCCGGGGCGAGCACGATACCGATCGGGGCCAGCACACCAGCGGCCAGCGGGACGGCGGCGATGTTGTACCCGGCGGCCCACACGAGGTTCTGGATCATCTTCCGGTAGCCCGCCCGGGAGAGCTTGCGGACGGAGACCACCCCGCGCGGGTCGTCCGAGGCCAGGACCACCCCGGCGGACTCGATGGCCACGTCGGTTCCGGCGCCGATGGCGATGCCGACGTCCGCACGGGCCAGGGCGGGGGCGTCGTTGACCCCGTCGCCGACCATGGCGACCCGGTGCCCCCGGTCCTGGAGGTCGCGGACCACGGCGTCCTTCTGGTCCGGCAGGACCTGGGCGAACACCTCGTCCAGACCGAGCTCGGCGGCCACGGTGTCGGCGACGTTGCGGGCGTCGCCGGTCACCATCGCCACGCGCACGCCCTGGGCCTGGAGTTGGCGGACAGCCGAGGCCGACTCGGGCCGGACCTCGTCGGCCAGGGCCAGTGCACCGATCACGGCGCCGTCGGCGACCACGTGCAGGACGGTGGCTCCCTGGTCCCGCCAGGGTCCGGTGCTCCGGGCCAGGTCGGCGGGTTCGGTGACGCCGAGGGAGTCCAGGAGCGCGGGACCACCCACGTACACCGCGGTCCCGTCGACGGTGGCCTGGACCCCGTGCCCGGTCAGGGAGCGGAAGCCGGTGGCCTCGGGCACCGGGCCCGCCTCGGCGGCGGCCCGGACGATCGCCTTGGCCAGCGGGTGCTCGGAGTCGGACTCCACCGCCCCGGCCAGGGCGAGGACGCTCTCGACGGACCGGCCTTCGGCCGCGGCGGTGCCGGTGACGGCCGGGGCGCCCTTGGTCAGGGTGCCGGTCTTGTCGAAGAGCACCGTGTCCACGAGGCGGGTGCGCTCCAGGGCCAGCCGGTCCTTGACCAGGATGCCGTTGCGCGCGGACAGCGTCGTGGAGATCGCGATGACCAGCGGGATGGCCAGCCCCAGCGCGTGGGGGCAGGCGATGACCAGCACGGTGACGGTCCGTTCGACCGCCTGGCTGCCGTCGCCGAGCAGCAGGCCCCAGACCACGGCGGTGATTACGGCGGCGGTCAGCGCGAACCAGAACAGCAAGGCGGCGGCGCGGTCGGCCAGCGCCTGCGAACGCGACTTGGACTCCTGGGCCTCGCTGACGAGGCGCTGGATCCCGGCGAGGGCGGTGTCGTCGCCGACCGCGTCCACCCGGACCCGGACGGAGGAGTCGGTGGCCACGGTCCCGGCGACCACCCGGTCGCCCTCGGCACGGCTGACGGTGCGGGACTCGCCGGTGATCATGGATTCGTCCACGGCCGCGCTGCCCCGGACCACGGTGCCGTCGGCGGGGACCCGGCCGCCGGAGCGGACCAGGACGGTGTCCCCGGTACGGAGTTCGGCCACGGGGACCTCCTCAGTCCCGCCGTCGGGGCCGACGCGTTCGGCGCGGTCCGGCAGCAGGGCAGCGAGGGCCTCCAGGGCGCCGGAAGCCTGTCCGAGGGCGCGCATCTCCAGCCAGTGCCCGAGGAGCATCACCACGACCAGCAGGACCAGCTCCCACCAGAAGTCGAGTTCCGTGCCGACCACCCCGAAGGTGGCGAGCATGCTCGACCCGAAGGCCACGGTGATCGCCATCGCGACCAGGGTCATCATCCCGGGCCTGCGGGCACGCAGCTCACCGGGGACCCCGGCGAGGAAGGGCCAGCCGCCGTAGAGGAAGACGACGGTGCCCAGGACCGGCGGCACCCAGGTGAGGCCGTCGGGGACGTGGTAGCCGAGCCAGCCGGCGACCATGTGGCTGGTGAAGACCACGGGCACGCTGAGCAGCAGGCTCCACCAGAACCGGTTGCGGAACATGGCGGCGTGGTCCCCGTGCCCGCCGTGGCCACTGTGTCCGCCGTGGTCTTGGTGGCTTCCGTGGCCCTGATGCTCCCCGTGGTCCTCGTTTCCGCCCTCTGTCGTGGTGCCGTGGTCCCCGTGCTGCCCTGCGCTCATGTCGTACTCCCCTCCGCATCCGAAAATACCCGCATGGGGTATCTGACCCGCGGACGCCGCCCCTGTCCGCGCGCCCCCTCCAACAGATATACCCCCTAGGGGTATTTTCGACAACCCTCGAACCCTGCCCCGGACATAAAAAACGCCCGCCGGGGCTCCCCGGCGGGCGCACTTCTGTGGATTTTCGGCTAGCTTCTGACCTGGGCGGAGTCCTCGGACTCCTTGCCGTACCAGGGCCACCACTGGACGGTGTGCCCGTGCGGGATCATCCGGTCCAGGCGGATCGTGAGCCTGAGTGCGAACCCGCCCGCGATCATCCCGGCCACCAGGTCCGTGAACCAGTGGAAGTGCAGGTAGATCGAGACGGTCGCCTGCAGGAGCGCGATGCACACGATGCAGTAGGCCAGTCGTTTGATGATGTGCGGCCGGGCCGCGCCGAACCTGATGATGAGGAACAGCACCAGGCCGTAGATGAGGATCGCGTTGGCCCCGTGTCCGGAGGGGAAGGCGACGTTGCCCGCCCCGGCGAAGAAGTCGGGGTCGTAGTGCTTGGCGTGGCCCCGGTTGAACAGCAGCTTCATCACGGAGACCATCGACATCATCCCGAAGACGCCGCCCGCCCCCAGGATGATCGGTCTCCAACTGCGGTGCCAGTAGGCGAGTTGGAGTGTGGTCACCCCCAGGACCGGCAGGGCCACATAACGGGAGGCCACGTTGTCCGGCCAGAAGATAAGGGGCTCGCGCAACACGTCCCAGTAGGGCCGGTGCAGCTCGTTCAGGAAGTTGTCGACTGGGTGCAGCGGCCCCGCGGCCAGCATCGTCATGACGATCAGCGCCACGAAGAGCATGATCGCGATCCGGTCCGAGGCGAGCCCCCACGCGATCTCGCTCACACTCGGCCACTTGACCGCGCGCACGACGGGCGGCCCCGGGTCGAGTTCCTTGGCCCGAACCACGGGGATGGGGCCGCTGTACGGGCCGGGCTCGGGCGTGCGCCGTTCCTCTGGCACGTGCGACCTCTCCGCCTCCCGCGACGCTGTCACGTGGGGCGTTGTCGTCTGTCTGGACCGCGCATGCCGGGTCCGCGAAGAATGCGTCATGTGCTCAGTGCTGTCTCACACGTCGTGGGCTTGCCTGTGGCACTGCTGAGGCGTGGGGGACGGGCTAGCCGCGGTTGTTGGGACTGGTCCTGACGTCATCGGGGCCGACACGGGTGTTGGTGCTACGGGCGTTGGTAACGTACCGAGGGGAATCTCCCCACACCCCTTCGACGGTCGAACCTTCGGGCTGGTTCACGGTGTTCGTGACCGACCGCCGGACAGGTTCGACATCCGAGGTTCGGAACTGGTCGGCAGTGGCGTCTGCGTTGGCGCTCGCTACCGCTCAAGTGCTGTCAGCGCAGGTCAGGGCGCTCTCGTTGGGCCATCGCCGTGACGTGGGTAACTCTCCGTACGGCTTTGGGTGGTTATTGCCAACATGCGAGCCTACCCGGACACTTACCCTCATTGGTGGTTTCGCGGGTCAAGTGTGACTCTTCTACCTCGGACTTTGCCCGAAGCCCACGCCGGAGACCCGTGCCTTTCACCGGGACGCGACCGGTTCGTGAGGGTTCCGTTAGCGCTTCGAGGCCGACTGTCCGGCCGACCCGCTCGCGTGTGGCACTCTTCAAGGAGCTTGTCAGACGCTGGAGTGTGTCGACGCGTGTGCTGGTCGCGCACGGGTCGGGAAACGGAAGGGCCCTGGATGGTCGACCTCCCACAGTTGCCGGACGACCCCTCGAAGCTGGCCCGTGAGCCACTGAGGGAGCAGATCCGGCAGGTACTGGTCGAGGGTCTGCTGTCCGGGCGGTGGCAGCCCGGCGAACGCATCGTGGAACGCAGGATCGCGACGGAGCTGCGGGTCAGCCAGGCTCCGGTCCGCGAGGCGCTCCGCGAGCTGGAGACGCTGCGCCTCATCGAGACCGTGCCGAACAAGGGGGCCAGGGTCAGGGCCTTCGGGGTCCAGGACATGGCGGAGATCTACCCCGTCCGCGCCGGTCTAGAGCTGGTCGCCGCACAGTTGGCCGCTCCGCGCCTGGCCGAGGACGCCTCCTCGCTCGAACGCGAGGTGGAGGCGCTGCAGCGCGCCACCGCTCAGGGCGACGTCACCGAGCAGATTAAGCACAGCGTGGAGTTCCACCGCGAGGTCGTGCGGGCCGCGGACAACAGCGTGCTGCTGCACACCTGGGAGTCCCTGGGCGTCGAGGTGTGGACGGCGCTGTCCGTGCGCTGGCTCAACATGGAGCTGCACGCCAAGGCCGCCGACCACGCGCAGATCACGCGGGCTTTCCGCGAGGGGGATCCGGCCGCGGGCCAGATGCTCAGCGAGCATGTCCTGAACTACGTCGAGGCCGCGCTCAAGACGCACGAGGGCAGTCGGTAGCCACGTCCTGGGAACCCACGAGCGCTTACCGGGCTCGGTCTTCCTCTCCCGCACCCCGACCGGGCTTGTCCCCGTCTGCCCCCGTCCAGTGCATCTCGCACACGATCACCGGCCTCCCGCGCTCCGTGGGAGGTCTTTTCGTAGGCCCCACCCGAGAGAGCTGCGTTATCACCTGGTGCTTTGCACCAAAGTTCGGGTATCTCCCGTAAAGTTGTATTGATCGATCATCGATCAGACCGTAGAGTGTGCGCGACACACGTCACATCAACACGCGTGTACCCCCTGGTGGCACGGGGTCGTTCAGCCGGCCGGTGAACGAACTCGGCCGACCTCCCGGCGGATGCTTACGGCACCCCAGACCGGGAAGCAATGCCGTCAAGGGTTTCGGCGTGACAACTGCACACGTGACCCGACTCGCTTCGTGTCCGCAACCGGGCCCTGCCACGGCCCCAGCGGACACGCCCCGAAACAGCCACACGTGCCGCCGCCGATGAGCCCGGCGGCGGCACACGCCCAGGCCGCGCCCGACAGCGGGGCCAGGGCGGGCCCCGTCACCCGGCCCACAGGCCGCCGCGGCGGGACTCCGCGCACGTAGAAAGGCACACCATGGCTGACACGGCCAAGCCGAAGGGCGGCACCGCCCGGGGCACCGCGTCCCGGCGCCGGAGCCGCAAGGACACGGCTCTCAGCAACGAGAAGCCGGAGACCCTCCTCGACTACTACCGCCAGATGCTCTTCATCCGACGCTTCGAGGAGCGCACCGGACAGGCCTACACCCAGGCCCGCATCGGCGGTTACTGCCACCTCAACCTCGGCGAGGAAGCCACCGTCGTCGGTCTGATGGACGCCCTGCAGGAGCGCGACTACCTGTTCACGAACTACCGTGACCACGGGTACGCGATCGGCAAGGGCATGGACCCCAAGCGGGTCATGGCCGAGCTCTACGGGCGCGTCGACGGCGTGTCCAAGGGCTGGGGCGGCTCCATGCACATGTACGACACCGAGACCCGCATGCTCGGCGGCTACGGCATCGTCGGCGGTCAGCTCCCGCTGGCCACCGGTGCGGCGCTGGCCGTCACCTACCGCGGCGGCGACGAGGTCGTCATGTGTCAGATGGGCGACGGCACCACCAACATCGGCGCCTGGCACGAGTCCCTCAACATCGCCAAGCTGTGGAACCTGCCGGTCGTCTTCGTGGTGATCAACAACTTCACCGGCATGGGCACCACCGTGGAGATGTCCTCCGCCGAGCCCGAGCTGTACAAGCGCGGCGCCGCCTTCCGCATCGAGGGCGAGCGCGTCGACGGCCGTGACGTCCTAGCCGTCCGCGACACCGCGACCCGGCTGGTGGAGCGCGCCCGCGAGGAGCAGACGCCGTTCCTGCTGGAGGCGTGGAGCTACCGGCAGAAGGGCCACTCCGTCGTGGACCCGGCCAAATACCGCAGCGAGGAGCAGCGCGACGAGGCCCGTTCCGAGGAGAACGACCCGATCGCGCTCTTCGACGCCAAGCTGGCCAAGGCCGGAATCCTCACCGACGAGCTGCGCGAGGAGATCGCCGCCTCGGTCAAGGCCGAGGTCGTCGAGGCCGCCGACTTCGCGGAGAACAGCCCGAAGCCGGACGTGTCCACGCTCTTCGACTACACCTACGCCACCCCGGTACCGAACGAGTCGCGGCGCATGCCCGCCGACCCGGTGTTCGCGGAATAGGGAAGGAACCACTCACATGTCCGTGATCACCTACCGCCAGGCCCTGCGGGACACCCTCCGGGCCGAGATGGTGCGCGACGAGAACGTCCTCGTGATCGGCGAGGAGATCGGCGTCTTCGAGGGCTCCTACAAGATCACCGAGGGGCTCCTCAAGGAGTTCGGCCCCCGGCGGGTCAAGGACACCCCGATCGCCGAGGAGGGCTTCGTCGGTGCCGCCGTCGGTGCCGCCATGCTGGGCCTGCGCCCGGTCGTGGAGCTGATGACGATCAACTTCTCGCTGATCGCCATCGACCAGATCATCAACCACGCCGCCAAGATCTACGGGATGTTCGGCGGTCAGACCAGCGTTCCCATGGTCATCCGCACCCCCGGTGGCGGCGGCCAGCAGCTCGGCGCGACGCACTCGCAGAACATCGAGCTGTTCTACTCCTTCATCCCCGGCCTCAAGGTGATGGCGCCCAGCACCCCGGCCGAGGCCTCCTCGATGCTGCGCGCGGCCATCCGTGACGACGACCCGGTGCTGTTCCTGGAAAACCTGGGCCTGTACAACTCCAAGGGCGAGGTCCCCGAGGACTACGCCGAGCCGGAGAACGACAACGTCGCCACCATCGGCCGTGCCGCCGTGACCCGCGAGGGCAGCGACATCACGCTGATCGGCTACTCCCGGATGGCCATGGTCGCCACCCAGGTCGCCGAGAAGCTGGCCGAAGAGGACATCAGCGTCGAGGTCGTGGACCTGCGCAGCCTGCGCCCCCTCGACCGGCAGACCTTCGTGGACTCGGTCAAGAAGACCGGTGCCGCGGTGATCTGCGAGGACGACTGGCTCACCTACGGGATCGGCGCGGAGATCGCCGCCTCGATCCAGGAGGGGGCCTTCGACTACCTGGACGCCCCGGTGCGCCGGGTGGCCATGGCCGAGGTGCCCATGCCCTACGCCAAGCCGCTGGAGACCGCCGCCCTGCCGTCGGTCGAGTCGATCAGCACCGTGATCAAGGAAACCCTGAGCGCCGTCGGCAAACGGGTCGGGTAGAGGGAGTAGTCAATGAGCGAGATCCACATGCCGCGCCTCTCCGACACCATGGAGGAAGGCGTCATCTCCACCTGGGTGAAGAAGGTGGGGGACAAGGTCGCCTCCGGTGACGTGCTGGTCGAGATCGAGACCGACAAGGCCGTCATGGAGTTCGAGGCCTACGAGGACGGTTACCTCGTCAAGCAGAACGTCTCCGAGGGCGACACCGTGCCGATCGGTGAGGTGATCGGTTTCATCGCCGACTCCCCGGACGCGGTGCCCGAGGACTCGGGGTCCTCCGACGCCCCGGCTGCGGAGGAGAAGGAGGAGCCCAAGGACGACGAGTCCGAGGACGGCGCGAAGGAGGAGCAGCCCGCCGAGGCCGCTCCGGCTCCGTCCGCTCCCGCCTCAGGCGAGTCCAACGGCGAGCGCCCCCGTACCTCCCCGCTGGCCCGCCGGCTGGCCAAGGAGTACGGCCTGGACATCACCAAGATCAAGGGCTCCGGTCCCAAGGGCCGGATCGTGCGCGCCGACATCGAGGCTGCCGCCAAGGACGGCTCCGCCGCCCACGACGCTCCGGCCGCCGAGAAGAGCACCCCCTCGGCTTCGACGGCTCAAGCGCCCGCCGCCCAGGCCACCTCGACCCAGGACGACGTCCGGGGTTCCGAGGAGGTCAAGACCAGCAACGTGCGCAAGGTGATCGCGCGCCGTCTGACCGAGAGCAAGCAGACGGTTCCGCACTTCTACCTGCGCCGCGCGATCGACGCCGAGGGCCTCAAGGCCTTCCGTGCGCAGATCAACGAGCAGCTGTCCAGTACGGGCGTGAAGATCAGCTTCAACGACCTGATCGTCAAGGCCTGCGCCACCGCGCTCAAGCTGCACCCGGAGGTCAACACCTCCTGGATCAACGACACCCTGGTCCAGCACCACCGGATCAACGTCGGCGTGGCCGTCGCCGTGGACGCCGGTCTGGTCGTGCCGGTACTGCACGACACCGACAAGGCGACCCTGTCGGAGATCTCCACCCGCACGCGCGAGCTCGCGGGCAAGGCCCGGGACAACAAGCTCAAGCCGCAGGAGATGAGCGGCGGCACGTTCAGCGTGTCCAACCTGGGCATGTTCGGCATGGACAGCTTCTCCGCGGTGATCAACCCGCCGGAGGCCGCCATCCTCGCCGTCGGTGCCATGCGCCCGGAGGCCGTGGTCGTGGACGGTGAGGTGGCCGTCCGCAACCGCATCGCCCTGGAGCTGTCCGTGGACCACCGCGCCGTCGACGGTGCCGTGGGTGCGGCGTTCCTCAAGGAGCTCGCCGAGATCCTCGAAGAGCCCATGCGGATCATCCTGTAACACCGATCATGTGACGCCCCTTGCCTGACGCCCCGGCCGGAAACACTTCCGGCCGGGGCGTTCGTCGCTGCCCCCGATCACTCATCCAGGGCAGGGAACGTCCTGGTCGTCGGCGATCCATTCCTCCATGGAAACGTCGGGGATGTCGTCGACACTGTCGTAACCCAGCTCCTCCAACATCTCCTCCTCCGTCCACTCGTTCGGATCGACCTCGTGGAAGGGCAGGACGACGTACCAGCGGTTCCGCTGGTACCAGCGGTACTCGATCTCGAAGACCATCACATACATGGTCTTCTGCTCGCCGTCTCGCTCCCCGTCGAACCGGACGCTACAGGTCCCGTAGAAGGACTGTTTCGCGTGCGACTCGTGCACGACGAACTCGGACCCGCCGTACTTCTCCAGGGCCAGTTCGGCACGGGCACGCGGCTCGTCGGGCTCCCCGAGTTCCTGGATGGTGTCGACGTCGCCCTCGTTGAGCGCCCGCACGTAGGCTTCGGCGACACCGTGAGCGGTATCGCCGCCACCCGCAGGCTGAAGCGAGCAGGAGCCCAGAAGCAGACAGACCATCGAGGCAGCGACGAACCTCGAGATCAAAGACAGACGACGCATCCCCACAACCTCCTCAAAGAACACCGACCAACCGTCAGGTGCGGTGCGTAAAGAACCTGGCTTCCGGGAACTTCGCTTTCAGTCTGCTCAGCTTCTGTTCCTTGGTGTCCACGCTGTGGTAGTTCAGGTACTTCTCGTTTTTCTTGCCGGTCTTGACCACGATCATCGTGTGATCCTTGGGCCCTTTCCCGCTCCAGATGGCCTGAACGACATCTCCCGGGACCAGATTCTTCTGCGCGATGCTCTTGGTCCGCTTGGACTTGTCCCGGGCGAAGATCCCCCAGTTCTCGGCGGCGGCCCAGGTGAAACTGGTCTTCTTGACCGTGGACCCGTGGAACCACTTCGTTTTGTCCCTGCGGTTATTCGCACCGGAGCCGATATGGGACCACCCGCCGGCTCTGAGAGCCCGGGAGACGAAGTTCGCGCAGTCCTCTTTGTATGCGCGATAGCTCTTGTTGTGGTTTCTTACGTACTTCTGGGCGTGGTCGACGATCTTCTGCTTGTTCTTCTTGCTGACCGCATCGCGCCCATCTCGCCACTCCTCTCAGCGCCCTCGAGCGTGAGGGGCGCCTCGGCTTCCCTGGCGACCTCGGGTTCGGGGCTGGCGGGACCCGGGTCGATGACCTGGGTACTCGGGAGCAGAACACCACCGCTGAACTCGGGCATCGACTCCAGCATCACCCAGCCCGACACCTCCTGGAGGAACGTGAAGTCGTGCCGTAGCCAGTACTCCTCGAACTCCGGCTCGTCCGGCTCCGGGTTCTCGTAGTGAAGTCTGGTGTTCTCCTCGACAGTGATGATCAGTCGATCACCGTCCGCCCGCGTCTCGATCAGTGACACGGCGACGTCGGCCGCGGAGTTGCCACCGTCGACGGAGCGGTGGACCTCCCGGGTGGTCTCGATGACGGCGATGTCGTCATGGATGCGCTCCTCCAGCTCCACATCGGTGACGAGTCCGTCGGAAAGGGTCGTGAACAAGGACGGAGCATTGGTGAGCTGGTCGGATCGCAGGGCGAGGTAATCACGTGCCTGCTGCAGAAGATGGGCCTCGTCCTCGGGCGAGACTCCGACCTCCGCCGAGGCGGTCCCCACCGGCAGGAGGAGTAGCGCGGTCGCGCCCAGACCGGCCGCGAACAGGAAAGCACGTCGATCCCATGACAATGAGAACTCCTGGGGAACAGAGTGAATGGTGCACCGTCACACTGGTGCGGAGCTCCCCGAATCTAGCGCGCCAAACAAGAAGAATATTTCACTGACTGCGATGAGTCCGCTTCCGGACAAGATCGAACCAGACACATGGCCAACCGCGATAGACCTCTCCCGAATTCAGCAACGGATACCCTCCACCGAAGAATCCCCGCCCTTCGACGCTCCCTTCCCGTACTCCAGGTGCGGGACTGCCCGAAACCAGCAATGGGAAATCCACAGGCCGCAGGCGCGGTGTGACCCACAGCCTGTGGACAGAGCTCCGGGCTTGCCTACAGGAGCAGTGCGGTGACGTGGCTGACCACCATCCCGGCAGCCAGGGCCATACCGAAGGTCAGCGTCGAGGCCGCCCAGTCACTGCGCCACCAACGCGGGGCCCGGTGCCGCCCGCGCGGCTTGCGGGGCGGGAACGGGTCGTCGGGTTCGGTTTCCCAGCGCTCGGCTTCCCTGGCCTTGCGCTCGGCGTGTTCGCGGCGGTCCTTGTCCACGGCCATCCACTCGGGGACGGCGCCGTTCTTGAGCCGGTGGGCGACCCTGGGGTTGCCCGCCATCTGCCGGAGCAGGCGCTGTTCGCGTTCGGAGAAGGTCTCCGGAGCCATGACCACCCGGCGTGGTGCCGGTGCGGAGGTCCGGGTGAAGCGGGCTCCGTGCGGGGCGTCCAACACTGACCTGATCATGGTGTCCACGGCGGTCATCGCTGACCACCGCCCAGCGCGAACTCGGCCCACACCGCCGTGCCCAGCCCCGCGCAGAACGGGAACGGCACAACCGGGTAGGCACCCCACCGCACGGCGAGCATGTCCACCATCAACAGGCCCCGGCCGCGCTCGGCACTCAACCACTCCTGCTCGGTACGGTCGGTCGGGATCTGCGGGCAGGACTCGCGGGCACCATCGTCCACGACCACCAGACGCAGCACCCCCGGCTCGGACTCGAACAGCGCCCGCAGGACCCGGCCACCGGAATCGCCCGAGAGCGTGTGCTCGATCGCGTTGGCCACGAGCTCGCTCGCGCACAGCGTCACCGTCTCGACCAGGTCTTCGCCGAACCCGGCCAGGTCGGCACGCAACTCCGCGCGCACCGCGCTCATCCGGGACAGCTGTCCCGGGTAGATCCGCGCCTGCCAGCGGGCAGGGCTCAGGTGAGGCACAATGGACATGTCGACAACTCGCTTTCTTTACAGATCTGCTTGTCGGCCTGCTCTGGGGGTGTTTGGCGCACCCGCCAGAGCTTTTTTCTTGAGTACTGCTGATGGTCCGCGCGCCCGCCGGACTTGAGGAACCGGTGCCGCAGCGGGTACGCGGGGCTTTGAGGGTGGTCCGGGCTCTAGATACCGGGCGGGTTGGTTCCCCGAAGGCGGTGTCCGAGCAGTCGGAGGAGTTCGTGTCGGGTGGGTGCGGTGATGCGCTCCCAGCGGTCGCCTTCACCCGTCCAGTCGAAGGGTCGCCGGGCCACGTAGACCTCATGGGGTGGCCGGCCCTCGATGGTCAGGTTCCACTGCTTGTAGAGCAGCGGGCACAGGATGTGCTCGGGGACGGGCAGCTCGTCTTCACAGGACAGGTTCGCCTCGGAGGATGTCGGCAGGCTTGCCCCATCACCCCCGACCGGCCTGAGCGCGTGAGTCGGGTCGGGGTGCTCGGAGATGGCCTGGTCAACGATCAGGGTGGCCAGCTCTGCGTCGGCTTCCTCGCGGGCGATCCGCAGCGCTTCCCGGATCAGGGGGAGCCGGTTGCGCAGAGTGTGGGCATGCCACTCCGCCAGCTGTGAGGCGGTCAGGTGCGCGGGCGGATGCAGGGCTTCGTCGAGGACGGTGAGCAGGTCCCTGGTGTAGATGTCGTGCATCAGAGCACCGCCCCCAGCCGACGTAGCCCGGACAGGACAACCTGAAGGATCTCCAGGGGCGCGGTGTCCAACGGCCGCCGAGGTGCCGGGATCAGCGGAGGCCGAGCCGAGCGCGCGGGCCGCGCTTCGGAGTGGAAGGGCAGGTTCGCGGCGAAAGCACGCACACGCCCAGCCCTGCGGGGGCGACGGCGACACATCAGCTCGGCCGCGCGATAGCGCACATAGGTCAGCTCAGACAGGTTCAAGCAACGCGGCATAGCGCGGCTCCTGGTCTTCGGATGCCGGGTGGGAAGTCCAGCGGGGACGAATACATGCCCCATACTGACTCCGTCAGACTGACACGTCAATAGGACACTGTCAGACTGACCCAAATGCCCACTTCTGAGTAGGAGCTTTATGATCCAGAAAGCGGAGCACCCCGAACCAGAGAAGGCAGAAGCCCCCGTGGCACCACCGAACCAGCCCAGCATCGAGCGCCGCCGTTTGGCCGCCGAACTGCGCAGTCTGCGCGAGGGCACAGGGATGACCACCGAGGAGGCCAGGACTGCACTCGGATGGTCGTCAGGACGCCTCAACCACATGGAGGGCGGGCGTCATTCCATTCCAGACGCGTCGGGACTGCGCGCTCTACTGGACCTCTACAAGGTCACCGATGCCAGCCGAAGAGAGGCGCTGGAAGCACTCCGCAAGGAGGCCAAAGCCCGGCCGTGGTGGCGAGACTACGAGGACGTCCTCACCGATGGCTTCCTCGGGTGGGAAGCCCGCGCACGACGCATCTTCGCCTACCACCCGATCGTGGTTCCCGGCCTGCTACAGACACCGGAGTACGCAGCCGCATCCGCACGAGCATCTCTGGCCCGCACCGAGGAGGAGATCGGACGTATTGTCGCCGCTCGCATGAAGCGGCAGGAACAAGTGCTCGGACGTTCGGATGCGCCCGAGTTCCGATGCGTTCTCGACGAAGCCGTCCTGCTGCGCTTGGCCGCGCTGCCAACTGAACTGGCCCAGGGACAGCTTCGCCACCTGCTGGACACAGCCACCACTGTGAATACCGTAAGTCTGTTGGTGCTGCCCATAAGCGTTGGCCTACACGGCTGTCTCCATGGCTCGACAGTGCTGCTTGAGTACGACGACGAGCGGGACCCTCCGATCGTGTACCTCGAAACACGGAGCCGGGGCACCTACGTGACCGGCCCAGCCCAGGTGGCGGACTACCGCCTTGCTCTGGATGACGTGACCGCAGACGCCTTGTCAAAGAGCGCCAGTATCGACTTGCTCAAGAACCTGATCACCGACTAGAAGAGGCACCCGTGTATTCATCCCGCGAGTTCCACAAGTCCAGCTACAGCCCGAACGAGTCCGCGTGCGTCGAGGTTGCGGAGGGGGCAACCACTGCGATGCGCGACACCGAGAATCGCGAGAAAGGCACCTTGGCGTTCCCGTCCGCCGAGTGGCGAGCGCTGCTCGATGCCGCCCAGCGCGAGGCTTAGACAAAAACGCGGAAGCCCCCACCTGTGAGGGTGAGGGCTTCCGTGTATTCATCCCGCGAACAATGCACCCCGATGCTGCGGAGGCGAGAAGCAGGCTCCTGTGACCGTAACTGGCCGGGGAGAGTTCAGGGCAGTACATCCGCACCGACCATGCCTGAACCACCCAAACCAACGACGCCCCGACCATCCGAACTGGCCGGAGCGTCGGAGTTCGTGGAGCGACCGATCCCGAATCTGTTCGAGTACGACAGCACTCGGGACGGAAGCGCCCCTGGTGCCTAGAGAGCTCCGCCGGTGAGCGCGAGCCACTCACCAGGGGCAATCAACAGAACAGTGCTGCGGGGGTTCTTCGAGTCACGCAGGCCGACCACGTCAGTCGTGTGTTCGGTGATGGCGACCTCGACGCAGTCGCCGGTGCCGCTTCCGCTGGCTTTGCGGAAGTCCGTGTCCTTGAACAGGGGGTTCATCTGTCAGCCTTCCTGGAAGTGGTGCTCGAATCCGATCTGGGAGCGCAGTCCGGCCCGGGGCAGGTATTGGCGTAGTGGAACAGCGTTGGCCCGGCACACCTGGCGCCAGTGCACGTACTCATCAACGACCACCGGGTCGCTGGTGACGTCCACGTGCGTCAGAGCGCCATCGTCGTCGTAGACCATGCGCCCCACGCGCTCATCGTCGAAGAGCCAGTAGTCCCCATCGGGCACTCCCAGTTTCTCCGCTGTGGGTCGCGGCAGGATGGCGATCTCCTCACCCGCGTCGATGTTTGACGGGTAGGCACAGGTCATCTCGAAAATGACGTACTCGGTGAGCGGTTCGCTCACCACGTGCACGCGTCCGATCGAGGCACCCCTGCGGTTGATGGCGCGCACCCGGTCCGCCCAGGGCCCCAGCCATGACGGATCCTGGGGCAGACCGGCGCGGAACCTCTCCAGGGGCACGCGCTCGCTCTTGGAGTCATAGAAGTCCAGGGTCTCCAGCCGGAAGACCTGATGTCGGAAGTCGTCGAAGGTACGGAAGAAGTCGGCCATCGTCATCACGGTCACTGCGACGCTCCGATGTGGGGGTGGTCGTGGACACGTTAGTCTGAACAGCGTCTTCAGATTCGAATCATCCGAAGACTTTTAAGACTCAATCAGGACTAGTATGGGAGAAGTCGTGCCGGAGGGCAAGAGATCCGACACCGCCAGACAAGAGCTCGCCTCCCTGCTGCGAACGGCTCGCCTCGATCGCGGGATGTCAGGACAAGAGTTGGCAGCTGCCCTGGGCTGGTCGCAGTCGAAGGTCTCCAAGATCGAGAACGGCCGCACCCGACCTTCCAGCGATGACGTCCGGACCTGGCTTGAGGCTTGCCGGGCATCTGCCGAAACGCTCCACCACGGCTCCGAGCTGGCTGAGGGCGCTCTCGTGGAATCGCGCCACTGGAGAGTGATTCACGCTGACGGGCTGAGCTCCGGCCAGGGCGGGGTGAAGGCCCTGGAAGCACGCTCGGACACGGTCCGCTCCTTCCAACCTTCCCTGATCCCGGGGCTGCTACAGACCGCCGAGTACGCCCGTCAGGTGTTGACCGCTGTCAACATCTCCGGCCAGAACGACATCCCCGAGGCCGTCTCAGCGCGCATCAGTCGCCAGGACGTGCTCTACGACAGCGATCGACGCTTCGAGTTCACACTCACCGACTCCGCTCTGCGCTGGCACCCGCAGGGGAGAGAAATCCTGCCCGCACAGCTGGATCGCCTGCTCTCGATCGCCACCCTGACCAACGTCTCCCTGCGTGTCCTACCACTCGGGGCGCCCTTCGGCCACCTGCAAAGCAACGGCTTCCTGTTGTTCGAAACCCAGGACGAGCCCACCGTCATCGTGGAGACATTCACCAGGGAACTCCGCATCACCGACCCACAGGAAGTCGCCCAGTACCGCGACATCCACACCCGCCTGACCGAGCATGCTCTTTCCGAGGACGACTCCCGCACCTACATCCGCGATCTCGCCACGTCCACCTGACCGCTCGATACCCGACGCACGCGCTCCATTGACTTTCAGTCAAGTCCAAGATTAGTCTTAATTTAGTCAGATCTGATGTCGGGAGGAGTGTGCGTGGTCCTGTTCCTCAACGGCCCCGTCCAGAACGGCGATTTCACTTTCCGCAACGCCCCTGGCAAAGCTGTGGGGATCAGACTCGCCTCAGCCCTGAACAAAGTTCTCGGCCAACCCGAGGTTCCGCACCTGTGGAACACCGCCACACTCTCCGGCGACATTCGCTACCGCGCCCAGGATCGTCCCCATGCTCTGCCGCGAGCCGCGTTCGAACTCGCGCACCTGACCAACAAGTACGGGCCCGGCATGCCCCAGCCCACAACAGTTGTCACCGACGCCGACCCCGGTGTCGCTGAGCTGGCGTTGACCATCGTCGACGAGCACCTGGCCAACGGGGTGCTGCGCATCGGCGCAGCGAATGTTCAAGAGTGCGCGGGATGCGGGCACACGGTCGGGCTCGGCGCCAGACGATGCACCTCATGCACAAATGAATGTCTGCGGGTTCGGTCAACCCGTCACCTCATCAAGGACAACGCTGCGGGGCAAGCCACGTCGGCTTCTGAGCTTCTGCACATACGCAACCGGCGGCGTCAGCACCACCTGGATGAGATCAGCCGCCATGTCCCCCACCTCCTATTGCTCTCCCGGCCTCGATCGCATGGCGTCCGCCTGGACGCTCTCGGCCTGCACGGTCACGTCCTCGATCCACGGGCTGGTCTCCACGTGACCGCTCTCTTTGCTGCGCAGCGGCAAGGTGCGGAACTGGCCGCCATGACCGTGACCCCGAACGCCCTCGCGCACATCGCGGCCTACGCAAGCGGATTCGTCGATCATCACGGACACAGATTGCGGTACGCGCTTCATGGGCGCGTTCCCTACGACGCGGTGCCAGCGCTCCAGCGCGTCTACGCCTTCCACCACGCCGATGACAGCGACCGCCGTGTCTTCGAGTCCTGGTTCCTCCCCCTACTCGCGCTACGGAACAAGAACCGAACCCACCCTGGACAGCTACCCGCTTTGGTGAAGTACTTCCTCAAGGTCAGGCGCGCCGAACCCCAGATCGACCAGGATGAAACCGCCGAGCGCCTTCGGGAGAAGATCACGATGGGAGACCCTGACTGGGTGATGGACAAACACCTTCTGGCTGCCGCGCTGAACAGGTACGAGAGGTTGATGCCGCGTGTCTGAATGGGAGCTGGTGAAGGATCGGACCGCCTCAGCCGGCGCGGTCTGGCGCTCAGCTGACGGGCAGTACTTCAAGAGAACCGGCGGCTCCGAGGTCGCAGAGGAGTCAGGGCACCAGAGCCTGCTCTCAGAACTCGGCTTTCCGGTCCCTCAACCAACCCAGAGCGGCACAGACGGCACGCTGAACTACTTCATCGAGCCCAGTGTCGGCCAACGCACGCTACATGAACTCGCCCTGGAACAAGGGCGGGCGAGCAACGGCAGGGTGAGCGATGCTCTGGTCGACCGGGCTACCGAGATCTCCGCGAAACTGCTCCAAGCCCAGGCCCGAAGCCCGCTCCCCACCAACGAGGTCTCTCTGCGTCGTTGGTTCTCGGACGCGGGGTTCACCGGAGTCGTTTTCGCTGAGAACCCGGACTTGGACACACTTTTCGTACGCTCCCTCATCGACCAGGCCGTGGACCGGCTGTCGGAAGTCCCCATGTGCCACAGCCACCTGGACTACGGACTGCCCAACGTCTTCGACGAGACGGTCATCGACTGGCAGCACCACGCCCCGGCGCCTCTGGGGTACGACGTCTACCCGATGCTCGACATCGCGGCGTTCAAAGGCGGCGGCAGAGGTTACGCCTTCAGCCCCGAGCAACGTCTCCGCTACGTCAGCGCTCTGGACGAGGTGGCCAAGAGCCTTTCTGGGAAGGCGCTGAGCCTCTATCTGGGTGACTTCCTGTTGGTCAAATGCTTCTTCTTCCTCGCTCTCATGCGACCGAAACCGGGACAGGGCACCCGCCCGGACAAGCAGAGGAAATGGCTCTACCGAAGAAAGCTTTTCACGTTGGGAGTCGATGAGTATGCGAAGTCCCGAACGATTGACACCGGATTTTTCCCGAAGCTCAGTGAGTTCGAAGACACGCCGGGAAAGCCCCATCCGTGACCGTGACTACCTTCTCGACAAGGACGGGATGATCTTCAAGGTCATCGGAGACTCCCATCCCGAATCCCACTACCTCGGCTACGTGAAGTACTACCCTGACGCGCGCGGCGATCGGAGTCTCTTCGGTCGCAGCTACCGCCAGAACAGCGTGGTCTCCAAGTCGTTCGGCATCCTGGCTGACCGGCCCGAGTGCTACGTGTACTCCGAGATGTTGGGATGTGTCATCACAGGGGTGCCACGTAGCCACGTGGCCCACCACTACTCGGCGCGCGAGACCCTACGCGAACTGCTGGTCGAACCAAGAGACCGCGAGAACCTTGCCGTGGGAAGGGATCTCCTCGCGATCGTCCGACACCTCGATCAACGGCAACAGCTCGACCTGTTCGGCGTCACTGGATCCTTCCTGGTGGGATGCGCGAATAAACGATCGGACATCGACCTCGTCTGCTACGGGAAAGAGGGGTACCGAGCGGCACGGGAAATCTTCGGCTCCTCAAATCTGATCCAGCCCTATGCGGGAGAGAACCAAACCCTTCTCTACCTGCGCAGGGCGAAGTACATGGAAGGCAGCGGCTTCGACACACTCCTCAAACAGGAGCAACGCAAGTTCCAAGGCCTCACCACCGGATCCGGCGCGCATATCAACTGTGAGCCTCTCCGCGAGGATGACGTCGGACCCCTGCACGGGCTTCAGGCAAAGGAGATCGGTGAGATCACGCTCTTGGCGACGGTCACCGATCACTCCGAGGGTGTTTCCACCCCCGCTCTCTACGAGATCAACGTGGAAAGGGTCCTCAGCGCGACCGTGGACGACCCGCAGACCTTCGCCAACCGGGTTCGCTATCTGCGCTCCTACCTGGGCGCTTACACAGGGGCGTTCCGCTCCGGTGACGTGGTCCACGTGTCCGGAAAGCTCGTCCACCTGCTCGAAGGTGGGAAAAGCTCCTTCGGTGTGGAACTGACCCCCTGGAGCGCGAGCCGGTCCTACATCGCGGACTTGACCGCGAACGTTCCCGTCCCGCAACGAATCCCCTGACTTCTGCGGGGACCTTCAATCACGGATACCCCTGCCTTCACTACAGGATTCGCGGCAGAACACAGGCATCCCTGACTGATGAGGCGTCGGTCAGGTCGGTCCCCTGGATGCGGTGCCCGAGCAACCGGAGGAGTTCACGTCGCGTAGGCGCGGTGATCCGCTCCCAACGGTCACCGTCACCCGTCCAGTCGAAAGGGCGCCGGGCCACGTGGATCTCCTGAGGAGCGACGCCCTCGATGGTCAGGTTCCACTGCTTGTAGAGCAGCGGGCACAGGACGTGCTCCGGGATCGGCAACTCGTCTTCGCAGGACAGGTGCGCCTCAGAGGGTGCGGGCAGATCGCCCTCGGCCACCCTGTCCGCGTGAGGCGAGTTGGGGTACTCGAAGATGGCCTGGTCGACTATCAGGGTGGCCAGCTCTGCGTCGGCCTCCTCGCAGGCAACCCGCAGCGCTTCCCGGATAAGCGGAAGTCGGTTGCGCAGGGTGTGGGCGTGCCGGTCAGGATCTCGACCTCCTACTTCCGTCTGGACGTCGGCGAGAACACGCGGCTCGACGGCGAGGGGTTCGTTCTCCCCACCCTCCAGACCGCCATCGAGGACCTCGGCCACCGCTTCGGCCACGCCGTGGAAACCCTGACCGCGCGCCCCGCCACCCCCTATGAGGCCGACCTCCTGGAGGTCCCCGGCGAGTGGGTCGTCCAGGTGCTCCGGGTCAGCTACTCCACCAAGGAGGTTCCGATCCATGCCCTGGAGGCGATCTGCGCCGCATCCCGGCACACCTTCCCCATCGGCCAGGCAGTCGGCAGAGACCAGTTCTGACCCCACAAAAACGGCCCCGACAGGCAACCGGAAGACTCTTGGCCGCTTCCGGTCACGCTGGACAACTGGCCAACCCCGAAGAGTCATGCCACGATTATTAAAGAATATTCTCGACTATGAGACCAGGCGCTGATGCGGCTGACGTTCCTGGGCACTGACAGTGGGGACGGCCACTGCCCCACCCTCTACAAGACCGACCGCGGCACCATCGTGGTCCAGGGCTACAAGATCAACGACCCCGAAGCGACGGGAGACATCCGCGACCTGGCAGAGAACGAAACCCTGGTCGAGATCCCCCGCGAACTCCTGCGGTTCGCCAACGAGGACGAGTGACCCATGTCCAGGAGCATCACCAGCGACGAGTTCGCCCAGCAGTTCAAGGACTTCAAGCACACGGCCTGGAAACTGGAGGTCCGCGACCGCTACAACGTCAGCAAGGAAGCCTCGGACGTCCAACACTTCCTCCAGACAGGCGACCTGGGACGCAAGGAGAACTTCGCCCAAACCTCCAAGTGGCACAGGAACGTCACCAGCGGCACCGCGGAGGGCAAGGCCTGGCAACGCGTCCGCGTGGTCACCGAACCCCTGAGCGACTACATCCGCTGGGAACACGCCGTCACCCGGTTCAACATCCAAGCGGGCGAGGACATCCGCTGGCTCCCCAGGCACCACCCAGCAGTCCAGGAACTGCCTGACTTCGACTTCTGGCTGTTCGACGACTCCTGGGGGTGCCTGCTGCACTTCGATGGCGACGACACCCCCGGCAAGTCCGAGCACATCGACGACCCGGCCACCATCGCCCTCTACCGTCAGTGGCGCGGCATCGCCTGGCAGCACGCGATCCCGCACAGCGAGTACGACCCCCAGAACAGTAAGCGGTTCAATACCTAGGTGACCTACAGCATCGAACGCGCCCGGCAGGATCTGGGCAGGCGGCTCCGCGAGATACGCCGGTCAGCGGGACTGACCGGCGTACAGCTCGCGGAGCTGTTGGCGTGGAGCCAGTCGAAAATCTCCAAGATCGAGACCGGGCGCCAGGCCCCAGAGGCAACTGAGATCGCGGCCTGGACCCGAATCTGCGGCCGGGAGGACCAGGCGGCCGACCTCGCCACCCGCCTGACCGAGCTGGAGTCGATGTGGGTCGCCTGGAAGGACCAGCTACACCACGGCCACAGTGGCATTCAGGCGCGGATCGCCAACCAGGAAAAGCAGGTCCGGGTCTTCCGGGGCTATGAGCCGATGCTCGTTCCCGGCCTGTTCCAGACCCCCGACTACGCACGCGCGGTACTGGAATCAGCGAGCCGGAAAAACCGCTCAACCTCCGACGTCGAGGACGCCGTCCAACGGAGAATTCAGCGCCAGGACGTGCTCTACCGTCGAGACAAGAGTTTCCGCTACCTCGTCTCGGAGGCAGCCCTGCATCACAGACGCGGCGACCGGGACACCATGGCGGCCCAGATGGACCGGCTAATCACGTTGAGCAGACTTTCCAACGTCTCCTTCGGGATCATCCCTTTTGATTCCTCTCCCCCCTATCTGCCCAACCATGGGTTCTGGATTCAGGACGAAACCACGGTGGTCGTCGAAACCATCTCTGCTGAGCTGACCCTCACCCATGACGTCGAGGTAGAGCAGTACCTCCATGTCTTCCAGATGGCTTCCTCCGGAGCCTGCTTCAACGACAAGGCAAGAGCCCTACTGGGCAGGGCCGCGAAGCAGGCCAGCGCCTGACATCCTGAGGGCCACAGATGAAGAAATCCAGGGATATTCTGGGTTATTCGATTAACCCTCAACCACGAGATCTTCGGAGGCAATCTCCTACCTGGGGTTCTCCCGGTTTCCGACAACCAGCATCAGAAGCGGCAGGGGGATGAGCACAGCCCAAACACGGTGGAGCCCCTCCCATTCAGGCGCGGACGGCGGGTACCAGAGCCAGAACTCGCTCCGGTACATGAGGGAGACGGCCACGAGCACCAGCAGCACCGTGCTTCCGATGAGCGCCGCCGGGTATCCGTTCATACGGCGCCGTACAACAGACGTGCAGGCCAGACCCGTCAGAATGACCACGGCCGCTTCCACCGGCAACCCCGCGAACACCCCGCTGTGCTCCTCGGGCAGTCGCAGCTCCACCGACAGGTAAGTGACACCCCAGCCAGCCGCCGCGGCCGCCCCGGCCAGCAGTGTGCGCGTCCACTGACGCATCCATCGGGGCACGGGTGAGGCCGCGGTCGTGTTCTCCGCAGCGTCCGCCAGGCCGAATCCGGCGGCCGCGCCCAGAAGGACCGCCGCGGAGCGAAGCGACACCGCCAGCAGGTCGGTATCGACGTACGGCCCGGTGAACCCCCAGGCGGTGATCAGGACCGACACGAGGGCGGCCACGCCCAGGGGAACCCAGTCCATCGCCCGGGCGGTCGCAAACACGATCCGCGGCATCACGCGCATGCGGTCCCCCGTTCGGCACCGCTCGGCTCCCGGGGTGGAACTGCCACGCCGAGAACGTCCGCGGCCTCTTCCAGGGTTGTCTCCACGTCCACCAGCCGCTCCCACTCCTGGTGCACCAGCGTCTGGGTGTTCGGGTCCGCCAGGAGCTCCTCGGCCATGTCGAGTTCAGCCTGGCCGTAGGAGACCGCCCCGAACACCGAAGCCGGAAGCTCCACCACCACGACCTCATCCGAGCCGACCTCCGCCATGTGCTCACGTTCAGTACCCGCGGCAACGGGGGCTTCGGTCTGACTGAGCAGCCACAGCGCGATGACCGTCCGGGCCTGACCCGCGGCGTCACAGCCGAAGCCTCCCTGACCGTCCGACTGCAGCACGTCCGGGGGAGGGAAACCCGCCATGGACGCGGCCACCGATCCGGCGACCGCACGCCGGTACTCGACCTCTCCCCCGTTTCTGCCCCAGGTGGTACCGACCAGGGCGTACCCCCCGCCTTCCAGGTCGTTGAGGGCGTATCCGGTGTACTGGTAGACGGCTTCGAGCCGGGGTGCCTGAGACGGAGCCGCTTCAAGCACCGGGTCGATCGCGTCCCGCCACAGCGGCACCCAGGGCTCGAAGCCCGGCAGCGCGCAGTAGTCGACTCCGTCGTGCTCCTCGCAGGCACTCGCCTGACCGGTGACTGTCACCCGCCCCTCGTGCGTCCCGGCGAGTTCGACCGGCTCTGCCCCTTCGGAGGCGGATGGGACGACGGTCAGGGTCGCGGCACCCACCACGGCGGCGGAGGCCGCGACCGCGGCGACTGCCGTGCCGGCGGTGCGCCGGTGGCGCGCCACCGCGGCCAGGGAAACCGCGGTGACCAGGGCTGCCAGGTAGAGCAGGTGCCATGCCGGCGGCCGGGCGGCTTCGAAGGGCATCGCCTGGGTGGGGACGAGCGGCAGCAGCCAACTGTCACGGAACTGGAACAGCGACCACACGATGAGCATGAGGGCCACGGGGGCCGCGACGGGGGAAGGCACCCAGCGCCCCAGCGCCACTCCGAGCGCGCCCATCAGCATGACGGCCAGAACCCCGGCCGCGAGCTCCTGGGGCCGGAAGACACCGGCGGGGGACGCACCCACGAGCAGGGACGGCACATGCAGGGACAACACGAGGAGCCCCGCGGCGGCACCGCAGAACAGGGCCGCGCACAGGACGGACCAGGTTCGGTTCGCGGCCGGAACCGGCAGGGATTCCAGCAGGTCAGCCGTACCTCCACGCCGTTCTCTGAGCACCGCCAGATTCGCCGCGAGCATGACACCCGCTCCGACCAGGACAAGAGTGGTGGCGGCGTCCACGCTCTGGATCGTCCAGTCCGTCATGTCCCGCCACGTCGACAGGGTTCTGGACACGAGCAGCACCAACACCAGGGGCAGGACGAGAGGGCTCCTCGCGAACCGGTGGATCTCGGCCCACGTGAGCGCCTTTGCAGGGGAAGTCAACGGAGTCTCCCGATGCCGTTCTCCGTGTCGGCCGCGTTCGGCGCGGATTCGAGCAGGAGGAGGTAGCCGTCCTCCACCGCGGGTTCGGCTGCCCGCGCCCCCGGAGGCCGCTCGCCGATGCTCCGGTAGTCCCCCGAGGCCGTGCGCCACATCGCGTGCTGCCGCCCTGGCGGCCGCTCGGACACCCACACCCGGCCCCGGGCGTGGTCCGCCAGTTCCTGAGGCGTCCCGGCGAAGAGGACCCGACCGTCCCGGTAGACCAGGACCCGGCCGCACAGGGCGGCGACGTCATCGGTCTGGTGAGTCGACAGCACCACCGTGCGCTGCTCGCTCTTGCGCGAGATCAACGTGCGGAACCGCATGCGCTGCTCCGGGTCCAAACCGACGGTCGGTTCGTCCAGGATCACGAACCCGGGGTCGGCCAGAAATGCCTGTGCGATGGCGAGGCGCTGTCGCATGCCACCCGAGAGCTTCCTGATCTTGGACCCCGCGGACGCGGACAGGTCGACCTCTGCCAGAGCACGCGCCACCGCCTCTTTGCGCTCCTCCTTTTCGGAGATCTCCCGAAGAACCGCGATGTAGTCGAGCATCTCTCGACAGGTGAAGTTCGGATACATTCCGGGGTCCTGCGGAAGGTATCCCAGGTTCCGGCGGATTCTTGTCCGCTCGGATGTGATGTCGGGGTTCAGACCGAGGAGTTTCAGCTGCCCCGCGTCGGCCCTGAGAACGGTGGCCAGGCACCTCAGAAGCGTGGTCTTCCCTGCCCCGTTCGGCCCCAGAACCCCGGTCACCCCCATGGCCAGGTCGAAGTCCAGCCCGTTGATGACGCGGTGCGTGCCGTAGGACTTGCTGAGCTTTCGCACCGAGATGGTGTGCTGCACTATCGCCCCTCTCAGCGGTATCGTGCATTCGCGCGCGGCTGTGCTCGATGAGGGCGGGCACAGGCCCGATCTCCAGGGACTCCGCTGGTCGGCTTCGTGCCCCTCGGTCAGATCTCCACAGCCCCGGCCGATCAGCAGTTCTCGGCGCACGATCCGTGGCTGACCCAGCTGCCGCCGCTGCGGGTTATTTGAATTTACAAAATCATCGACCCGATGGTGCGCGCAACCAGAATCCCACCCTCCCCAGCCAACAGAACTTCCTCAAAACACCAAAGCACTGGTCGTTGCAGTTCATTTGACGAATGACCGCATTCGGCCACGAACAGGCATTGACACCTTCTCGCAATTTACGATAACTCCACGCAAGGGCTCTGGTGAATTCAGGACACGGGGACACCCAGCCGCAGGCCAGAACTTCAAGAGAACCGGCGCCGCAGCCCGCCAACGCCCTGGCCGGACTCGCCGGAGTGTGACCGTTCTACGCCCTGACCACCGTCGGACTCGTCGTCGGGCAAGGAGTGATCTTCCTGCGTGTGAGCAGGGACCTCTGAAAAGCCGACAAGGACAACGGAGCTCGGGGCCGGCACCCTGGCCTGGCCGGGCGTTATGCATTGCCAGAAGTTATCCACACCCTGTGGACAGAGCCCCCCTGCTCCCACATGAGTAATGCGGTGACATGACTGACCGCCACCCCGGCGGCCAGGGCCTCCAGAGCGAATTCACTGGCTGATACCGCTCTTCTGGCCCCGTAGGCCCATGGCGATTGAGTAGACCATGGCAGCCAGCCCGAAGAAGACGGCCACTCCCGGCATCCCCGAGAAGTTGGGCGTGAAGTACAACTCAGGAAGCCCCCCGACCTCCTCGACAGAGGACTCGATTACGCAGGGGATCCTTATATCGGATCCCATGAAGAACGACATCGCAACGGTTGCAACGGCCGTGACTACAGTGACGAAGATCCCGATGAAATCTCCGGAAAATACTCCAGATAATGCACGGACAGCCATATTGGATCCCCTCGGGCAAGAATGCAGATTCGATCATGCGTGGCGGGGCATCGACCAGAACGCAACCACCACCCGCGTGAAAAAACCGACTCATCTCACACATCGAGTGAAGCCATCAGACAAAATCCCTGGGACGAAAATTACCCAGGGTAAGGAAATTACCCAGGACGAGGGAATTACATTGGGAAAATGGAATCTCCTTCCCCGCAGGTAAGCGAGCTGGATGAAAAGTCCAGTTTCGCTTGGCCAAATATGGCCAGGGGTCAGGATCGGATAGCCCGGCGGAATTTCATCCCCGCCGGGCTGCCCGCCCCTGACCGCCTTTCCCCTTGGAACCCGACGGCATGAGCGTGATCGAGTGCGATACCCAAGCGTGACGCCCCGGCCGAAGCCCTTCCGGCCGGGGCGTTCTGTGCTTCCAGGTGTTGCGCACAGCCTGTGGGCGGAGATGTCGTTCGGTCACCGGTCTCTGCCAAGATCGGTGCGACCGCCGTGGAAAGCAGGAGAAAACGTGACGAAGACGGACCAGCGCACCGGGGACCTCCGAGGGCTCGCCCTCACTCTCCGACAGCTCGAGGTAGCGAAGTGGACCGCCGTGGAGTTGCGCCGCGTAGCGGACGACCAGGGCTGGGAGTGGTCCGAAGATACCGGTGTTCCCCGCCTGCGGACCGGATCGCCGTTCGGCGAGGCCTGGCTGTCCGTGGTCGACTCCACCCTGGAGGACTACGTCACCACGGAGGAGTTCGTCGGACTGCACTTCGTGATCGCCGAAAAGGGCACTCGGGCGCAGGAGGAGATCCAGGCCTTCCGAGAGGCGCACGAGGAGCTGCGGGACGTCCTCGGCCCGAGCTACCTGCTGGGCGCGGACGACACCGACGTCTCCTTCCACTGGGACGCTCCGGATTGGGGCGCCCCCTACGTCCGGTGGCGGGACCAGGCCGGGCCGAACCTGATCGAGCTGCGGGCCACCGTGCACGGAACGGTCCTGACGCTCCGGCCCAAGGGGCCGGCCGAAGGCTGGTACTGCAAGACCGTGGAACACTCCGCCGGGTGGGTCGGCGGCTTTGTCATCAGCGTTCTGGCCTCGGAGAACGTGGGCCTCCAGCTCCCAGGGGTCACCCTCCACTCGGAATGGCGCGACTACGGCGCGCACCTCGCCAAGGCGCTCCGGACCAGGGCCGCGGAGGTGACGGCGCTCGGTCTGACCCAGTCACAGGGGTTGTACACCGCCATCCCGGGCACGGGCACGGGTCTGGCATTCTCACTCAGCTTCGGCGAGCAGGTGGAGGTGGGCATCACGACGATCCTGGAGGAGGACGCCGACCTGGAGTCGATGGACCTGCCCTCGATGGGATGGGTCCAGGCACCCGAGGAACGTCGTTACGAGGACGACATCGTCCACCTCGCCCCGGTCCAGCAGTACGACGAGGTCAACGGTGTGCGCCTGGCCCTGATGCTGCTCGAGGTGGCCGAACAGGCAGGTCTGGATTCACCGGAGGGCCTACTGGCCGCCGAGGACCTCGCGTGGCTCCCCTGGGTCGACCACAGCTTCGGGCCCGGTCGAATCAAGGACTACGGGTTCGCTCTCAGGGTCACCCAGTGAACGTGTAGCGTCCGGGGCATGGCTCACATCCTTCATCTCACGGAGCTCTCGCATTGGCGGGCCGGTGGCGACGTCGAAGCTGATTCACTTTCCTCTCAGGGGTTCCTGCACGCCTCTCCGGACGAGGCCACCATGCTGGCGGTGGCCAATGCGTTCTACTCCGATCCCGCAGAGCCGATGATCGTGCTGGTGGTGGACACCGAGAAGGTGCCCGCCGAGGTGCGCTGGGAGGCAGCTGATCCCACTCCCCCACCTGGGGTCGGGCCGGACGTGCTCTTCCCGCACGTCTACGGGACGATCCCGCGACCGGCCGTGTGCGCTCTGCGTCGCCTGGTCCGGGACCCGTGGGGCCGCTACACGGCCCTGGAAACAGTGATGGAGCCCGGCCCCTGTCTCTAGGTCGACACGGAGACACGGAGACACGGAGACACGCCGATGAGTCGACCTGCGGACACGTCGCCTTGCCGGTCTCCCCCGCGGGCGTCCTTCATCTGGACGGAGTGGTTCTCAGTGCTGTGCGGGCCGGGCCCGGTGCCGCGAGTTCGGCCGTTCGTCGGCAAAGAGCTCTTCCGGAGGCTGTGGGTATCTCTGGTGGCACTCAGGCGGGAAGCTGACAGACCAAGGTGAAGCGGCCTTCAGGGGTCGCACCCGTGTGCGCGGACCCACCCAGGGCAGCGCAACGGTCCGCGATACTTCGGAGCCCTGTCCCCGTTACGACCTCCTCCTGACCTGGAGCACCGTCGTTGCCCACCACCAGGGTGACCCAGCCCTCCTCCTCTTCCAAGGAGAGATCGACCCCGGTGGCCTCACTGTGTACGAGCACGTTGGTCACCGACTCGCGCAGGACGAGGGCGAGTTCCCGGTCGATCCGCTCCGGCAGCGAGCACCGAGCGATGTCGGTGGACAGGTCGACCGAGGCGTCGGCAAGGAGCGCGGTGGCTCGCTCCACCTCTGCGGCGAAAGTGCTGTTCCACGTCGACGCGGCGGCCGCCCGAACCTCGGAACGGGCATTGCGCGCCAAGTCCACCAGGCTGCGGGTCTCTTTCTCCAGGTCGGGGTGGCCCGACCCCATCTTCCGGATGATCTCGCCCTTGAGCGTGATCGCCGTCAGCGTTCCACCGAGGATGTCGTGCAGGTCGATCGCGAGCCGACGGGGCTCGTCCGCGCTCCGGGGACGCTTTCTCTCAGGGCCCCGCCGGATCGGTAACAGGAGGTACGACAACACGAGGGCCGCTCCCGCAACGGTCAGGTGGCCGGCCGCCCAGAACAGAACCCAGAGGGTTCCCACCCGGAAGAAGAGGAGAAGGGTCAGTGGCAGGAGTGTCAGGACGACCCCGGCGGCCAGCAGCAGAAGCGTTCTGGTCATCCCCGAGGAAGAACGGGCCGAGACCAGGGCAGAGGCCGCCAGCAACCCCGTCGCGGAGTGCCAGGACCACCCTCCGAAGAGCAGCAGCGGCACCGCCACCAGGGCCTGGACAAGAAGCAGAGAGTACTGGGCAGCGCCCTGAGGAGAGCGGGACATGCTGCGCACCTGTGCGAGGTGAATCCCCACGGGCACCGCGTACCAGAGGCTGACGAACCCGAGATGGTACAGAAGTCGAAGCCCGCTGGCGTTCCCGAGGAGCACGGGGGCGCTGAAGGTCGTCACAAGGACCAGAAGCGTTCCGAAGACGGCGACGGGGCCGACGTACAGCGGGATCGCCCAGCGTCGGCGTGCCGCCGCGTCCACGCGGGGCGGCGCCTTTTCTTTTCTCCCTCTGGAAATCACTCGCGCCACTTTATCGTCACCGCTTCCGGCAGCCCGCCCACCGAAGGGTCCATTTGGCCAGGATCGGACAATCTCGGATTCGATGACAACCACGGTTATTGAACCGTACAATATCTTATTTTCGGCCGCCCCTTCCTCTGATTGTCCACTTTGACCTGCGAGATCCACCCCTGCCGCCGAGGACCCTCTCCGCCCGAACGCCCCGCAGGAAGGCAACTCCCACACCAGTGGAAACAGCGCACGCTGGTAGGAATATCCCTATGATTCGTGTGATCATCGCGGAGGACATGCGCCTTCTCCGCGATTCCCTGGTCCGGCTTCTCTCGTTCACCTCGGACATCACCGTGGTGGCTGAATTCGAGAGGGGGGAGCACGCGGTGGCCGACGCACCGCGTCACCGACCCGACGTCGCGGTGCTCGACGTGCGACTGCCGGACATCAACGGGTTCGAGGTGGCGCGGCGGCTCCAGAACCCCCTCCCCCGCTGCCGGACCCTGTTCATGACCAGCTACGCCACCCCGGCCAACCTCCGCCAGGCCGCAGCGGTCGGGGCCTACGGGTTCATCGCCAAGGACCGTTCCGCCGACGCCCTGGCCGAGGCGGTCCGAAGCGTACACGCGGGCCGCAAGGTGTTCGACCCCGATGTCGTAGCGGACGCGTTGACACACACGGCCAGCCCGCTCACACCTCGGGAGGTCGAGGTTCTCCGCCTGGCCGCTCGGGGGGAGCCGCCCGGTGCCATCGCACGGAGTCTGTCGCTCGCGGCCGGAACCGTGCGCAACCACCTGGCAGCGTGCACCACCAAGCTCGGCGCACGCAACCGGGCGGACGCGTTCCGGATCGCCACCGAGAACGGATGGCTCTGACCCACCCCGGTCATCGCGCCCCGCTCAGCTCGGCGAGGCGATGGGTGATAGTCGCGACGGTGGGTAGCCGCAGGGAGCCGACGATCGCGCCGTCTCGCAGGAAAAGGACCTGGTCGGCGTGGGCCGCGGCGGTCGGCTCGTGCGTCACCATGACCACCGTCTGCTCCAGCTCGTCCACCGTGCGGCGCAACAGGCCGAGGATCTCCTCGCCGGTCGCACTGTCCAGGGCCCCGGTCGGCTCATCGGCGAAGACCACCTCCGGACGGGCCATCAGCGCCCGGCAGATCGCGACCCGCTGCTGCTGGCCTCCCGAGAGCTGGTGTGGGAAGCGGTCGATGTGGTCGCTCATACCGGTACGCCGGATGATCGTGTCCAGCCACCGCGCATCGGCTTTCCGACCGGCCAACCGGAGCGGAAGCACGACGTTCTCGCGGCCGCTCAGCGCGGGGAGCAGGTTGAACGACTGGAAGACGAAACCCATGCGCTCACGCCGGATCAGCGCCAGTTCCCGCTCACGCATGCCCCCGATGTCGGTGTCACCGAGAACTACCCTGCCCCGGGTGGGTTCGGCCAGCCCGGCCGCGCACTGCAGGAGAGTGGTCTTACCCGACCCCGAGGGCCCCATGATCGCGGTGAACGAAGCCGCGGGAAAGTCCACACTCACCCCCGCCAACGCCCTGACCTCGGACTCCCCCGCCCCGTAGGTCTTCCAGACCTGCTCCAGCCTCACCACGGGACCGTGCCGCTCTCCCGCCGGCTCCCTGAGCTCTCGCCGTTCCATGTCTCCCTGTTCCGTCCGCATCCGGCCGCTTCCCTTCTCTCTCTGGAATCCGGTCACTTCAACCCCGCCTTCTCCAGCCCTCGGCCCTGGGCGTCGACCAAACGGCTGTACAGACCCCCGAGGTCCATGAGCTGCTCGTGTGTTCCGCGCTCCTCGATCCGCCCGTCGGCCATGACCACGATGAGGTCGGCCTCCCGAACCGTCGCCAGCCGGTGAGCGATGACCAGTCGGGCCCGGTCCGCCAGTTCCGTCCGCATGGCCTGCTGCACCGCCCGCTCCGTCTCGTTGTCGAGGTGGGAGGTGGCCTCGTCCAGAACCACGACGGGCGGGGCCTTGAGGAACAGGCGTGCCAGGGCCAGGCGCTGACGTTCCCCGCCGGAGAGCCGAACACCGCGGTCACCCACGACCGTGTCGAGGCCGTCGGGCAGGTTCCGCACCATCTCCCAGATCTGGGCCGCCCGGCAGACCCGAACCAGATCCTTCTCCTCCGCCGCAGCCCGCGCGAAGAGGAGATTGGCCCGGATGGTGTCGTTGAACAGGAACGTCTCCTGGGTCACGGCGCCGACGGTCCGTTGAAGGTCGTCAGCGGACAGGTCCCGGATATCCGTTCCAGCGATCTCGACCCGCCCATGCGCGGTCTCCCAGGTCCGGGTGAGCAGCCGGGCAAGTGTGCTCTTCCCGGCTCCGGAACGCCCCACCAGCCCTACGGTCGTCCCCGGTTCGATGGTGAGGTCGATGTCCCGCAGCGTCGGACCGCGCGTCACCTCGACCAGGTCGTGTTCGGCGGCCAGGGAGGGGACCACCAGCCGCTCGGGGGACGGATAGGTGAAGGAGACACCGTTCAGGACCACCGACGGTCGCGGCTCAGCCATCGCCCGTGTCGGGCGCGCCTCGACGGGGGCGCCGCTTCCCGTGGGGCGGAAGCGCATGATCTCGGCGACCCGGCCGAAACTCACCAGTCCCGCCACCAGCTCCATCTTGATACCGCTCAGCATCGCGATGGGACCGTAGAGACGTCCGAGCAGCGCGACCACGGCCACGAGAGTCCCCATGGTCATCGTCTCCGACACCACCCAGAGGCCACCGACGACGTAGATCGCCGCGCCGATCAGCCCCGTCGTCACGGAGACAGCGGCCCCGAACCCGGCGCCCAGCCTGACCTGGCGCAGGGCGTGTGCGCGGACGCGGGCGGCCGTCGCCACGAAACGCTCGGCCATCGTGTCGTGCGCACCGTGGAGCCGAACCACTTCGGCGCCCTCCGCGCTGAACTGCTCGGTGACACAGGTGTCCAGGTCAGCGTAGGCGCCCATCTCACGTTGGGTGGCGTCACGGACCCTGGGCGCGAAGTAGACCGCGAGCCCGTACATCACCGGAGCCAGGACCAACAGGACCAGTGAGGCCCGCCATTCCAGGAGGAGCAGCCCCAGACCGGCGACCACCAGGGTCGAAACGGCGCCGGTGAGTGCCGGGACGGTCGACGAGACCAGCTGCTGGACCCCTCGGACGTCCCCGTGGATACGCGAGACCACGGCCCCGGGACGGGCGTAGGCGAAGAAGCCGGGCCTCTGTGTGTGCAGGTGGGCGAAGAGGTCCCCGCGGATGCGCAGGGTCAGCCGCTCACCCAGCCGGGAGGAGTACACGTTCTCGGCGTAGGAGATCCCCGCCTGCACGAGTGTGAGCGCTACCAGCAGACCGCCCAGAGTGAAGACGAGTCCGGTGTCCCCTCTCAGCACACCGTCGTCGATGAGGCGCTGTCCTACCAGGGCGGGCAGAACGACGAGCACCGAGTTGACGAGTACCAGCAGCATCTGGAGGAGGACGCCGACCGAGAAACCCCGCAGGAAAACGGGGAGCGAACGGTACCGGGCTGATCGGTCAGTCACGGGTCCTCCGCACACCGCGTACCGCGGACAGCGCCCCCAGCACCGACAGGAGCAGGGCCGCGCCCCCGAGAGCGGCTACCGGAGCGACCGGAATCACCTCGGGGATGACGGACAGCATGTCCGTGCCGGTGGGCAGGGTGATCAGGACGGCCATCCACAGGGTGGCCAGTACGGCCACGGCGAACACCAGGGCGATGGTCATGAACACCTCTGCGGACACCATCCGATACGTGCTCCGCCACGTGATGCCCAGCATCCGACCACTGGCGAACTCCCGTCGGCGGTCGAACTGGGCCGTGCTGATCGCGTTGACCGCGGCGAACATCATGAACATCCCCATGAGAAGGAACGCGGACGTGCCGTTCCGGTTGTTCTCGGCCCACTCCTCGGTGAGGACCTGTCGCATGCTCTCGCGGTCGTGGAGCGCGAAAGCCGATCCGTCCTGCCCCGGCGGGAAGACTTCTTCGAGGCCGGCACGTGCGGTGTCCTCGTCGGTCCCGGGCACGATGTCGAGGAACACCCCGTCCGGAGCGCCGTGCCGGAGCCCGATCCCGTCCGCCGCGGCCGGGCCGAACGCCACGCTCCTGTTGAGGAAGCTCGCGTCTCCGACGACCCCGGAAACGGTGAAGGTGTGCTCACGCTCATGCCCGGGGATGGCGAAGGTGAGGTCGTCGCCGACCTCGATCCCGTTCCTCTCCGCGTAGGACCCGAGCATGATCAACGCCCCCGCAGCCTCCGGGATGTACTCGCCCTCGACGATGTCGAGGTCGAGCGTGTTTTCGGCGTCGCCGCGCAACACCATCGCGGCGTCTCCGTAGGGTGAGGGCGCCTTGACCTGCGGTTCGATGGGGATGAGCCGCGCCGTCACCGTTGACTCGACGAAGGGGAGGGCGTCGATCTCCTCTCGGGTCCGCTCAGCGAACCCGTACCCGGACGAGAGCACGAAGTCCGCGGTGACACGCTGACTCTCAGACATGCCGTAGTGCCAGTTGTTGTACATCTGGGACGCCGAGGCGGCACCGACGAGTGTGATCCCGAGGAGCAGGGGCCCGGCGATCCCGGCGAACCTCCGGTGGTAGAAGGCGACGTTGGCGACGGACAGTGCGGGCCCGTCCCGCGAGACCCGGTTCACGGCCGCCCTCAGCACGATGGCCGTCTGGCCCACCAACCTGGGTCCGAGCAAGCCCGAGGCGATCACCGCCAGAGCGATGAGGAGTGTCGAGACGTACTGTCCGACGGTTTCCCTCGGTACTCCGGGTACGGCCAGAGCCGCAGCGCCCAACAGCATGGCGGCGACCGCGAGCAGCCCCAGGACGATGCGTCCCCTCTTGAGTTCCGGCCCCTCGGTGGTGGCCTCCGCGATGGCCTCCGAAGGCCGGATCCGTAGTGCGCTCCCGGCCGCGATGAGCCCGGCCGCCAGTGCCGCGAAGAGAACCGCCGCTACCGAGACAAGAATCCCGGCAAGGGTGAAATGGACCTGGAAAGCAGGGCTCAGCCCGCCGCGGAACAGACTCACACCGTCAAGTCCCAGGTTCGCCAGGGTCGCACCCAAAGGGATACCGATGATCAGAGCGGCCACGGACAGCAGGACCGCCTCCCCCGTGACCATGAGACGAACCTGACCGGGGGTGGTGCCGATCGCCCTCAGCATGGCGATCTCCCGGCTCCTGCCGCGCACGGACAGGCCGATCGCCGAGGCCACGGCACCGATGGTGCAGACGACGGCGAGCTGAACGAGCATCAGCATCGACAGGGCGATCCGCTCGTCCTCGTCCGCGGACAGGTTCCCCTCGGCCGGACCGCGGGCGTCCCCGGTGAGCGCCGCGTACCGGTCCCCTCCCTGCTCCGCGATCAGGGACCGGACAGCGGCCAGGAGGTCTGCCTCGCCCGTTCCGCCCGCCGGATAGACGCCGACGGCGTCGACGTATCCGGGGGCGTAGTCCTCCATCCCGCCGACATAGGCCTCGGAGAAGAAGAGCGCGGACTGGTGGAGCCAGTCGGTTCCGTTTGCCAGGCCGGCGACACCGGAGATCGTGAAGTCGGAGACTTCACCGAGAACGAGCACATCGACTGACTGGCCCACGGTGAACCCGCCCGCGTCTGCGAGACCCTGGTCGATCACGATCTCGTCCTCGGCGCGCGGGGGCTCCCCCGCGGTCACCTCCAGCGGGGTCAGCCGGGCACTGGTCCACGCGTGCCCGAAACCCCACACCGTGTCCGGGTCGGTGAGCACTGTGCCGTCGGGGTCCAACAGAGTGGCCGCGAACGTCACTTCAGGCACGGCTTCGCTGACCTCGTCGAGCGCTTCGAGGTCGTCGACCAGGGACTGAGGCGCCCGGCCCTCCCTCCCCTCCGGAACGACGACCAGGGGGACTCCCGCATAGCGTTCGACCGTCTCCTCCTGCAGACCGGCCGAGAAGTAGACAAGGGAGAATCCGCTCACCATGACGGTGGAGATGACGAGAACGATGGTCGCACCGATAAAGGCACCCGGCCTGTGCCGAACCGACCGCCACCCCAACCACGCCGAGGTCAAACTCATGCGACGTCCTCAGAATTTCGACGAATAATGCAGAAAACCGTGGCCCGCCCCGAACCGGAGCGGGCCACGGTCACAAGGAGAAGAATCCTCTAGTTGAGCGGACGACAACCGCCGGTGGAGAAAGCGCTGGCGCACCATCCGTTTTTGTGCGAGTAGTAGTAGCACCCACCGGTGGAAGCACCACTGTGATTAACCTGGTTGTCAGCGCTCGGACCGAGGCCCTGGAGTTCATACAGCGACATGATCGATCTTTCTGCATTGTTTTTCTCTGGGTTTCTCGACACGAGGTGTTCAGATTTTTCTGAATTCCTCAGCCGAGAAGAAGGGAAGACTGATTCCGGGGCCTGACGAGGTGAGCGCCCGTTCGGCGCTGTGCAGGGCGAGGAGGACCCCGGCCGATCCCGTAGCGAGATCGGTGGAAAGCCGTAGGAGCTGGTTCCCGGGGAAGACCCGTTGGTCTCCGTCACGGAGCACGTGCCAGTTGAGGGCGTCCACCGCCGCCACGAGCTCGGCCGCACGGGTCTCGGACGCCGCCCCATACATGGCAGCCGACGCCATGATGAGCCCCGCGTGCCCCTCGAAGAGCCCGGGGAACACGCTGAACCGGCTGTTCACAGCACTCGCGGCGGCCGCGCGATCGACCTGGAGCTCCGTGTCCTCGACGTGGTCCAGATAGCGGTTGATGACCATGCCGGTCCCCGCGCTGCCGATGCCGAAGTAGGGCAGGAGCCGGTACTCGTCCTTGAGGAGGAGCGCGCCGTACTCATCGGTCTCACACTTGGCGAGATCCCGGCGGATCGCCTCCGCCGCCACGTCGAGGAAGGCGTGCTCTCTGGTGGCCTCGTACAGGCGAATGAACAGGAGCGCCGGCCCAGAGGGGCCGCGCAGGGCTCCGCCGGGTGATCGGAACGAACTCCAGGCATCTGAGCGGTCCGGCGTACGGGCCCGCAACTGCTCCGCGATCCGCAGGGCACGCTGGAGAAAGGCGTCGTCGCCGCACTCGGCGTGGAAGTGGAGCCAGTTGAGACCGATCCCGGCCAGCCCGCTTTCCAGGTCGACCGGAAGTCTCTCCTCGCCTCGGGCGAACGTCCGGTCGAGCAGGGCGACCGCCTCGTCCCGGTACCCCAGGTCCCACAATGCGTAGGCGATGCCGTGGTCACCGCCATAGAACCCGGCGGTGGCATCCGCACGCTCGGCCAGGGCCCGTTCCCGGAACCACTGCTCTCCTTCCGTGAACCGGATGCCCTGGGTACGGTGGAGGGCCCAGAGCACACCGGCGGCGCCGTGCGCGAAACCCAGTCCCGCGTAGGGGAGTCCGAACTGCGCGATGTCTCCGGGGAAGAGCCGGTCGGCCCGGTGCGGGGTGGCGCTCGTCAGGATGCCCTGGGCGATATCGGCGCAGACGTGGGACCACGAGTCCGCCACCGGTGCCAGGTCATCGATGTCGGCGGGGGCGCTGACCCGTCCAGCCTCGGCAGGTACCGCGGGCGGCTCAGCGGAGGTCTTCCCGGCCAGGAAGTCGAGCTCGGCCGTAAAAGTGTCCGCCTCCAACCGGTAAACCTCGCAGGCCCGCCGTGCGACGTGGCGCATCTTGTCCGGGGCCAGTTGTATCAACGACGTGACCGGGGCGAAGAGAGCGATCTTGAGCAGGGCCAGCGCGTAGATGTCGATGTCGGAGCCGCGCAGGTCCGGCGGGGCCATGAAACCCGGATTGCCCATCGGGGGGCGGCGACGCTGCCGTTCGAAAGCGGCCGCCTCCCAGTCGATGAGCGTGATCTGGCCGTCTTCTCCGACCATCACGTTGTTCGGGTGGAGATCTCCGAAGACCACCCCTCGCTCGTGTACCTCGCGTAAGGCATCCTGAACACGCTCCCAGACGCCGAGGGCCCAGTACCTGTAATCCCCCATCTCACGGGCGACCCGAGGGCCGTGCGTCAAGGGGTTGCGCTTGGCGAGCGCGGAGTACAGGGGTATCCCGTCGACGTACTCCTGAACGAGGAACTCGTGTCCGTCGAGTGTCAGGTAGTCGATGAGGGCAGGGACCTGCGGTACGCCCTCCAGGTGTCGGAGCATGTCCCGTTCCCGGCGCAGCCGGGTCACCGCGTCCTGGTCGTGTCCGTCCAGCCCGGCGAAGGGGCGACCCTCCTTCAGGACTACCGTCCGGCCGGTCGCCCGCTCGACCGCCTTGTACACTCCGCCGCTGTTGGAGAAGTGGATCGCGTCCTTGACCTCGTAGGGGAAGTCGTCGAGCACCGGGCTGCGGTACCGGTCGACGTGCGGTCGGAGAAACTCCGGAAGAGCAACCCACTCCGGAACCGTGAAGACGACGCCGCGCGGATCGGGCTCCAGGGCCCCTTCGGGAGTCTCGATACAGATCTGGCCTCGGCCGTTCCCGTCGTCGACCAAACGCTTGGCGAAAGCGCCATAACGTGTGTAGAGGGGGCCGTCCCCCCAGCGGACGTCGCTGAGGATGTAGGGGCCCTCCTCGCCGCGCAACTCCTCGCCCAGTTCGGTCAGAACGCGGTGTAGCACGGTCTCGTCGGCAGGGTAGAGCGTGAAAAGTTTCCCGCTGGCGACCCGGGGCGCGTATTTGACGTTCTTGTTCCGAAAACGCCCTGGCCCGGGCACCACCTTAAAGGCGAGCCGCTCCCGCAGGCAGTATTCCCACACCCGGGTGGTGACGCTTTCCGCGTTACCGAGGTGCGCGGAGACATGGACCTTCCACCCCTGGAGGGGAAAATCGAAGACCTCGGGCGAGAAGTTCACCCACTCCTCGGCGTCAACACGAATCCACCCTTTCGGGCGGGGATTCTGACGGAGCACGGCGAATAAGTCATCATCGTGAGCGGAAACATTTTCGGGGTGATCGTAGTGATACGGGTCAGCCGCGCAGTAGAGGTCGTACTCCGCTGACATTCCAGCCTCTCCGCCTATGTTCGCGTGATTTCCTCAGTCTCTTGTGACTTTAGAATTCACCCGATCACGGAGGCAAGGGCACTCCTCATGACTTCACCGTGCATTTTGCACGGTGCGGCGGAGAGCCGCACCCGCATGACGAGGGCCCCGGGCCGCAGAGAAACCTCTCTACGGCCCGGGGCCCGCTCGGCCCTGCTCGGGTGCGACCGCTCAGGCGTGGCCGAGGCCGGTCTGGTCGGACGCCACGTTGCTGTGCTGCCCGACGCTGGTCGGCACCGTGTGGCGGGCTCGACCCTTGTCGATGCCGAGGAGGCGGTTGAAGTGCCCCTTCTTGCCGACCACGAACCAGGCGACCGCGCCGAACAGCGGGGCCCAGAGGATGAAGATGACCCACAGGAGCTTGCCGCCCCCGGAGGTGTCGCCGTCGATCAGCGCCGAGATGACCGCCGCGATCACCAGCACGATGACGGCGAGGAAAATCAGCCCGATGATGATGCCGGTGATACCGGTCAGCCAGGCGAGAGCGGGACTGACGTCGTCCACGTTCCGCGGCAGGTCGGCCCGGCTCACCTGCTCCGAAAGGTTCGTGATCATGACTCCCCCAAGCAAGACGTAGTTGCCTCGATACACAGGGTAATAAACCAGGGTGGCCAGGCACACACATTCCGACAGTTTCGGGCGTTTCCCTGACCTGGACGGCGCACTTCCGAATCCGTGGTCCCCCACTGGCCGGGGCCGACTACTTTCGGGTAGCACCCCCCACCAGGCTTTTCCACTGCTTTACTGGAAGCATGGGCAAGCTTCGGCGATCTGGCAGGTCCACCCCCTCCCTCCTCCCCGGGATCGGCACCGGAAACGGTGGCGGCACGGGCACCCGTGACCACCGACTCGTGCGTACGGCCAGAACCACCCCGCATACCGGGGGCTCGGCAGAGGCCGGGTGAGCGGTGTCCAGGCAACCCCAGTACCTCTGGCTGGCCGACCAGCTCCGCGAGCCGATCCTCAACGGCGAACTGACCCCCGGCACACGGCTCCCCTCCCGTACCCGGCTGGCCCGCGCCTACCGGGTCAGCGAGCAGATCTCCCGCACCGCCCTCCGGCTCCTGGTCACCGAGGGCCTGGTCGAGGCCAGGCCCGGATCCGGGTACTACGTGCGGACCGTCCCCGAGGTCTACCGGCTCTCCCGGACCGACGCCACCTCCGGCTCCGGCCTGGGCCGTCTCTCCCGCGAACTGATCAGCACCGAACAGGAGCTCTGCTCGGCCCCGCTCAGCTCCAGGCTCCGGCTCCGCGACGGCGAACCCGTGTACCTGACCACCTCGCGGGGGTTCTCCGCGAACCGGCCGGTCACCCTGCACCGGTCCTGGGAACCCGCGGTCCTGACCGCGGGAACCCTGCGCACCCCCTTCGACGCCGCCGAGACCGGCCCCCTGGACCGGCTCAGCGCGGCCGGGTTCCCGGTGGACCGGGTCGTGGAGGAGGTCGGGGTCCGCGCTCTGCGCGACTCCGAGGCCGTACTCCTGGACTCGGCCCCCGGGGTAACCGTCCTGGTCGTCGAACGGACCCACTACAGCGGTGACCGCCCGGTCGAGACCTCCGACCTCATCGGCTCGGCCGAGCAGTGTCGACTTCTCTACAAACTGTCCCTCGCCCGCCCGCGCACCAGGCGCTAGCACCCCACACCCCAGAATCCCCCGTGATCTTGCTACCAGAAGCAAGTTCGGCGCCTTGGGTTTCAGTGGCTCAGCGCTTCTGGTAGCAAGATCACGGAGCCTGGGGCAGGGGGCAGGGGTGCTGGGGGCAGCCGCGCACGCCGAAGGGCGGTGGCCCGTCTCCTCCGCGAACCTCTCCGCGGAAGGGGCGAACCACCGCCCTCAGTTACTCTCCGGCCGGGGCAGAGCTGATCAGATCAGCCCCGGACACGGTCAGGCTCAGGCCTGGGTGAACTCCTTGGCGACGACCTCGGCGATCTGCGCGGTGTTCAGCGCGGCGCCCTTGCGCAGGTTGTCCCCGCACAGGAAGAGGTCGAGCGACTTGGGGTCGTCGATGGACTGGCGGATCCGGCCGACCCAGGTCGGGTCGGTGCCCACGACGTCGTTCGGGGTCGGGAACTCGCCCTTGGCGGGGTCGTCCAGGACCTCGACGCCCTCGGCGGCGCCCAGCAGCTTGCGGGCGTCGTCGGCGGCGATCTCGCTGTCGAAGGTCGCGTGCACGACCAGCGAGTGCGTGGTGATTACCGGGACGCGCACGCAGGTGGCGGAGACCTTCAGGTCCGGCAGACCCAGGATCTTGCGGGACTCGTTGCGGACCTTCAGCTCCTCCGAGGACCAGCCGTCGTCCTTGAGCGAACCCGCCCACGGCACGACGTTGTAGGCCAGCGGCGCCGGGAAGGGGCCGAGCTCGTCGACGGCCGAGCGCATGTCGCCCGTGTTGTCACCGAGGGTGCGGTCCGAGGCGGCCTTGGCCATCTGGTCGCGCAGGACGTCGATGCCCTCCTGGCCGGCGCCGGAGGCGGCCTGGTAGGAGGAGACCACGAGCTCCTTGACGCCGTAGGTCCGGTGCAGGGCACCGATCGCCACGATCATCGACAGGGTGGTGCAGTTCGGGTTCGAGATGATGCCGCGCGGACGGTTGCGCACCTGGTCCGCGTTGACCTCGGGAACCACCAGCGGGACGTCGGAGTCCAGGCGGAACGCACCGGAGTTGTCGACGGCGACCGCACCGCGAGCGGCGGCGATCGGCGCCCACTCCTTGGACACCTCGTCCGGTACGTCGAACATGGCGACGTCGACGCCGTCGAAGACCTCGGGCGCCAGCGCCTGCACGACGACGTCCTCGCCGCGCACGCTCAGGACCTTGCCCGCGCTGCGCGGGGAGGCGATCAGGCGGATCTCGCCCCACACGTTCTCACGCTGGGTGAGGATGTCGAGCATGACGGTGCCGACGGCGCCGGTCGCGCCGACGATGGCCAGGGTGGGAAGACGGTTGCTCATCGGCCGGTACCTCCGTAGACGACAGCCTCGACCTGGTCGGCGTCGAGCTGGAACTCACTGTGCGCGGCCTGGACCGCGGCGTCGACCTGGTCCTCCTCGACGATGACCGAGATGCGGATCTCCGAGGTGGAGATCATCTCGACGTTGGTGCCGGAGGAGGCGATCGCGTCGAAGAAGCGCGCGGTGACGCCCGGGTAGGAGCGCATGCCGGCGCCGATCAGCGAGACCTTGCCGATCTTGTCGTCGTAGCGCAGGGAGTCGTAACCGACCTTCTCCTGGACCTTCTTCAGGGCGGACACCGCCACCTTGCCGAACTCCTTCGGCGCGGTGAACGAGATGTCCGTGCGGGAGGTGGAGACCGCCGACACGTTCTGCACGATCATGTCGATGTTGATCTCGGCGTCCGCGAGCGCCTTGAAGATCGTCGCGGCCTCACCGACCTTGTCGGGGACGCCGACGACGGTGATCTTGGCTTCGCTCCGGTCGTGGGAGACCCCGGAGATGATCGGCTGTTCCATGCCTTCGCTTTCCTCGACTTCCGAAACGATCCACGTTCCAGGCTTCTGGCTGAACGACGAGCGGACGTGCAGGGGAATGTTGTACTGGCGCGCGTACTCGACGCAGCGCAGGTGCAGGATCTTCGTGCCGCTGGCGGCCATCTCCAGCATCTCCTCATAGGAGATCTGCGGGATGCGCTGCGCGGTGGGAACGACGCGCGGGTCGGCGGTGAACACGCCGTCCACGTCGCTGTAGATCTCGCAGGCGTCGGCGTTGAGCGCGCCCGCGAGAGCGACGGCAGTGGTGTCGGAACCGCCACGACCCAGGGACGTGATGTCCTTGGTGTCCTGGGAGACGCCCTGGAAGCCCGCGACGATGCAGATCGCACCCTCGCCGATGGCCTCCTGGATGCGCCCGGGGGTCACGTCGATGATCTTGGCGTTGCCGTGCAACGACGTGGTGATGACCCCGGCCTGGGATCCGGTGAAGGAACGGGCCTCGTACCCGAGGTTCTCGATGGCCATCGCCACGAGGGCCATCGACATGCGCTCACCGGCGGTGACGAGCATGTCGAGCTCGCGCGCCGGAGGCATCGGGGAGACCTGTTCCGCCAGGTCCAGCAGTTCGTCGGTCGTGTCGCCCATGGCCGAGACCACGACCACGACGTCATGTCCCGCCTTTTTCTGAGCCACGATCCTTTGGGCTACTCGCTTGATGGCTTCCGCGTCAGCCACGGAAGACCCACCGTACTTCTGCACGATTAGGGCCACGATCGATGCTCCTGAGGAGTTGGGATCAAGACAATTAACAATCGGAGTGTAGCTAGCGACGCCAACAACACCCGCTCCGACCTGCGGAGGGAGGGCGTGGCGTCTTGACACACCAGCGCTCGGGCCTACCCGTTCGAACGGAGGTTACTCATATTTCGACCAGATTACGGCGAAGTGTGAGCTAGAACTCCAGGCTGCGGCGGCCCTCGAAGGCACGTCCGAGAGTGACTTCGTCGGCGTACTCGAGGTCGCCGCCGACGGGCAGCCCGCTGGCCAGACGGGTGACTTTCAGGCCCATGGGTTTGACCAGCCGCGCCAGGTAGGTCGCGGTGGCCTCCCCTTCCAGGTTCGGGTCGGTCGCCAGGATGAGCTCGGTGATCTGGCCGTCAGCCAGGCGGGTCATGAGCTCCTTGACCCGGAGGTCGTCGGGGCCCACACCCTCGATGGGGCTGATTGCGCCCCCGAGCACGTGGTAGCGCCCGCGGAACTCGCGGGTGCGTTCGATGGCGACGACGTCCTTGGATTCCTCGACGACGCAGATGACGGCGGCGTCGCGGCGGGCGTCACGGCAGATACGGCACTCGGTTTCCTCGGCGACGTTGCCGCAGATCGAGCAGAAGCGAACCCGCTCCTTGACCTCGACGAGTGCGTTGACCAGGCGCTTGACATCCGCGTGTTCCGCGGACAGCAGGTGGAAGGCGATGCGTTGCGCGCTTTTCGGACCGACGCCGGGCAGCCGCCCGAGCTCGTCGATCAGATTCTGAACCGCGCCTTCGTACATACCTACCCACTCGGTCGGAACCGGGCCGGGGCCCGGCGGGGCTGCTCCTGTCCCCTCACCCCACCGTATCGGGGGGCGGTGACCTCTTGCGACGGCGGCCCGGTCGTGTCTCGGCCGAAGGCACCGGAAGGCGGGAAGCCGCCGGAAAGGGCGCCGCCCCGGTGCCGGTGGGCACCGGAGCGGCGACTGCGAGGATCCGAGGTGTGCCTCGAAGATGGGTCTGAAGGCAGGCCTAGAAGCCGGGGAGACCGGGCATGCCGCCGGGCATCCCGCCGCCGCCCAGACCCTCGGCCAGCGGGCCCATCTTCTCCTGCTGGAGGCGCTCGACCTGCGCCTCGGCGTCACGGATGGCCGCCAGGACCAGGTCCGCCACGGTCTGCGCGGTCTCCTCCGCGTCGGTGGGGTCCACGGCCTTGGGGTCGACGGTGATGTCCTCGACCTGTCCGCGCCCGCTCAGCTTGACCTTGACCAGGCCGCCGCCGGAGGTGCCCTCGACCTCGGCCTCCTCCAGGGCCTGCTGGGCCTGCGCCAGCTGCTGCTGCATCTGCTGGGCCTGCTGAAGCAGGGCCTGCATGTCCATTCCGCCAGGGTTCACGGCCATCTCCTCGCCGCACACATGGTGCTGTTCGTAGCTGCGTGTCACTTGCCTGTGAGGGTAACCGGTCCGACCAAGGCTCCCCCGCTGCCTGCGCCGACAGCTCGGCCGGCGTTCACCCGGCCTTCGGTCGGGGAGTTCCTGGCGTTCTCGATGACCTCGTCCAGGGCCTCCCGGGTGCGTTCCAGACCGCGGATCGCGCCGGTCACCCGGTCGCGTTCGGCACACAGCCAGTCGAGCAGGTCCGGCGCGGGTTCCCCGCGCTCCTGCGCGTACACGCAGGGCAGCAGTTCACGGATGGTCTCGGTGTTGAGCCCGGCCCCGAGCAGGCACTGGACGCGGTCCACCCGCTCCACCGCGTCCTCGCCGTACTCGCGGTGGCCGCCGGACGTGCGCCGGGAGGCGAGCAGCCCCCGCTCCTCGTAGTAGCGCAGCGAGCGGGGGCTCACCCCGCTGCGCGCGGACAGTTCACCGATACGCACAGGCACCTCCGGCACGATGCGTGACCCTGGTCACGAACACTTGAACCTCACACGGATGTCAGATTCTACGCTCGCGTCATGGACACCTCGACGAAGCACCCGAACGAAGACCCGAACCAGACCCCGAACCCTCTGCTCAGCACCTACGACCTCGGCCCGCTACACCTGCCCAACCGGGTCGTCATGGCCCCGATGACCCGGCTGCGCGCCGACCGCGACGGGGTACCCACCGAGCTCATGACCGCCTACTACACCCAGCGGGCCGGCGCGGGCCTGATCGTCTCCGAGGGGATCGCGCCCAGCATGGCCGGACAGCAGTACCTGACCGAGCCGGGCCTGTACTCGGCCGAGCAGGTCCGGGGGTGGCGGCGCGTGACCGACGCCGTGCACGCGGCGGGCGGCCGGATCTTCGCCCAGCTCATGCACGCCGGACGCGGCGGGCACCCGGCCAACCGCCCCGACGGCGGTACCCCGGTAGCGCCCTCGGCGGTGCCGCGGACCGACCTCGTACACACCCTGGACGGCAAGGTCGCCCCGGTCTCCCCGCGCGCGCTGACCACCGGGGAGATCGCGCGGACCGTCACCGAGTACGCGGACGCGGCCCGGGCGGCGCTGCGGGCCGGGTTCGACGGGGTCGAGATCCACGGGGCCAACGGATACCTGCCGCACCAGTTCCTCGCCGACAACACCAACCTGCGCACAGACGCCTACGGTGGCGGGACCTCCGGCCGAATCCGGTTCCCCGTGGAGGTCACCGAGGCGGTCGCGGACGCCGTCGGGGCGGACCGGGTGGGGCTGCGGCTCTCCCCCGGGAACCGGCAGTTCGAGATGGTGGAGCGCGACCCGGCCCCGGTCTACCGGGAGCTGCTGCGCCTGATCGCGCCGCTGGGCCTGGCCTACCTGCACGTCACAGAAGATCCCCGCCACCCCGCGCTGGCTGAGGCGCGCCGGGACTGGTCGGGCACGCTCGTGGGCAACACCGGCGAACACGAGGCGACCACCCCGCAGAGCGCGGCCGCGCTGCTCGACGGGGGACGGGCCGACCTCGTCTCCGTGGGACGGCCCTACATCGCCAACCCGGACGTGGTCGAACGGCTGGCGGCCGGGGTGCCCTGGGCCGAGATCCGGGAGAAGAACTTCCACTACACGTCCGGCGCACGCGGCTACGTGGACTACCCCGGGCATGACGAGGCCGACGGAACCAGCGGCAACGGCTTTGTAGGCGGCAACGAGTACTTGGTGGCACCGTTGACCTGATTTCACCAGGCGCGAGGTCGAGGAGTAGCGAAAAAATCACGGTCGGTTGAAAGGATGTCCCGCGGGGTTCCCGGGTACCACTGATATCCGGGGACACCATCCTTGAACAGCGAGAACAACAGGGGACTGAGGACGTGTTGACCGCCAGAGAGCGTAACTCGGCTCTGATCGAGGCGATAATCGCGGACGGCACGCTGACCGACGCCGCACTCGTCGACGCCTTCCGTTCCGTGCCCCGTCACCTGTTCATCCCGGAGAACGGCGCGCTGACCGCCAACGGCGGCGCCCTGAACGCCATGGGCAACCCCGACCGCTGGCTGGCCGCCGTGTACACGGACAACGCCATCGTCACCAGGATCGAAGGGCCCGAAGTGCCCAGACAGCGCGGCAGAGGAGCCGCCACCTCGTGCAGCTCCGCGCCGACCGTGCTGGCGCGGATGCTGGAACTCGCCGACCTCGCTGACGGGCAGAAGGTGCTGGAGGTCGGCACCGGCACGGGATGGAACACCGCGCTGCTCGCCCACCGCCTCGGCGACGGATCCGTCACCTCGGTGGAAATCGACGAGCGGTTGCTGGACGCTGCCCGGGAGGCGCTCCGGGACGCGGGGTTCTCCCCCGGCACCCATCTGACCGACGGCCACGGCGGCTACCCGGAAGCGGCGCCCTTCGACCGGATCATCAGCGCCTGCGGGGTGCGCCGGGTGCCCGCGGCCTGGCTCGAACAGCTCACCGACGACGGACTCGTGGTGTGCCCCTGGGGGATGTTGGAGAGCGCGGGCGTACTCATGCGGCTCGAACTCGGCGCCGGGGATGCCGGGGCCCCTGGGGGTTCAGGCGTTCAAGGCCTCGCGGCGCTGGGCCGCTTCCACGGCGGGGTCGGGTTCGTCCCGTTGCGCACGCCCGGTTCGGCCCTGCCCCCGGTACGAGACGCCGGACAGCAGCCGGACGAGTACCGGCTCACCCAGGTCGACCCGGTCGCCCCGATGCTGGCCTTCGCCTCGGCCTTCGCCGTCTCGGTCATGGTCCCGGACTGGCGGATGCGGCGCCGGTGGATCGGCACGGGTTCGGGGATGTGGCTGTGCGACCGGTGGGGGGAGTCGTGGGTGCGGATCTACCCCTACGGCACCTCGTGGATGATCGAGCAGGGCGGACCCAGAAGTATCTGGGACGAGGTCGAGGAGGCCCTGTTGGAGTGGTCCGCCCTGGGAAAGCCCGGCCCGAGCCGGTTCGGCCTGCTGGTAGCGGCCGACGGGGAGCAGCGAGTGTGGCTGGACGCACCGGACGGACGGTCCTGGCCGGTCGGCTCCCTGGTCTGAGCGGGGTCGCTGCCCGCACGAGGTCGGGGTTCGTACAGGGCCGGGGCTCGGGCGGAGCCGCCAGGGCCCGGGAACGCCGACGGCCCCCGACCGGTCCTGCCGGTGGGGGCCGCCGCCGAGCGGTCATGACTGACCCGCGGTGTCCTTGCTCTCCTGGGTGGAGTGCTTCTCCCGAAGCTTGCGCAGCAGCTCCTGCTTGCGCTCGCGCGCGTCGTCGCTGGGACCGCCCTTGGCCTCGGCGCTGTTGCCGCGCATCGCGGACCGGGAGACGGTGGTGCGCTGCCCACCCATCCCGAGAAGGTTGTCGCTGTTCTTGGACATGTCTGTTGTCCTTCCCTGCACCGACCAACGAGACATAGCGTCTCGTTTAGATCGTCGCACCTGATAATACCGGCTTTAATACGAGACGTCTCGTCATTTCCCAGCGGATACCGTGGAGCCATGGCCGACAACACCGCTGAACAGAACCGACGGGCCCCGGATCCCCGCCGTCGCAGCCAACGCGCGCAGAACGCCGTCATCGACGCCGCCGCCGAACTGCTGGGTGAGGTCGGTTACGCCAAGCTCACCGTGGAGGCCATCGCCGCCCGCGCGAAGGTCGGCAAGCAGACCATCTACCGCTGGTGGCCTTCCAAGGCCGCCGTGGTCTTCGAGGTCTTCACCAGGCTGACCGGGGCCGAGGCCGGGCTGCCCCTGCCCGACACCGGCGACCTGGCCGCCGACCTCAAGACCGTGTTCCGCGCCACCGCCGACGAGTTCGCCGACCCGGCCATGGACCGCACCACGCGGGCCTTCACTGCGGAGGTCCAGCACGACGAGGAGTTCGCGCGAGCCGTCACCGAACGGCTCATCCAGCCCAACAGCGAGGCGGTCCGGGCCCGGCTGCGCTCCGGGCAGGACGCCGGTCAGCTCGCCCCGGACGCCGACCTCGACCTCGCCGTGGAGATGCTCAACGGTCCGATCAACCACCGGTGGCTGCTGCGCACCGGACCGCTGACGCACGAGTACGTGGACCGGCTCGTGGACACGGTCCTGCGCGGACTGCGGCCCTGATCCCGACGCTCGGTCCGGGTCCGGGCCCGGGTTCGGATCCAGGTCCGGGTCCAGGACAGTAGGACGGTCAGGCCTCGGGGGCGGCCCCGTGTTCGATCTCCTCAAGCAGCTTGCCCCCGAGCTCGGTCTCGATGAGCGCGGCGCCGCCGCCCGCGGGGCGCGTGCCCGAACCGCCGCCGGAACCACCGGAGGTGTTCGAGCCCGACCCGCCCTGGGGCTGGCTGTTCGGGGCTGGAGCGCTGGACGCGGGAACACTCGGCGCGGATGCACTGGGTACCGGAGCGCTGGGTGCCGGGGCGCTGGGCTCGGCCGTCTTCGGGGCCGGTCCGCGCTGAACGGGACGGCCGAAACCGCCATCGTCCGGCGGCGGGGCCGCGGCACCGTCCTCGTACGGGTCGGGCGGCGGCTCCTGGAGCCCGGTGACGATCCGGTCCGGCGGCGGACCCGCGGGCTGCGCGGGGGCGGCCTGCGGGGCCGACGCGGCTTCGGGAGCACCGGGCCCGGGCTGTTCCGCCTGCGGGGCGGGGGCCGGGGCGTCCCAACCCGCGGGCTCGGCAGGCTGCGGCGCCTGCGGCTGCGGAGCCGGGCGCGGAGCGGGTTCGGCGCGGCGCGGGGGCGCCTGGTTGCCGCCACTGGCGGGGGCCACCCGGACCTCGGCCCCGAGGACCTGCTGAATCGCGCCGGCGACGACCTTGTCGCTGCCGCTGTTACTGAAGCCCTTGGCCTCGTTGGGCTTGCTGAAGCCGAGCAGCACGGTATTGCCCTCGACCCCGACCGGCTGGACGTCGCTGCCGGTCAGCACCATCCAGGTGAACCGGCGGCGGCCCTTGACCGCCTCCAGGATCTGGTGCCAGGCGCCCTGGACCCGGCCCAGGTCGAGCGGGCCGCCACCGCCCGCGGGTGCGGACGCCGCGGCACCCTGCGCGGGTTCGGGGGCGTTGCGCGGCGGGGCGTCCCAGCCCGCGGGCTCACCGGCGGCCGCTGGGGGCGCCGGACGAGGAGCGGGTTCGGGTGCGCTGGGCCGTGCTGGCGCCTGCGGCGCGGGCGCGGCAGGCGCAGGAGCCTGAGGAGCCGGGGCCGCGGGAGCAGGTGCGGCGGGTGCCGGAGCTGACGCGGCCGGGGCGACGGCGCCGGAGGCGACGCGGCGCTCCATCTGCTCCAACCGGGCCAGCAGCGCGGCGCCCTGGGCGCCGTCGGTGGCGGGCAGCAGGATGCGCGAGCACATGAGTTCCAGGAGCAGCCTGGGCGCGGTCGCACCGCGCATCTCGGTCAGCCCCTGGTTGAGGATCTCGGCGCCTCTGGACAGCTCGGCCGGGCCGAGCCGGGCGGCCTGTTCCTTCATCTGCTCCGCGGACTCCGGAGAGACGTTCACCAGCCCCTTGTCCAGGGCATCCGGGACGGCGGCGAGCACCACGAGGTCGCGGAAGCGCTCCAGCAGGTCCGTGGTGAAGCGGCGCGGGTCGTGCCCGCCCTCGACGATCCGGTCGACCAGGCTGAACGCGGCGGCGCCGTCACGGGCGCCCAGGGCGTCGACCATCTCGCCGAGCAGGCTGGAGTCGGTGTAGCCGAGCAGGGAGACCGCGCCCTCGCGGGTGATGCCGCCCTCGTCCGAACCGGCGATGAGCTGGTCCAGGACAGAGAGGGTGTCACGGGCCGAACCGGCGCCGGCGCGCACGACCAGCGGCAGTGCGGCGGGGTCGTAGGAGACGTCCTCCTGCTTGAGGAGGTCCTCCATGAGCTCCTTGAGGGTGCTCGGCGGAATGAGCCGGAAGGGGTAGTGGTGGGTCCGCGAACGGATCGTGCCGATGACCTTCTCGGGTTCGGTGGTGGCGAACACGAACTTCAGGTGCGGCGGGGGTTCCTCCACCAGCTTGAGGAGCGCGTTGAAACCCTCGCGGGTCACCATGTGCGCCTCGTCGATGATGTAGATCTTGTAGCGCGAGTTGACCGGTGAGAAGAACGCACGTTCGCGCAGGTCGCGGGCGTCGTCGACACCACCGTGGGAGGCGGCGTCGATCTCGATCACGTCGATGCTGCCGCCGCCGTCGGGGGCGAGCGCCACGCAGGAGTCGCAGGTCCCGCAGGGGTCGGGGGTGGGGCCCTGCTCGCAGTTGAGGGAGCGCGCGAGGATGCGCGCGCTGGTCGTCTTGCCGCAGCCGCGCGGGCCGCTGAAGAGATAGGCGTGGTTGATGCGTCCGCTGCGCAACGCCTGGCGCAGCGGGTCGGTCACGTGTTCCTGACCGCGCACCTCACCGAACGTCGCGGGACGGTACTTGCGGTACAGCGCGATGCTCACGGTGTGATCACTCCCCTGTGTCCCTGCCTCGGTCCCATTCAACCCCTTGGCAGTGACAACTCACGCCTGGTCGGGGAAACCGGAAGGGGGCGGCACTGGGGCGAGACACCCCCAGAAACAAGAAAGGACCCCCCGCGCACCCGCCAGAGCCCACTTATCCTTGCTGCCTTCCGGCCCTGGGGAGGTTCATAGGGTGACGCCGCACGAGGGGTCTGCCCCGAGTGTATCCGAACCGCGGGCCCCCGCAACCCGAGCCGGACCCTCTCCCGGCACCCCTCCGAATCCGTTCGAACCACTCCCGAGAAGCCTGTAGAGTGATCCACGGAGGATTCGCCTAGTGGCCTAGGGCGCACGCTTGGAAAGCGTGTTGGGAGCAATCCCTCAGGGGTTCGAATCCCCTATCCTCCGCCACAGGAACGAAGGCCCCGATCGCGCTGCGATCGGGGCCTTCGTCGTTGCCACCCTCAATTCCGGTGATGGCGGGTATCAGCGAGCAGGGGCCGCTACGGCGACGGCGAGCGCGATGCCGGCCGGAACCCGTCGAGGGCAGTCCCATTGGCCCCTCGCGTCCGCCGCGTGCTGTGCGGGCCGTGGCCGTGCGGGCCGCCCTCCGCCTTGGGTTCAGGCCGGTGAGGCCCACGCCCCCGCTGTCGCCGCACCGTGGCGCTGCCGGGACCGGAGGGCGGGCTACTTTCCGACCGTGCTGGCGACCCAGTCGCCGTGCTTGGCCGCTTCGGTGAAGACCCACGGGCCCACGCATGCCACGTTCTCGTCGTAGTCGCCGTCACGACTGGTCAACCCGATCAGTTCCCAGTCCCCCTCACCTCCGCGGATCACGGGGCTGCCGGAGTCGGTCGAGCAGACCTGCGCCTCGTCGGTGGGGTGTTCGGAGCACAGGTCGCCGTCAAGCTCCGCGCACCGGTCGTCGGACACGATCTCGGTGTCGAGCTGCTGCAGGATCTCCGGCTTGGGCTCCCAGCCGAGCTCATCGACCACGCCCCAGCCGAGGGCGCGCACCGCGGCACCCGGCTCCGGTCGGTCCTCGGCGACGCGAACAGGCGCCTGATCGACCGGGGAGTCCAGCTTGAGCAGTGAGATGTCCTTGCGTACGAGGAGGAACGAGTTGGGGTAGTCGGGGTTGTCGCTGACGTCCCGCGCCTCGTAGTCCGGGTGCTGGACCACCTTCGTCACCTCGCGTTCGCTGCCGCCCTCGCCGATGTCGTTGCTGCCCACCCGCACGGAGATGCTCTCCGTCGCAAGCAGGTCGAAGTCGGAGCAGTGAGCGGCGGTGAGCACCCACTGCTCGTCGATCAGCGACCCCCCGCAGTAGTGCAGGCCCTGGTCGTCGAACAGGGCGGCCACGAACGGATACTCCTCGGTGGCGTCGACCCCGCCGATGACAGCGGAGGCGGGAGCGGCCAGCACCACCGCGCCGAGCAGGAATGTCATTCCCACCGCCCCCGAGGCTGCCGCCACCCGACCCCGGTTTCGTCCGATCCCGTTCGTGTTCCCGCGAATACCGACCATGTCCGACTCATCCCTCAGGTTGTGTGCGTGACCACGCAGTTTCTTTCCGTCACGTACGACCCTAGAAAATCGGCCCTGTCCCGACATCGTCCGCGAGAGCCAACCCACCCCCCTACAAAAGTCGGCCCCGCAACGCCTCCCGGGTGACGAAGGTCGGCTTGCGGGCGCGAATCCCAGGCCTTTCACGTCACCTCGGCTCCGGCCCCGCGCGGGAAAGCCCCTGAAACGTGTGACGAAGGCTTCTCGGCGCTCTGGAGGCTGCCCGCCGCCAGCGCCTACAGGTACTCGATCGACATCGCCGCGCAGACGGGTCTCGGCTCCCGCACCGCCTTCCGCGTCCGCCTCCGCGCGGTGGCGGACGCCGGACCACAGGTCCGTCGCGAGGCCTTCCGGGGCAGTGGGATACCCGGTTCCGGATGGGCGACACGGGGATTTGTCGATCTGGCGACCTGTAGACAGAGCGCCAGATCGATCTACGGCCTCGGGATGTTGCGGAGGTTGGAGCGGGCGAGCTCGATCATCGATCCCACTCCGCCCCTGAGCACCGTGCGGCCCGCGGACAGGGCGAAGCCGGTGACCTGGTCGGCGGTGACCTTGGAGGGCACCGACAGCGCGTTGGGGTCGGTGACCACGTCCACCAGCACGGGCTCGTTCGCGGTCAGCGCCTGGTGCAGCGCCTCCCGCACGTCCTGCGGGTCCTCCACCCGGATGGCCCGCATACCCACGGCCTCGGCGACCTTGGCGTAGTCCACCGGGGCGTGGTCGGTCTCGAAGGCGGGCATGCCGTCCACCATCATCTCCAGCCGGACCATGCCGAGCGAGGAGTTGTTGAACACCACCGTCGTGATCGGCAGGTCGTGCTGCTGGACGGTGATCAGCTCGCCCAGGAGCATGCTCAGGCCGCCGTCGCCGGACATGGACACGACCTTGCGGTCCGGGGCGGCGTAGGCGGCCCCGATGGCGTGCGGCAGGGCGTTGGCCATGGTGCCGTGGGTGAAGGAGCCGATCACGCGGCGGCGGCCGTTCGGGGTGAGGTAGCGGGCGGCCCACACGTTGTTCATGCCGGTGTCGACGGTGAACACGGTGTCGTCGGGCGCCAGGGAGTCGAGGATGCTCGCCACGTACTCGGGGTGGATCGGGGTGTGGTGCTCGATGTTCTTCGTGTAGGCGTCCACCACCTTGGTCAGGGCGCGCTCGTGGCGGCGGAGCACGTCCTTAAGGAAGGTGTCGTCGTCCTTGCGGCGGACCGACGGGCGCAGGGCGCGCAGGGTCGCGGCGACGTCGCCGTGCACGCCGAGCTGGAGGGGGACGCGGCGGCCCAGGCGGCGCGGGTCGTGGTCGACCTGCACGACGTTGCGTTTGGGCAGGAAGTCGTCGTAGGGGAAGTCGCAGCCGAGCAGGACGGTGAGGTCGGCCTCCTTCAGGGCCTCGTAACAGGCGCCGTAGCCGAGCAGGCCGATCATGCCCACGTCGAACGGGTTGTCGTACTGGATCCACTCCTTGCCGCGCAGGGTGTGCCCGACGGGGGCGTTGACCCGCTCGGCCAGGGCCATGACCTCCTCGTGCGCGTGGCGGACCCCGGCGCCGCAGAACAGGGCGACCGTGTCCGCCTCGTTGATCCGCCGAGCGAGCTCGCGGACGTCGTCCTCACCGGGCCAGGCGGTAGCCTGCCCGGCGGTGACGGGGGTGGTGTCGGCGGGGCCCGCGGCCTTCTGCCCGGCGACGTCCCCGGGCAGGACGAGCACGGCGACCCCCGGGGTGCCGAGGGCGTGCTGGATCGCGATCCTGGCCAGCCGGGGCATCTGGTCGGGGTGGGCGACCAGCTCGCGGAACTCGGTGACGTCGCCGAAGAGCCGTTCGGGGTGGGTCTCCTGGAAGAAGCCGGTCCCGATCTGGTGCGAGGGGATGTGCGAGGCCAGCGCGAGCACGGGGGCTCCACTCCGCTGAGCGTCGTAGAGCCCCTGGACGAGGTGGGTGTTCCCGGGGCCACAGGACCCGGCGCAGACGGCGAGCTTCCCGTCGATCTGGGCCTGAGCCGCGGCGGCGAAGGCGGCGGCCTCCTCGTTGCGCACGTGCACCCACTCGATGCCGTCGGTGCTGTGGACGGCGTCCACGACCGGGTTGAGGCTGTCGCCCACGACCCCGTAGATGCGGGTGACCCCCGCGGCGAGCAGCGTGCGTACGAGTTGTTCGGCGACGGTGTTCCTGCTCATGACGGACCCTCCCGGGCAAGGCGCGACCGGGGGCCGGAAACCACCCCCGGTCAACGCTAGGAGCGCCCCGGTCCGATCGCCCGCACCGCCACACCGCGACGGTCAACCCACACGCAACGCCTCGTCCCCGAACCTGGCCACGATCTCCACTGTCCCGCCGAGGGCTTCGACGTAGCTCCTGATCGTGGCCAGTTCGGACCGGTCGAGTTCGCCGCGCTCGATGCGTGACACCCTCGACTGCGAGATCCCCAGCTGCTCGGCCAGCGTCGTCTGATCGATGCCGTGCCGACGCCTGACCTCGGCCAACCGGTAGGCGCGCTCTTCCGCCCGCATCCCCTGACCGATCTCGGCGATGCGTCCCTCATCGAGCCCGCCGGCCGCGATGATCTCCTCCCGGCTCTCACCCCAGGTTCTGGCCAAGGCGCTCATCCCCTCTCCTCCGTGTAGCCACCGTCCAACCACCGCTGGTAACGCAGCTCGGCCAGCGGGATGTTCCTGTCGTACCACTGCTTCCAGCGACCTGCCTTGTCTCCGGCGACCAGGAGGACGGCCTGTCTGTCCGGGTCGAAGACGAACAACACCCGGATCGCCGTGTCTCCTGTCGTACGGGGACGCAGCTCCTTCAGGTTGTGGATTCGTGAGTGGCTGATGACATCGACGAAAAGGCGGCCGAGTATCGGACCGACCTCCGCCAGCATGTCGATCGCGGCAACGACCGTGTCAGCCGATCTCGGGTCCTCCTTGGCAAGAACCAGGAGCCAGTCGTGTACCTCGTCAAGCAGGATTACGTTCCATGACACGACCATTATGCTACAGAGGTTCTATGATGCAAAGGTTCTATTTCGAGGAAACAGACCCAGAGCTCCGAATCGAGAGCGAGACGGCACCATGACCCTCGCGCACCGGATTCGGGACACCCCTCCGGTGGCGGGCGCCCTGCCAAGCGGCCAACGCCCCTTCCGGTGGAGCCCTGAGGACCCGACCCCAGGAGTCTCAATCCAACCCGAGCCCCCTCGCGATTCATTGTGCAACTTGTTGCATAATGAAGACGGGCCGGCAGGACACCGGCCCAGAGGCACCCCGCGCGAGGAGACTTCATGAGCGAGTACCCCCACCTTCTGGAACCCCTGGACCTGGGCTTCACCACCCTCAAGAACCGCGTGATCATGGGCTCCATGCACGTCGGCCTGGAGGAGGTCCCCGGCGGTTTCGAGAGGATGGCCGCCTTCTACGCCGAACGCGCCCGCGGCGGGGTCGGCCTCATCGTCACCGGCGGGATCGCCCCCAACCCCGAGGGCGCCACCTTCACCGGCAGCGCCAAGCTGACCAACGACGAAGAGGTCGCCGAGCACCGGGTCATCACCGAGGCCGTGCACCGCGACGGCGGCAGGATCGCCATGCAGATCCTGCACACCGGCCGCTACGCCTTCAGTGAGGATTCCGTCTCCGCCAGCGCCCTCCAGGCGCCGATCAGCCCCTTCGTGCCGCACGCCCTCACCGAGGAGGAGATCGAGCGCACCATCGAGGACTTCGTCCGCTGCGCCGAGCTCGCCCAGCGCGCCGGCTACGACGGCGTCGAGGTCATGGGCTCCGAGGGCTACCTCATCAACCAGTTCATCGCGCCCGCCACCAACAAACGTGAGGACCGCTGGGGCGGCTCCTTCGACAACCGCGTCCGTCTCCCCCTGGAGATCGTCCGCCGCGTCCGCGAGCGCGTGGGCACCGACTTCATCCTCATCTACCGCCTGTCCATGCTCGACCTCGTGCCCGACGGCTCCACCTACGACGAGGTCGTCGAGCTCGGCAAGCGCATCGAGACCGCGGGCGCCGACATCATCAACACCGGCATCGGCTGGCACGAGGCCCGCGTCCCCACCATCGCGACCTCCGTGCCGCGCGGGGCCTACACCTGGATCACCCAGCGCCTCAAGAAGGAGCTGACGGTTCCGCTGGTGGCGGTCAACCGCATCAACACCCCCGAGATCGCCGAACGGATCATCGCCGAGGGCCAGGCCGACATGGTCTCCCTCGCCCGCCCGATGCTCGCCGACGCCGCCTTCGTCGCCAAGGCCGAGGCCGGCAAGGCGGAGGAGATCAACACCTGCATCGGCTGCAACCAGGCCTGCCTGGACCACACGTTCAGCCTCAAGATCACCTCCTGCCTGGTCAACCCGCGCGCCTGCCACGAGACCGAGCTGGTCCTGTCCCCCACCCGGACCCGCAAGAACGTGGCCGTGGTCGGCGCGGGCCCCGCCGGGCTCGCCTTCTCCGTGTCCGCCGCCGAGGTCGGCCACAGCGTCACCCTCTTCGACTCCGCGGCCGAGATCGGCGGCCAGCTCAACATGGCCCGCCGAGTGCCCGGCAAGGAGGAGTTCAACGAGACCCTCCGCTACTTCCGCGTCCAGCTCGACAAGCACGGCGTGAACGTGCGGCTGAACACCACCGTCACCGCCGGTGACCTCGACGGCTACGACGAGGTCGTCCTCGCCACCGGCGTCACCCCGCGCACCCCGCCGATTCCGGGCGTGGACCACGCCAGCGTGGTCAGCTACGTGGACGTGCTGCGCGGCGGCGCCGAGGTCGGTGAGAAGGTCGCGATCATCGGCGCGGGCGGCATCGGCTTCGACGTCGCCGAGTTCCTCACCGACGGCGGGGACGACGCCAGCCAGGACCCGGACACCTTCTTCCGCCTCTGGGGCGTGGACACCGACTACAAGGAGCGCGGCGGCCTGGGCGCCCCCGAGCGGCCCGCCCCGCCCCGTCGGGTCCACCTGCTCCAGCGCAAGACCAGCAAGGTCGGTAAGGGCCTGGGCAAGACCACCGGGTGGATCCACCGCCTGGAGTTGCGCCACCGCGGCGTGGAGATGGTCGCGGGCGCCGACTACCGCCGGATCGACGACGAGGGCCTGCACCTGACCGTGGACGGCGAGGAGCGGGTGCTCGACGTCGACACCGTGGTGGTGTGCGCCGGGCAGGACCCGCGCCGGGACCTGGCCGACGAGCTCACCGCCGCCGGGCGCACCGTGCACCTGATCGGCGGCGCCGACGTCGCCGCGGAGCTGGACGCCAAGCGCGCCATCAAGCAGGGCACCGAGCTGGCCGCCGCCCTGTAAGCCCTCTGGGCGGGTGGGCCGACCGGTCGGCCCACCCGCCCGGCCCTACCTAGAATGCGCTCATGTCCCTGCCCCACGCGATTCTGACCGCCCTGCTGGAGAAGCCCTCCTCCGGACTGGAACTCACCCGACGCTTCGACCGCTCCATCGGGTACTTCTGGTCCGCCACCCACCAGCAGATCTATCGCGAGCTGGGCAAGCTGGAGAAGGCCGGGCACATCCGGGCGCTGCCCGCGGACTCGCCCACCCGGGGCCAGAAGAAGGAGTACGAGGTACTGGCCCCGGGCCGGGAGGAGCTGGAGCGCTGGGTCGGCGAGCAGGAGGAGCCGCGTGCCCTGCGCGACCCCCTGATGCTGCGCCTGCGCGCGACGGGGGTCGTGGGAGTGGGCGAGGACCTGTTGGCGGAGCTGCGGCGCCACCGTGCGCTGCACGCCGCCCGGCTGGCGGAGTACCGGGAGTTCCAGCGGCGCGACGCCGCCCGCGACCACGGGACCGAGCGGGACCTGGTCCAGGGGCTGGTACTCCAGGGCGGTGTCGACATAGAGCGCTTCTGGGTGGACTGGCTGGACCGGGCCATCGCCGACCTGGCCGGCTCCGAGCACACGCCCGCTTCGCAGGGCGGCTGAGCGCACAAAAAGCCGCCCCCGGCTGTGCCGGGGGCGGCTGGTGGCGGTGGATGAGGGATTTGAACCCTCGAAGGGTTGCCCCTTACCCGCTTTCGAGGCGGGCGCCATCGGCCACTAGGCGAATCCACCGAGAGGTACTCTACCTGACTCGGCGCCGTGCGAAAAATCGAATCAGCAGATCCGAACACGTTGCGGCGATGTCCTTGCTGATCAGGTCGGGTGGAACTACTTCCGGACGGTGGTTCTGCCGGGGGTCCCGGACCAGGTCCCACACCGAACCCGCAGCGCCCGCCTTGGCGTCGCGCGCCCCGTAGACCAGGCGGTCCACCCGGGAGAGCACCGTGGCCCCCGCGCACATCACGCAGGGCTCCAGGGTGACCACCAGGGTGCACCCGGACAGCCGCCACTCGCCGTGCGCCTCGGCCGCCGCGCGCAGCGCCAGCACCTCGGCGTGCCCGGTCGGGTCCCCGTGGGCCTCGCGCGTGTTGTGCCCGCGGCCCAGGACCGCCCCGTCGGGCCCGAGCACCACGGCGCCCACCGGCACGTCGTCGGTGGCCAGGGCCAGCTCGGCCTCGGCCAAGGCCTCGAGCATCGCGCCGTCGACCGTGCCGCGATCGAGTTCGGGCAGGCCGTCCCCCCGGTCGCTCACCCGGTCACAGCCTCATCGAGTCGAGGAGCTCGGCGAAACCGGCACGCTCGGCGACCACGGCGAGCACGTCGCTGGGCAGCACACCGCCGCCCACGGACAGGTCAGAGAGCTCGTCCTCGGTCACGCCGAGGTCGGTGAGCAGGTCCCCGTCGCCGTCTGGCCTGGGATCGGGGCGCGCGCCCGCGCTCTCCGCGGGCACTGGGGCACCGAGTCCGCCCGCTTCGGAGAGCACCCCGGCCAGCGGATGGTCGTGCACCACCCGGCCATCGGAGAGGTAGACCCTCGGATCCGGATCGGACTCGTCCACCCGGACGACGGCGAACCACTCGTCGTCCGCCTCCATCAGGAGTAGGGCCAGCTCACTGCCCCAGTCTGTGGCGAGGTCCATCATGAGGTCGGTGATGTCGTCGATGACCTCCACGTCACCGAGATCGACCTCACTTCCCCGCCACGTCTTCCCGTTCGGAGCGAAGACGGCTGCGAAGGTCGACACCGCGTGCCCTCCTGTCTCTCCTGGTCGTTTTCCAGGCGATCCCTACCCCATGCCGTCCAGGACACGCTGGAAGGACTGGGCGAATCCCAACCGCTCGGACACGCTCGCGAGCACCTCGTCCGGATACAGGTCGAGGTCGCCGGCGAGAGCGCCCAGCTCCATCTCGTCCAGACCCAGGTCCGCGACCACGGACAGGTCGCCCGCGGGCAGGACCTGGTCGAGGTCGTCGTCGTCCGGGAGGTCGATGTCCAGGTAGTCCAGGACGTCCCGGGCGACCTGCCAGTCGACCGAAGCGGTGACATCGGACAGGAAGAGGGAGACCTCCCCGCCGTACACCCGGACGATGATGAAGAAGTCGTCGCCGACCGACACCAGCCCGAGGGATCCGCTGATACTCGGCTGCTGGCGCAGGGCGTGGATGAGCCCCTTGAGATCGTGCGTCAGCGCTACGGGGAGAAGATCGACATCCCAGTACTCCTCTTCCCTGTACGCGACGGCCGCGAAGTCACCCGAGTCGTCGTCACCATGATCGAGCACTGTCATCGTCACCCCAACCCGGACGGTGTTTCGGTGCGGACGAGTGGAGTCCGGCTCGCCCGTGCGAGTGCCATGGTAACGATCACCCTCACCTCGCCGTAGCCGCTTGTCCGCCGTAGAACGCCCTAACGCTCTCACGAGAGGCGCCTCTCCCGCGCCCCCGTGAGCGATCCCATGCACACCCGTTCCCCACCGGAGACCACCGAGACAGCGAATCCGGGGGTGTGGCGGCCCTGTTGCGCCCTGATCCGGGTGATACGCGCGGTTAGACTCGGGCAGGCCCCTCTCCCCGTCAACCGTCCCGTTATCCCAGCTCACCCGGAGAACGTTTTGGAAACCCTGGTCGTCGACCACCCCTTGGTCGCGCACAAACTGACCACCCTGCGCGACGTGCGGACCGACTCACCGACCTTCCGACGACTGACGGACGAGCTGGTCACCCTGCTCGCCTACGAGGCGACGCGGGACGTGCGCGTGACAGAGGTCACCATCGAGACCCCGCTCGTGGAGACCACCGGCACCCAGCTGACGCGCCCCACCCCGCTGGTGGTCCCGATCCTGCGCGCTGGACTGGGCATGCTCGACGGCATGACCCGCCTGCTGCCCACCGCCGAGGTCGGCTTCCTGGGCATGGCACGCGACGAGGAAACCCTCCAGCCCGCCACCTACGCCGACCGGCTCCCGCAGGACCTGTCGGGCCGCCAGTGCTACGTGCTGGACCCGATGCTGGCGACCGGCGGCACCCTGGCCGCGGCGCTCAAGCTGCTCGTGGAGCGCGGCGCCGACCACATCACCGCGATCTGTCTGCTGGTGGCGCCCGAGGGCCTGGTGGCCGTGGAGCAGAAGCTGGCCGAAACCCTGCCCGACAACCACGGCGCGACGCTGCGCGTAGTGACCGCGGCGGTGGACGAGCGGCTGAACGAGAACGGCTTCATCCTCCCGGGGCTGGGCGACGCGGGCGACCGTCTGTACGGCTGCTCCTGATCTCAGGCTCCCGTCACAGGGACACAAGCGCCCAACCGGATCACCGGTTGGGCGCTTTTTCGGTTCTTTTTGGCCCGGGGTGAATGAACGCCCGAAAATCGGGCATTGGTCCCATCGTGCCCACACCTGCCCGGACGTTGCCCCAGGTCGAGCCCGCTGGGTCAGGCACCGGGGCGACACGGTGTTGCATTAGCCGAATTCATTTCGAGATTGGAACGTAACAGATTAGAGTGATCATGGTTCCTGACCACCCGTAACTGGGTACACGCCAGACCGAAACCACCCCACAAGGGGCCTAGCCCACTGATATCCGAACCCCGCCACCTGTTTCCGGCGCGGGGCTCCGGCAACCCTCCAGTGGCTACGCAAAGCCCCCGAGCGCACACGCGCCGTGCTGTTCCGCCCTCGCAGCCCTAAGGAGTGAGATGCCCGAGAACCCCTCCCCCTCGACAACCCCGGCCGCCCGCGACCACCACTTCAGACCTGTCATCAGTCGCCTGTCCTCCGAGTTCTCCGAGGTGCACCACTCCTCCACCGTCTCCCGGTGCGTGGACGCGGCCAGACACGGCGCCCAGGACGTGACCGGCCGAGCCACCCCGGACCTCGTGGAGCGGATCGCCCGCCAGCACCTCCAGGTGCTCGCTCTGGCCTTCGCGGAGCAGCGCTAGACCCTCCTACGGCCCCACATCCCTGGCGCTCCCCCCGCGCCGGTTTCGGCCCCGCACTACTTCCCTCTTCGGAACGTGAAGAACCGGGTTCCCTGTCGTCTCACTCCCTGCATCGGCGGACCCCTCCTCGGAACCCGGCACCGTTCCCACGCGCTCCCCCGCCCCCCAGCGGCCGACTCAGGCCGCACTTTTCACCGCCCTGACCTGGCCAAGAACGAAAACTCTTTCCGGACCGTCTTTCACTGAGTTACCAACACCACCGGAACCGGACACAACCCGCAAGCGTCGAACGTCCGACATAACGCCACGCCGAGGGTGTGCTCCAGGCTTTACGGGCATGATGGTCGATGGAACAATCACTGCTGGGTTGGTGGGTCAGGTGGATTCCAAGGGGAGTCAGTCGTGGCGAAGTTGAAGAAATGGGGCGGTTACGCGCTCATCGCTTTCGTGGCGTTTTATCTGCTTACGCAGCCAGAAAGCGCGGCCGGAGTGATTCAGAGCGGACTGGATCTCCTGGTGGGTGGCGCAGAGTCGATGTCCCGGTTCGTCAACACGCTGCTGTCGTAGGCGGGGAATGGGTCGGGTGTCATGAAGCTCGTAGCCTCGAGCAATGCGGCTCCAGCATCGGTGAACCGCTACCTCCTGCCCCATGAGCAGGACGTCGTGACCATCCGTCGGCACCCCGCGGTCCTCATCGGACCGGTGGGTGCGGTTCTGGCGGCCCTGGTCTTCGCGGCCATCCTGAGCAGGACGATCGGTGCCAACAGCAACGCGACGCTGGCCCTGGTCTGGTGGCTCTGGCTGCTGGTGCTGGTGTGGTTCGTCTGGCGGGTCGCCGAGTGGTCGGTCGACTACTTCGTGATCACGTCGGCGCGACTACTGCTGACCACGGGGCTGATCACCCGGCAGGTGAACATGATGCCGCTGGGCAAGGTCACCGACATGCGGTTCGAGAGAACACTGCTCGGCCGCTTCCTCGGGTACGGCACCTTCGTGATGGAGTCCGCCGGTCAGGACCAGGCGCTCAGCAGGATCGCTTTCATTCCCTACCCCGAGCAGCTCTACCTCGAGGTCGTGGGACTGATCTTCAAGGAGTAGCCGGGCCGTACACCCGACCACACTCGTTCGCGAGGCACCCGTCCAGGTGGCGGGTGCTTTCTCGTGTCCGGGGGCCGACCCTGGGCACGGCTCCGGCTTCCAGGAAGAGCCCGGTTCCCGTTCTGTTCACCTTCCGTTCACCCTGGAAACCCAGAACCCCCAACAAGCCTGCCCAGTGGCCGACCTGACGCGGGGCCCGATTGACTTCAAGGTGAACATAGGGTTAACTTGGGTCATCTGATAAGGAAACGAGGAGGGCTACATGGCACGCAGGACCGAAAACGGGCCGCACCTCACTCGCTCCGTGACCACCTCCAGGCGCACCAGGTCCGCCGCTGCGAGCCGCCGGCTCTCCGGCCTGACCCCCGAGCCCGCGCTGGTACCCAAGCCGCGCGCGGACCACGAGAACGCCGACACGACCACTTCGGAGCACCCGATAATGCACTGGGTCCTGGTCACCGACGACAACGGCCGCACCCGGCCCGAGGCGCGCTGGCTCTAAGCAGCCCCCGACGCAGCCCGAAGGGCTATTCAGCACAACCCCGAAGGGCCGCCCGCCATCCGCGCGGGCGGCCCTTCGTCATGCCCTCGGAGCTCACTTTCCGAAACCGCTTCATCGCTATGTCGACAAATCGGCAAGGTCATAAAACCTGATTCGGATGTCCTTATGTGAGGCGCACGACGACAGTCGAAAGTGATGCCCGTCTCATCCGGACGCCTTGACGCTTTCTGAAACGAGACGTATCGTCTCACTCATGAGGCTTTACATCTTCCTGTGACCCGCGCCGGACGCCCACGTTCCGAGCTGGTGCCCACGCCACCGCGGTGCCGTGCCCGCTCCGTCGGCGTCACCCTGCCGCGGTCGCGTACGGACAGCCTCATGCACCCTTTTTCGGACCACCGGCACACCTGTGTGTTCGTGCCCGAAGCCTCCGGCTCTCCTCGGCGACCCGTGGCCCCGACCACCATCGGCCCACCACGCAGACCAGGGGAACCCCATGCTCGATACCCGACTCCAACGCCGCTCCCAGCTCGCCCTGAACCAGATCAGCAAGCGCTACGGCGACCACACCGTCCTCGACCGCGTCAGCCTCACGATCAGCCCCGGCGAACGCGTCGGCGTGATCGGCGACAACGGCTCCGGCAAGAGCACCCTCCTACGCCTCCTCGCGGGCGAGGAGGAACCCGACAACGGGGAGCTCACCGTCCGGGCCGCGGGCGGTGTCGGCTACCTGCCCCAGACCCTCGAAAGAGTCTCCGGCGGGATACCGAACGGCACCGTCGGCGACGCGATCGACGCCGCGCTCCAGGAACTCCGGGACCTTGAAACCCGCATCCACCGGGCCGAAGCAACCCTCGGCGACGCGACACCGGAGGAACTCGACGCCTACGGCGACCTCCTGACGGAGTTCGAGGCACGCGACGGCTACGACGCCGACGCCCGTGTCGACGCAGGCCTGCACGGCCTGGGCCTGCCCGGCCTGGACCGGGACCGTCCGCTGCGGACGCTGTCCGGCGGCGAGCGTTCGAGGCTGGCCCTGGCCGCGATGCTGGCCGCCTCACCCGAACTCCTCCTGCTGGACGAGCCCACCAACGACCTGGACGACCGTGCGGTCTCCTGGCTGGAGGAACGGCTCCACAAGCACCGGGGCACCGTCGTCGCCGTCACCCACGACCGGGCCTTCCTGGCCGGGGTGACCGACACCGTCCTCGAAGTGGACACGGACACCCACCAGGTCAGCCGGTACGGCAACGGGTACGACGGGTACCTCGCCGCGAAGGCGGCGGCCCGGGCCCGCTGGCTCCGCGAGTACGAGGACTGGAAACAGGACCTGGCCAGGCAGCGGCGGCTGGCCGACAACCACATCGCCGCACTACAGGCGATCCCGCGCAAGATGGAGAAGGCGGCGTTCGGCCACGGCGCGTTCAAGATGCGCGGCGCGGCACACGGCTCCATGGGCCGGATCCGCAACGCCAAGGAGAGGATGGCCCGACTGACCGCGCAACCTGTGGCTCCGCCTCCGGTCCCGCTCCAGATGAGCGCCGAGTTCGCCGGCCCCCTCACCGAAGAGGAGGCGAACCCGCCCCCGGTCGCCGAGCTGGAACGGGTCCGGGTAGACCACCGGCTGGACGTGCGCGCCCTGTCCCTGGCACCCGGTGAACGGGTCCTGGTCACCGGCCCGAACGGGGCGGGCAAGACCACCCTGGTCCGGGTCCTGTCCGGGGAGCTGCTCCCGGATACCGGCCGGACGGGCCTGCCGGAGCGGATCGGCCTGCTCCGGCAGGAGAACGCACCGGTGCCCGAGGGCCGGACCGCACTCCAGGCCTACGCGGTCGGACGCCCGGGCCAGCCCGAGGAGTACCGGGACGAGCTTGCCGCGCTCGGACTCTTCCGGGTCGGCGACCTCGACCAGAAGGTGGCTTCACTGTCCGTGGGGCAGCGTCGCAGGATCGAGGTGGCCCGGCTGACGTCGGGCGCCCACGACCTGCTGCTATTGGACGAGCCGACTAACCACCTCTCCCCCGGCCTGGTGGAGGAGCTGGAGGAGGCACTGGCCCACTACACGGGCGCGCTGGTGCTGGTGACACACGACCGGATGATGCGCGAACGCTTCACCGGCCGTCACCTGGAGCTGCACGAGGGCGCCGTGATCACCGACTCCGAAGAGCGGTGATGTCGACCGGGCGCTATATCGATGAATCTCTTTGTCGACATTTTGGCCAGTACATAAGTCGACTTATGTACTGGCCAATACCCGCGCCTTCCAGATCCAGCTCACCCACGAGGGCGGCCGCGTCTACACCGAGGCCTCGAAGACCCTGGTCGAAACCCTGGAGGAGGCCACCGGCGAACACACCCCACTCGCCGGGCTCCTCCACCGAAACCGCTCCGTCGACAAGTCGACGAATCAACCCGGAGCCATGTCGACGAATCGGCTGTAGTGGCCCTGGAAGGCGACGGTCACGTCGGCGGTGGGGCCGTTACGGTGCTTGGCCACGATGATGTCCGCCTCGCCCGCCCGCGGCGACTCCTTGTCGTGCACGTCCTCGCGGTAAAGCAGGATCACCATGTCCGCATCCTGCTCGATGCTGCCCGATTCGCGAAGATCAGACACTTGTGGGCGCTTATCGGTACGTTGTTCCGGTCCACGGTTGAGCTGGGACAGTGCGACCACCGGGACCTCCAGCTCCTTGGCCAGGAGCTTGAGGGAACGCGACATCTCGGAGACCTCCTGCTGACGGCTCTCCACCCGGCCGGGTGAGCTCATCAGCTGGAGGTAGTCGACGATCACGAGTTTGAGGTCGTGCTGCTGCTTGAGGCGGCGGCACTTGGCCCGGATCTCCATCATCGACATGTTCGGCGAGTCGTCGATGAACAACGGAGCGCTGGCCACCTCGCCCATGCGTCTGGCCAGTCGGGCCCAGTCGTCGTCGGTCATCAGACCGGACCGCATGGTGTGCAGCGGCACCCGCGCCTCGGCGGAGAGCAGACGCATGACGATCTCGTTGCGCCCCATCTCCAGACTGAAGAAAACGGACGCCATGTCGTGCTTGATAGACGCAGCACGCGCGAAATCCAAGGCCAGCGTGGAGTTGTGGGTGGGCACCATCGATCGCGTGGCGAGGAAGAGGTGGTCCGGGTGATCGACCTGGACACACCGCACCGGCACACTGTCGATCAGACGCACATCGGTGATGAACCTCGACCCGATGCGCGAGTAGGAGCGGCCTGCCGATCGCTCCCGGTGCGCGGCCTTCTTGCGTTCGGTCCCGAAGACCTCGCACTCGGAGCCAAAGGTCAGGGTGTAACAGACCGAGCTTTCCTCAGTCCGTCCCTTGACCCTCTTGGTCGACAGACCGGTGCGGTACCCCAGGCTGTGCGCCAGCTCCCGGAAGTCCATCGCCAAGCGCTCGCTGGTGACGGCGAACTGCGCCGACCCGCTCGCGTTGACGGTGCCGTCACTGTCCAGGAGCCCGGCGAGGAGAGCCCTCCGCTGCGCGATCGAAGAGCGCAGGTATGCGGTGGGGATGTGCTTGTTCCCCAGAACCCCCAGGGTCCGTAGCAGCGCCTGGACACTCCCCTGGTCAGCGGTGCACTGGCGGCACCGGGAGCTGGAGAAGCAGGGGCGGCCGCAGTCGGGGCAGCTGGTGTGCGGAACCGGCTCGGACATGAAGCGGGCCTTGCCTCCGCAAGACTGCCCGCAAGTACGCACATGCGGCAGTTCCGGGATGAAGCCGACCCCGCAGACGACACAGGTCTTCTCTACGGTCTCGACCTCCTCGGTCGGAAGGAAGACCCCGTGGGCCATCGTCGCCCGGCCGACCGGTTTGGTCACCAGCCCTTCCGCCTCGATGTTGGTCAGGACTTCCTGGTCGTCGGTGGTGATCCGTGCTGCTTGAGAGGCGCCATCGCCCAGCCAGATGCCCAGGAAATAGGGCGGCAGGGGCAGATCCCGTTCGGGCAGGTCCAGAGGTTCGGTGTTGTTCACCGAGTGGTTCAGCCTGCGGTCAGCCGTCTCCAAGCGCACAGTCCGAGCAATCTCCGCCGTGGTGCGAACACCCGGCAGGACCTTGGGGGCAGTTCCCTTGGCCCGCGCCTCCTGCACCGCTCGACGAGAGGCCCGGGTGTCGGTCAACCACTGGTGCTCGGCGTCCGCCACCACCACGGTGCCGTCGTCGAAGGTGATCTCGTAACAGGGACGATCCCGCATCACGTCCGTAGCGGCCACGACTCGGGTGGGGCTGCCGTCCGCCGCGACGAGTTCGTCACCGACCTGGACCTCACCCATGGTGGTCCAACCGTCCGGGGTCGGCAAGGGTGTGTCCAGCGCCAGAGCCTTACCGACGGCCGGTCGGGCGGCGATGATGACCATCTGGCCGGGGTGGAGGCCGTTGGTGAGGGCGTCGAAGTCGGCGAAGCCGGTGGGGACACCGGTCATGCTGCCGTCGTTGGCGCCGATCGCCTCGATCTCGTCCAGGGCACCGGGCATGATGTCGCCCAGGACCACGTAGTCCTCGCCGGTGCGCTTCTCCGCGACCTTGTAGATCTCGGCCTGGGCGTGGTCGACGAGGTCGTCCACCTCGCCGTCGCCCGCGTAGCCGATCTGCGCGATGCGGGTGCCGACCTCGACCAGGCGGCGCAGGACAGCGCGGTCCGAGACGATCTTGGCGTAGTAGCCCGCGTTGGCCGCGGTGGGGATCGCCTCGGTGAGGGTGTGCAGATACGGCGCCCCGCCGACCCGGGTGGCCTCGCCGCGCTTGGTCAGCTCCGCGTTGACGGAGATGGCGTCGACCGGCTCGCCCCGGGAGAAGAGGTCGACGACGCTCTCGTAGATGATCTGGTGCGCCGGGCGGTAGAAGTCGGCGGAACGAATGATCTCGACGACCTGGGTGATGGCGTCCTTGGACAGCAGCATGCCGCCCAGGACACTCTGTTCGGCCTGGATGTCATGGGGTGGGGTGCGCTCGTATCCGCCTTCTCCAGGTGGTTGCTCAGCGACACTCACGAACTTCTCCCCACACCGGCCGCGTGCGCCGACCCGGATCGAGCCGACCCTTCCAGGATGCCCCATCCCCGGTGTCCAAGGCGCCGTGCGGGGCACCTGTGGACAAGCCCTTACCACCACATCCGAAGCCCTGTGGGGCATTGTGCACAGAGGTTATGCACATCACCTGTGGATAACTTTGCCGCGAGTCGCCCATAGCCCATTTGAACTGGGAAAACGCAGCTGTGGCCAAGACGTGCAAGATGTCTCACAGGGCGGCTTTCCACAGGTTATCCACAGGCTTCGGCGGGCCTGTGGACAACGCCACAGCGGGACTCGAACGCCTGTCCGGTACTGTGGCTCCGTCATGGCAACTCTGCTCTCGGCGGCCCCCTTCCGGCACCGTCACGACCGTGAGATCTTCGCTCTCGCCGTCCCCACGTTCTTCGCGCTCATCGCCGAACCCCTCTTCCTGCTCACCGACTCCGCGATCGTCGGCAGCCTGGGCACCCAGGCGTTGGCCGGACTCGGGATCGCCGGGCAGGTCCTGCTGACCCTGGCCGCGGTGTGCGTCTTCCTCGCCTACGGAACCACCGCCGCGGTGGCGCGCAGGTTCGGCGCCGGTGACATCCCCGGCGGTGTCCGGGACGGGGTGCACGGGCTCTGGCTCGCGATCCTGCTGGGGATCGCCGCGATCGGGATCGGCTGGCCGCTGGGCCCGTGGATGATCGATCTCCTGGGCGCCTCGCCAGAGGTCACCCCCTACGCGCTCACCTACCTGCGGATCAGCCTGCTGAGCACACCGTTCCTGCTGATCGTCATGGCCGGGACCGGGGTGCTGCGCGGTCTTCAAGACGCCCGGACCCCGCTACTGGTGGCGGTCGCCACCTACATCGGCAACGCCGTGCTGTGCGCGCTCTTCGTGTTCGTGTTCGACTGGGGCATCGCCGGTTCGGCCTGGTCGACGGTACTCGCCCAGGGGGCGGGCGCGTTCTGGTACGTGGCCGTGATCGCCCGGTCGGCCCGGCGCGAGGGCGTCTCCCTCCTGCCGACCCTGCCCGGGCTGTGCGCCTCGGCCTCGGCCGGTTTCGCACTGTTTCTGCGCAGTGTGTCGATGCGCGTGGTGGCGCTGGTGACCACCGCCGTCGCGGCCCGGCTCGGTGACGAGTCGATCGCCGCGCACCAGGTCAGCTACAACATCTGGGCCCTGCTGGTGTTCGCGATGGACGCCATCGCCATCGCCGGGCAGTCGATCGTGGGCCGCTACCTCGGCGCCGGTGACGTGCGCGGGACCAAGGACTCCACCCGCCGTATGGTCGAGTGGGGTGTGATGTCCGGGCTCGTGTTCACCGCCGTGGTGTTCCTCGTCCTACCCTGGGCTCACATCCCCTTCACCTCGGATCCGCGGGTGGCCTCGCTGATCATGGCCTCCCTCGTGGTGGTGGCGCTGATGCAGCCGCTCAGCGGGGTGACGATGGTGCTGGACGGCGTCCTCATGGGGGCCGGTGACCAGCGCTACCTGGCCTGGGCGTCCCTGTGGACGATGCTCGCCTACCTGCCGTTCGCCCTGGTCATCCCCCGGCTCGCCACCTCCGAGGTGGGGGGCCTGGTGGGGCTGTGGACCGCCTTCGCCCTGTGGATCCTGGCCCGCGCCCTCACCCTGGGCCTGCGCGCCCGCGGCGAGGCCTGGCTGGTCACCGGCGCGACCAGGCACTGAGGCGTTCGGGCGCGGAGAAACAGCGAACCGCCCCTGCGGCGGGGAGCAGGGACGGCTTCGTCGGGTCAGGCTCTACTTCCAGAGAGCTCTGCCGCTAGAAAGCTCTGCCGCTAGAAAGACGTGTCCAGGTCCCCGATGGCGGGGCCGTGGTAGAAGGTCGCGACCCGCTCGGAAGTCGGGACAGCCGGGTAGGTCGGCAGCTCCTCCAGGGTCAGTTCCCGGCCGACGTGCCTGCTCAGGTGGCTGAGCTGTTCGCGCAGCCTGTTCCCCACGTCGTTGCGCAGCTTGGGGAGCATCGAGTAGAGCTTGTCGCCTGGGCAGTTGGTGGCGTTGTAGTCGCGGTGCCCCACGATCGCCTCCTGCGGGTCCAGGCGGTACACGAGGCACAGCCAGGCGCAGGTACTGACCAGGGAGGACATGAGCGCCCCGGGCGGGGTCGCCGAACTGTAGGTTCCCTCGTTCTCGATCCCGATCGTGTGCGAGTTGTGGTTGGCGGTGTGCGCGCCGATCACGTGCCCGCCTTCACGGATCGCCTGGAGCGACTTGTCGCGGCCCTCCATGATGTGTCCGCCGCGGCTGATCGTGAGCTGCTGCCCGGTGTCACTCCACCCGTTGCTGTCCATGTGATAGCGCTGGATGGCCCTGGACAGCGCGGCGGCGTGACTGGTCGACATGTCGGCCACGTTCCCGGTCGCGGTGTGGTGCACGACGATGTGGGTCGGCCCCTGCGCCCTTAGCGCGATGTTCGCCTTGGGAGCGCGGGCCCCCCAGTCAGCCCGGGTGTACACCTTGGGTATCGCCGCGGCGGAGGCCTGGCTCGCCACCGACACACCGAACGCCCCGCCCAAAAGCGCTCCCCCGGCGGCCAGAGCGGCCCCTCGAAGCATCGTCCTGCGGTCCACCCCCAGGGGGTGGTCGGTTATGGGTCGTCTCTCAACGGCCATCGGTATGCTGTCCTCTCCGTGCGGAGCATCGCGGGACGCGACGCAACACAGAGAACACGCTAGATTACAAAGAGTAATCAAAGGGTGGTTTTCAGTACTTCGGCGTGTTCCGAAAAGGCCCGCTCCGGGCAAACGAAAAGCCCCGCCCCTCCGAAGAGGCACGGGGCCAAGCGACCGGAACGGTCAGCGCGAGGCTAGGGAGACAAACCCTAGGCGCCGACGATGTCCAGCTTGATCGTCGCGGCGACCTCGGGGTGCAGGCGGACCTGGACCTTGTGGGCACCGACGGACTTGATCGGGTTCTTGATCTCGATCCGGCGCTTGTCCAGCTCGGGACCGCCGGTGGCCTTGACGGCCTCGACGATGTCCGCGGGCGTGACCGAACCGAACAGACGACCACCCTGACCGGCGCGCTGCTTGAGGCGCACGTTCAGCGCACCGACCTGGCCGGCGACCTGCTGGGCCTCGTCCAGGGTGCGGATGTCACGCGCCTTGCGGGCGCGCTGGATCAGGTCGATCTGCTTCTGACCGCCGCGGGTCCACCGAATGGCGAACCCTCGGGGCAGCAGGTAGTTGCGACCGTAACCGTTCTTCACCTCGACGACATCGCCGGGGGCTCCGAGACCGTTGACCTCGTGGGTCAAAATCAGCTTCACGACAAAAACCTCCCTCGGATATCGCCGCTAGCGAGCGGTGCTGGTGTAGGGCAGCAGGGCCACCTCGCGCGCGTTCTTGATCGCCGTGGCGACGTCGCGCTGGTGCTGCGTGCAGTTGCCGGTCACCCGACGGGCACGGATCTTGCCGCGCTCGGAGATGAACTTACGGAGAAGCGTGGTGTCCTTGAAGTCGATGTAGGACTGCTTCTCCTGGCAGAAGAGGCAAACCTTCTTCTTGGGCTTGCGCGCTGCCGGCTTAGCCATCGTGGTGCTCCTTCGCAAGAGCCCCGGGGTCTTCCCGGGGATGGGCTGGGACAAATGAAAGGTGACTCGGTCCCAGGTGGAACCGGGTCGGGTGTTACGTGGGGTGGACGCCGTCTAGAACGGGGGCTCGTCGGAGAATCCTCCGCCGTTACCGCCACCGAATCCGCCGCCGCCACCGCCGTTGGTCGCCCACGGGTCGTCGGCCGGGGCACCACCGCGGCCGCCCTGGCCGCCCTGGTTGCCACCGAATCCGCCGCCCTGGTTCCCGTAGCCGCCGCCCTGGGGCTGTCCGCCCTGGGGCTGGCCGCCACCGAATCCGCCGCCGCCCTGGTTGCCGCCGAATCCGCCGCCACCCTGGCGCTGCGTCTTCGTCACCTTAGCGGTGGCGCTACGCAGGGCCGGGCCGACCTCTTCGACGTCGATCTCGAAGACGGTCCGCTTCTCACCCTCGCGGGTCTCGAAGGACCGCTGCTTCAGACGGCCCTGCACGATGACGCGCATGCCGCGCTGAAGGCTCTCGGCCACGTTCTCCGCGTACTGACGCCAGACGGTGCAGGAGAGGAACATGGACTCTCCGTCCTTCCACTCCCCCGACTGCTTGTCGAAGGTGCGGGGCGTCGAGGCCACACGGAAGTTGGCGACCGCGGCTCCACTGGGCGTGAAGCGCAGCTCAGGGTCGTCGACGAGGTTGCCGACGAGCGTGATCTGGGTTTCGCCTGCCATGGATCGGCTCCGGTTCGAGATAGTTCGGGATCAGGCGGTTTCGCCTGCTCCACGCATCATCCACGTCCCTAGAGACAGAACAGTCCCAAGGAAAGAATCGGACGTGCGGGGTCAGGGGGTCGGGGCACCGGGGTGCCTAGTGAACCTCGGGACGCAGAACCTTGGTGCGGAGCACGGCCTCGGCGATGCCGAGCTGACGGTCGAGCTCCTTGACCGTCTCGGGCTTGGCGGTCAGGTCGATGACCGCGTAGATGCCCTCGGAGTTCTTGTTGATGTCGTAGGCGAGACGACGCTTGCCCCAGATCTCCGTCTTCTCGACCGAGCCACCGTCGTTGCGCACGACGGCCAGGAAGTTCTCCAGCGACGGGGCGACGGTGCGCTCGTCGAGGTTCGGGTCGAGGATGACCATGATTTCGTAACGACGCATAAGCGTACGTTCCTCCTCTGGACTGTTGCGGCCATGGAATCTCCATGGCAGGAGGGCAGGAGCCCGGCGCAGGCGCCGCCCCGGCAGGACCGGGAAGCACCGCACGGACTCTGAGCCATACGGGAACCAAGGTTACCAGCAGCGGAATACCACCGGTGCGGGGTTGTGGACAACGACCGAGGGCCGGTGTCGGCGGGTCTCCCCCGCCGGCCACCGGCCCTCGTCCGTGCTGCCTGCTACCTGCTGCCTGTAGGTCAGTCCCTCGGCCTGATCAGGCTGTTGTTGTTGCCGGAGTTGTTCTGGTCACCGCCGTCTGGGGGACCGGGGATACCCGGCTGGCCGTCGTCCTCGTCGCAGTGGTCTGGACGGACCCAGCCGTCGCACTCGTCCGGCTGCTCGGTATCGTCCTCGCCCTGGCACTCGCGGTCCCACCACTCGCACTCCTCCTCGGGCAGCTCCGTCGGCTCCTCGCTGGGCTCCTCGCTGGGCTCCTCGGCGGGCTCCTCGCTGGGCTCCTCGCTGGGCTCCTCGCTCGGGGACGGGGTCGGGAGGAACCTCCTGTCCTCGCCCACCCACTGCGGGGCCGGGAACTGGCGCTGCTCCTGCCCCTCCATGGCGACCTCCATGAAGGCCTTCCAGACCTTCGCGGAGGTGGTACCGCCGAAGACGTCGCCGAACTCGGGGCCGAAGTCCAACGAATCAGTGGCGTTGGCCCGGCTCAGTCCGACCGCGGTGGACAGCTGCGGTGTGTATCCCACGAACCAGGCCGACACGGCGTCAGAGGAGGTTCCGGTCTTACCAGCCACCGGGCGTCCGTCGTCGAGGGCGGCGTTACCCGCACCGCCTTCGAGCACCGCCTGCTGCATGGCGTACGTGGCGTCGGCGGCGACCCCCTGCGAGAGGACCTCCTCACCTCTCTCGAGCTCGTCCGCGTCGTCCGGGGTGATGACGCTTCCGTCGGCGCGCTTCACCTCGGTGACCATGTGCGCCGGGAAGTGCCTGCCCTCGGCGGCGAAGGTCGCGTAGCCGCTGGCCATGTCGAGCGCGTTCACCTGGTGGGTGCCCAGGGCGATGAGCGGACCGACCGTTGAGGTGGTCTGCCGATCCGGGTGCACGCCCATCTGGACCGCGAGCTCGTCCACGCGGGACTCGCCGACCTCGATCGCCAGCTCCACGAAGCTGGTGTTCACCGAATCGGCCGTGGACTGGATCAGGTCGACCTCGCCGTAGTCCCGGTCGCCCGAGTTGATCACCGGATTAGCCAGACCCTGGTATTCCTGGCCGCTGTCGCCGTCGAACTGGCTGCGCAGGCCGATCCCGTCCGAAAGGGCACGGGCAAGCACGTAGGGCTTGTAGGCCGATCCCGCCTGTGTCTGGTGCACCAGGGAGTTGTTGATCACCGTGGCGACGTCGGGACCGCCGTTGAAGGCCACGATCTGCCCCGTTTCCGGGTCGACCGCGGTCAGGCCGTGCATGGTGTCCTCGGCCGCGCTCTCGGGCAGGACGTTGAAGGCCTCCTCCGCCGCGTCCATCAGGTCGCGTTCCAGGGAGGTCTGGATGACCAGGCCCTTGGTGGCGATGTCGGCGCCGGTGACCTGTGAGCCCTCGTAACGGCGCTCGACCTCGTTGATCACGGCCTGGCGGACGTAGCCCAGTTTGGCGTCGTCCAGGCCGGCCTCGGGCTCGTAGGGGATGATGCTGTCCGGGATCTCCAGCTGCTTGGCCTCGGCCTCGGGCAGGCCGCGTTCGCCGCCGGTGTTCTCGTACATCTCGGCCAGCTGGCGCTGGACGTAGGGCCAGCGCTCCTCGTTGAGGTAGGTCTCCGTCCAGGAGCCCTCCTCGGGGTTCTCGAAGTTGCTGGGCATCTGGATGATGATGCCGAGGTAGGCGCCCTCGGCCCGGTCCAGCTCGCTCACGCTCTTACCGAAGTACCCCTGGGCGGCCATCTCGATACCCGAGGCGCCGCGGCCGAAGTAGATCGTGTTGAGGTAGGTCGTGAGGATCTCGTCGTGGTCGACCTGCTGGTTGAGCTTGATCGCGATGAAGATCTCGCGGATCTTGCGGGTCAGCGGCGGCTCACCGTCGAGCTCGGAGTAGTAATTACGCGCCATCTGCTGGGTGATGGTCGAACCACCGCCGGCCTCGCCGCGGGAGAGAACAGCACGGCCGATGCCCTTGAGGTTGATGCCCGGGTCCTGGTAGAAGGTTGCCTGCTCGGCGGCGAGCACACCGTCCACGACCTCCTCCGGGATGTCCTCCCGGTCGATCACGACGCGCTTGACGTCACCTGTGGTGAGTGCGAGCTCCCCTTGCTCCTCGTCGCCTGCGGCGGCCCACATGATCTGGGTGGCCGAGGAGTCGTTCTCCGCGTTCTTCTCCAGGTCATCCACATCGGGCGCCATGGCGTACAGCACCGCGAAGGCGGCCACGCCGCCGATGATCATCAGGCCGAAGACGGCCAGCGCGGGTTTCCAGGCCTTGGACAGGAAGCGCTTCCACCAGGGGCGGTCGTCCGGCTCGTCCTGGCGGGGGCGACGGCGTCCGCCGCCACCGCCGCGGCCGCCGGAGCCAGCGGCGGCACGGCCGCCCTGGCGGCGGCCCTCGGAGCGGGCTCCGTGTTCACGGTCTCGGGGGTCGCGGGGGCCGGACGAGCGGCGGCGTCCGCCGGCTCGGGGGTCGTCCGGGCGGCGGCGGGGGCGTTCGCCGTCCTCCGGGCGGCGGGGGCGCTGGCCGTCGGGGCGGCGGCGCGGCCGGTCACCGTCCTCGGGGCGGCGTCGGCGCTCGCCGTCGGGGCGGCGGGGCCGCTCTCCCTCGGCGCGACGGCGTCCGCCCTCAGGCCGGGGGCGCCCTTCGGAACGGGCTCCGTCCTCCGGGGGGCGGGTTCTGCGGGAGCGCGGGGCGGGCTGGTCGTCTCCCCAGAAACCGTCCTCGGAATCAGGTCGGCGTCGGCCGCCCGCACGCTCTTCCCGGGGCGGGCCCGTAGCCCTGCGCCTTCCGCCGTCGCCGCGCGAACCGTCGTCCGGGCCCTCAGCCCGGCGACGGCCGCCTTCGGCATTCCGTCGTCGTTCGGTACTCACGTGGTCCTCGATTGCCTCTCACGGCCGATCGGCCTGACGATTCCTTGGTGGAAACGGGGGTCGGTCCCCCTGGGGGATCGGTGATTCGCGACCTGTGGTGGTGAACCGGCGCGGCTCAGAGGCCGGTTCGGCCTGCTTCCACCGCTGTTGCCTGTCGTTCAAGGCTTGATAAAGAGACGCCCAGCCGGGGGCGAAGGTTTTCAACAGGTCGCGAAGACGTTAGCCGCTACTTCCTCCTGATCGTTGGCCTGCGGGAGCGCCGCCCCTGTCCCGTCGGTGTTCTGGGTCGACGGGAACGTCGCCGCGGCAGTGGCTTCGTTGGGGGCCTGTACCGGCCGCGCACGCAAATCAAGGGTCACGTTAGAGCGAGCGAACGGTATAGCACAACCCACGCGCGAGGGTATCGCGCACTTGGGAAGTCCTCGTCACCCTCTGCCAGGAACCTCCGGTCTCCGCAGTTCAGCGACTACGTGACCAGCGGGAGCCGAACATGTGATCGCGCTCACTCGATGTGTGCGGGGGTGCGTCGTCCCTGTTCGGCGGTGTCCGTGTGACATTGCGCGCGGACCTCCCGGCGCACGAGCGGCTCCGCGGTCACTACCGGTCACTTCAGACACCCTGGCCCCACCGGCCACATGCGTTCCCACCACGAAGCAAAGATAGAGTCACAGCAGAACAAACCAGCCAGACATGCACAGTTCTCCCCCGTAGCCGACGGCCGCGAGGGGGAACAGAACCGCGGTGCGCGCTGCTGACCACATACGGAATACGAACGCAGGATGACGAGACCCGGACCGCCGTCGGCGCGGGCCCGTCGCCGTGCGCTGTGGAATCCACGTTCGCGGAGAAGAAGGAGCAAGGACCAATGGGTTCGGTACGTGTAGCCGTCGTGGGCGTCGGCAACTGTGCGGCGTCGCTCGTCCAGGGTGTGCAGTACTACAAGGACGCCGACCCGGAGTCCCGGGTTCCCGGCCTGATGCATGTCCAGTTCGGCCCGTACCACGTGAGCGACATCGAGTTCGTCGCCGCCTTCGACGTGGACGCCAAGAAGGTCGGCCACGACCTGGCCGAGGCCATCGTCGCGAGCGAGAACAACACCGTCAAGATCTGCGACGTCCCGCCGACCGGCGTGACCGTCATGCGCGGCCCGACCTACGACGGCCTGGGCAAGTACTACCGCGAGATGATCCAGGAGTCCCCCGAGGACGCCGTGGACGTCGTCGCCGCTTTGAAGGCCACCGAGGCCGACGTCCTCGTCTCCTACCTCCCGGTGGGCTCCGAGGAGGCGGACAAGTTCTACGCGCAGTGCGCCATCGACGCGGGCGTGGCCTTCGTCAACGCGCTGCCGGTGTTCATCGCCTCCGACCCCGAGTGGGCCGAGAAGTTCACCAAGGCGGGCGTGCCGATCATCGGCGACGACATCAAATCGCAGATCGGCGCCACCATCACCCACCGGGTGCTGTCCAAGCTCTTCGAGGACCGGGGCGTGGTCGTGGACCGCACCTACCAGCTGAACTTCGGCGGCAACATGGACTTCAAGAACATGTTGGAGCGCGAGCGCCTGGAGTCCAAGAAGGTCTCCAAGACCCAGTCGGTCACCTCGCAGATCCCGCACGAGCTCAAGGCCGGTTCGGTGCACATCGGCCCGTCGGACCACGTGCCGTGGCTGGACGACCGCAAGTGGGCCTACATCCGCCTCGAGGGCCGCGCCTTCGGTGACGTCCCGCTGAACCTGGAGTACAAGCTCGAGGTGTGGGACTCCCCGAACTCCGCGGGCATCATCATCGACGCCGTGCGCGCCGCGAAGATCGCCAAGGACCGCGGCATCGGCGGCCCGATCCTGGAGCCTTCCTCCTACTTCATGAAGTCGCCGCCGGAGCAGTACAGCGACGCCGAGGCGCACGACAAGGTCGAGAAGTTCATCGCGGGCGAGCAGTAAGCAGCGGCTCGCCCAGCGAGCGGTAGCGCGAAGAGCGCTACAGCAGTGCATCCGCCCGGGGCCGCCACGGCCCCGGGCGGTCCGCGTTCCCCCGGACGGCCTAATCTGAGGGCGTGTCCTTCTTCGGTGATCTGCGCGTGGTCCTCCAGGGGGCCCGGTTCCGCCGGCTGTTCGGTACCCGGTTGGTCTCCCAGTTCTCCGACGGGATCTACCAGGCCGGACTGGCCGGTTTCGTCTTCTTCAACCCCGAACAGCACACGGGGGCCGGGGAGGTCGCCGCGGCCTTCGCCGTCCTGCTCCTCCCCTTCTCCGTGGTCGCCCCGTTCGCGGGTGTCCTCATCGACCGGTGGCCCCGCCGCCAGGTCCTTCTGCTGTCGTCCCTGTTCAAGGCCGTTCTGGCCACGGTGACGGCGCTCCTGGTCGCCAACGGCGAGGGGCCCGCGTTCTTCGTCGCGGCCCTGCTCGTGCTGAGCGTCAACCGCTTCTTCCTGTCCGGGCTCTCCGCGGGCCTGCCCTACGTGGTGCCCCGGGACAAGCTGATGATGGCCAACGCGGTGACTCCTACCTGCGGAACAGTCGCGAGCTCGCTCGGTACCGGCGTGGGCCTGGCCATCGGCATGATCGGCGGCGAGGCGGCGCTGGGCACCGGGACGATCCTGTTCGTGGCCGCGCTGGGCTTCGCCGCCGCCGCGCTGGTGTCACTCACCCTGCGGTACCGGGAGCTGGGCCCGCACTTGGAGGAGGAGACCGCGGAGGTCCGGGCCGCGCTGCGCAACGTGGTCAAGGGCATGGCCACCGGGGTCCGCCACATCTGGGATCGGGTGCCCGCCCGGGACGGCCTGCTCACCATCGGCGGCCACCGGGTGCTCTTCGGCATTTCCACGCTGCTGACGATGCTGCTGTACAACAACACGTTCACCGGCGGCGGCGTCGCCGGGATCGCCGGTTTCTCGGTAGCAGCGGGCCTGCTCGCCCTCGGCTTCTTCCTCGGTGCGGTGGCCACCCCGGCGGCGACCGCGCGGATCAGCGAGAGCGCGTGGATCGCGTCCCTGCTCGCCTCGGCCGCCGTGGCGCTGCTGCTCTTCGGTCTGCCCTTCTCCGCGGCCCTGTTCCCGGTGGCCGCGTTCGTGCTGGGCTTCGTCTCCCAGGCGGTAAAGGTCACTGTCGACACGTTGGTTCAGAGACATGTCGACGATGCTTTCCGCGGCCGGGTGTTCTCGGTCTACGACGTGCTGTTCAACGCCACGTTCGTCCTGGGCGCGGGGCTGACCGCGGGCCTGGTCCCGCAGTCCGGAGTGAGCGTCCCGGTGGTGGGCGGCATGATCCTCGCCTACCTCCTGATGAGCGCCGCCTGGACCGTCCGCGCCCGCCGCCTGTCCAGTCGCCCCACCGAACACGAGCCGGTCTAGCAAGGGAAGAGCTCACTCACCAGACCCCGGGGGATCTGTCGACTTGTCCGTCTATCCCCTTGTGGCCTTGTCGCCTGCCGCGTCTGCGGCGCTTTCTCCTGCGACTTCTCCTGCGACGGCCTCGTCAGCGGTGGTCTTCCGGTAGACGCGTAGGCCGCGGGACTCGTAGTTGGCCAGAGCGTGTTCGCCGTCCAGGGAACAGGTGTGCAGCCACACCCTGCGGGTGGGCTCGCGGTCGGCCCTGCGGGCGGCGAGGTCCCAGGCATGGCGAAGGGTCTCGGTGAGCATGTGGCCGCCTAGGCCCCGGCCGAGGAAGCCCGGCAGGAGACCGAAGTAGACGACCTCGACCGCGCCCTCGGGCTGGGCCTCCAGTTCGGCGTAGCCCGCCGGGGTGCCGCGGTCGTGGAGGACCCAGATCTCGACCTCGGGGCGCTCCATCCGGTCGCGCCACTCCTGGTCGGTCCAGGGGTTCCGGTCGATCCACTGGTAGTCGCGGCCGACCGTCTCGTAGAGGAACCGGAAGAGCTCCGGGCTGGGCACCTCCGCCTGGACGAAGCGCACGTCGCCCTCAGGCTCGCGCCCGGGCTTCAGCTCGGCGGGGTCAGTCATCTCCAGATACCAGGTGGTGTTCATCGCGCCATACTCCCACCGGCTGCGGGGCGGCTCCTTGGTCAGGTGGGCGGAGCCGGGACAGGCGACGTATCGACATGTCGCCGCATCGATCCGTAATTAAAGCGTCACCTGATGTAGTGTCCCCCGCAGGTATTCATAGAGCGGGGGATGGTGGCCATGGGCGAAGGTTTCGGACTCGGTGAACCCTCAGACGCCTTCGGGGTCCGGGCGGTCGCCAGGCGGGTCGAGGCGGTACGTCGCCAGTTGCCCGTACGCGGGGACCGGCTGCTCGACGTCGGTTGCCGGGACGGCGATCATGTCCTCGCGCTCGCCAGAGGGTACGTGCGGGTGGACGCCGTCGACGTCGACCCCGAGCGACTCAACGCCTTGGGCGCGCGCATCGCCGGGACCCCGCTGGAGGACCACGTCGGCGTGCACAAGATGTCCGCCGAGGCGCTGGCCTTCGACGCCAACACCTTCGACCGGGTCACTGCCTTCGACGTGGTGGAGCACCTCGATGACCTGGAGGGCGCGCTGGCCGAGGTCCACCGGGTACTCAGGCCCGGCGGCGCGTTCTCGCTGACCACCTCCAACCGGTGGTTCCCGTTCGAGCGGAACGGGGTCCGGTGGGGAGAGCGGCAGCGTTCCGGGCTGACGGCGCCGTTCCTGCCCTGGGTTCGGCCGCTGCACGAGCGGATGTCGCACGCGCGGTCCTTCAGCAGCCAGGAGCTCGGCCGCCTGTTGCGCGGTCACGGCCTGCGGGTGCGCGCGATCGACTACCTCATGCCCTCTGTCCCTGAGGCCCTCCAGGGCGCTTCGGAGGCTCTGGAGGGCACACCGCTACGGGTCTTCGGCGCGGCGATGGCGGTCACCGCGGTCAAACCCGGTCTCTGAGCCGGGCCCGGTATCCGAACCGCTCCGGCCCGCTCCGCCGGTTACTTCTCCTGGCGGCCTTCCTGCTCCAGGTGCTCGGCCGCCCAGGAGCGCAGCTCGGCGACGACCTTCTCCTTCTCCATGGGGCCGTTCTCCAGACGCAGCTCCAGGAGGTACCGGTAGGCCTTGCCCACCAGCGGACCGGGTTTGACGCCCAGGATCTCCTGGATCTCGTTGCCGTCCAGGTCGGGCCGGATCCGGTCCAGCTCCTCCTGCTCGGCGAGCTCGGAGATGCGGCGCTCCATGTCGTCGTAGGACCGGGCCAGCGCGGCGGCCTTGCGCCGGTTGCGGGTGGTGCAGTCGGCGCGGGTCAGGATGTGCAGCCGCTCCAGCTGGTCGCCTGCGTCGCGGGCGTAGCGGCGCACCGCCGAATCCGTCCACTCGCCCTTGCCGTAACCGTGGAACCGCAGGTGCAGCGCGACCAACGTGCTCACCTGGGTGGTCACGTCCTTGGGGAAGCGCAGCGCGTTCATCCGCTTGCGGCTCATCGACGCGCCGACCACCTCGTGGTGGTGGAAGGTCACCCGGTTGCCGCCCTCGAAGGCGCGGGTCCTGGGCTTGCCGATGTCGTGCAGCAGGGCGGACAGACGCAGGACGAGGTCGGGCTCGTGGCCGCGCTTGCGCTCCAGGTCCATGGCCTGGTCCAGGACGGTGAGCGAGTGCTCGTAGACGTCCTTGTGCCGGTGGTGCTCGTCGATCTCCAGCCGCATCTTGGGGATCTCGGGCATGACGTGCTCGGCGATGCCCAGGTCCACCATGAGCTCGATACCTCGGCGCGGGTCCGGGCTGAGCATGAGCTTGATGAACTCGTCACGCACGCGCTCGGCAGAGACGATGGCGAGCCGGTCCGCCATGTTCCGGGCGGCCGCGGCCACCTCGGGCGCCAGGGAGAAGCCGAGCTGGGCGGCGAAGCGGACCGCGCGCATGATGCGCAGCGGGTCGTCGCTGAAGGAGTCCTCGGGGCGGCCCGGGGTCCGCAGCACCTTGTTCCGCAGGTCCTCGAGGCCGCCGAAGGGGTCCACGAACTCCTGGCTGGGCAGGCGCACCGCCATCGCGTTGACGGTGAAGTCACGGCGCAGCAGGTCGTCGTGGATGTTCGTGCCGTAGGACACCTCGGGCTTGCGGGACTTGGGCGAGTAGTCCTCGCTGCGGTAGGTGGTGATCTCCAGCTGGAGGCCGCGCTTGCGCAGACCCACGGTGCCGAACTCGATGCCGACGGTCCACACGGAGTCCGCCCAGCCGTCGATCAGTTCCAGGATGCGCTGGGGCACCGCGTCCGTGGTGAGGTCCACGTCGTTCGAGGCGCGTCCGAGCAGCGCGTCGCGGACCGGCCCGCCCACGATGGCGAGCTGCTGGTCGTGTGAGTCGAAGCGGTCGCCCAGTTCCTCTGCGACGGGTTGGATCGAGTCGACCAATGCGGTGACCGCCGCCCGCTGCGCACCGCTGAGTGCGCCCGCGGACGTGTTCACCTGGGCGGACGGGTCCTGGGCAGCGTCGTTCTCACGCGAAAACTCTGTGTTCGGCACACCACGCAGGTTAGGGCATCTTCCGCGAGTACATACCCTGCTGCGCGGCGCCCCAGCGGCACTGTCGCTGCGCATCTCTCAGTCGAAAGCCAAACCCGGGCTTACTCCTTCTTCGGCCTTGCCCCAGCACCACTGTGACACCGCTCGCGACGGGCAGCACCCACGGAACACGCCCTGGCGGCCCCACGGGGTGACCGCGAATCAATTCGGTGCGACGGAGACCCTTTCGATACGCCCGCGGGGCCGTGGCGGCCCTGGTGCGGAACCCCCGGTGGATGAAAGGGTGGGCCGATCACGTCCCGCGAACAACGGGTCGGACCAGAACCGGGGTTCGGGGAACGCGGTATCTTCGGGTGGAGTGGTGGCACGTCACGGTCAGTCCGAGGCCACCAGCCCCGCTTCCGCCGAGCGCGCCGCGCGGGCACCCCGACCGGCCCCGCCCCACCTTCCGTATCCCTGGCGGGACGGACACCTGGACCCGAATCAGGAAACCAAGCGTTGCGTCGAACTGCTTCCGCGGCCGCGGTCATGGCCATGACCGCCGCTCTGCTTCCGATACCGGCCACCCTCTCGTCCGCATCGGCGGAGCCCGAGGAGGAGGGGTCGGCGGCCCCGCTCGTCGTGGACCGGATCACCCCGGACACCATCGGTGAGGACAGCACCCTGCGGGTGGCGGGCGAGGTGACCAACACCACCGGAGAGACCGTCGAGGACGTCACCGTCCGCATGCGGTACTCCAGACACCCCTTCACCTCCCGCGACGAGCTGGACAAGTTCGCCACCGGTGAGGACTGGCAGCCCAACGCCTCCGGGCCGGACGAGGAGTTCGACGGCGAGCTGGTGCCGGACGGCACCCTCGAGTACTCGCTGAGCACCCCGGTCGAGGACCTCGGCCTGAGCTCCTACGGGGTGTACCCCATGATCATCGAGGCGGTCGACGGCGACGGCGACGCCCTCGGCGCGCAGTACACCTTCCTCCCCTACACCGCCGACTCCGACGAGGACGACGTCCCGTCAGTAGACCTGGCGTGGGTCTGGCCGCTCATGGACGACCCCCAGCGGGCCGACGACGACACCTTCCTCAGCGACGATCTCCACGACTCCGTCGGCGCCGGGGGGCGGCTGGGACGCCTCCTCGAATCCGGCGCGCAGGTTCCCCTGTCCTTCGAGGCCGGGGACGAGGACCTGATCGAGGAGCTGGGCCTGGAGGAGGCCGAGACCTCGGAGGAGGCCCCGGCCGAGAACGCCACCGCCGAGGAGGACGCCGACTCGCTCACCCCCGAGGAAGACGAGGGGGACGAGGACGAGAACGGCGAGGACGCCGAGGGTTCGGACGAGGAGGGCGAGGCCCCGCCGGCCCGGACCGAGGACATCCCGGTGACCTGGGCGGTCGACCCCAGCACACTGGACGACATCCTCCGGATGGCCACGGCGGAGCACGAGGTGATCGAGGACCTCCTCACGGACCCGGCCGAGGAGCCGGTCCGGCACACGCAGGAGCCGAACACGGCCGCCCAGGTATGGCTGCGCGAGGCCCGCGAGGTCCTGGCCGCGGACACCGTGGTGGCCTCCCCCTACGCCAACACGGACCTGGCCGCGCTGCTGCGCAACGACATGAACTCCGACGCCCAGGCGTCGCTGCGGCTCGGGCAGGAGGCCCTGGCGCGTTCGCTCGGGCTCTCGGCCGACAACCGGTTCGCGGTTCCGGCCGAGGGGATCATGGAGGAGAACGTCCAGGAGCTGTTCACCGAGAACGGCGCCCACCGCTTCCTCCTGAACGAGGAGGCCGTCCCGCCCGCCTCCTGGATCTCCACCACCCCCACCGCACAGGCCCCGCTCCCCGCGAGCGGCGAGGAGGCCGAGGGCGAGGAGCCCTACGCCCTGGTCTCCGACTCCGGCCTGACCGACGTGCTCTCCATGCCCTCGTGGGAGCCCGGCGAGTCCACCCTGGCCCTCCAGCGGTTCGCCGCCGAGACCGCGATGATCGCCGGGGAGAGCACCGGCGACGACCGAGTGGTCATCGCCGCACCCGCGCCCGGCTGGGACCCCAGCCCCGAATTCGCCGCGGGCGTCCTGGACGCCACCGACAGCCTCCCCTGGCTCTCCCCCGAGCGCCTGGACCGGGTGGAGCTGTCCGACGCCGAGGACCGCGAGGAGACCCGCAAGGGGCTGACCTACCCGGACCACGCCTACGGCGACGAGCTCAGCTCCACCTACCTCGGCCAGATCGAGGACGTCGGCCGGGACGTGCGCCTGTTCAACAGCATCCTGGTCGGCGACAGCGATCCCTTCCGCCCGGCGCTCGTGCGTCTGGAGTCGGTGTACTGGCGCGATCGCGAGGCGATGGCCGGGGCCACCCGCTCCCTGGTGGGCCGGAGCGTGCAGAGCCGCCGGGAGGACGTGCGCGTCATCCCGGGCGACCCGGTCACCCTGGCCAGCAGCACCGGAACCACGGGTGTGCTCGTGGCCAACGACCTCGAGGACGAGGCCGTCTACGTCTATCTGTCCCTGTACTCGGAGAACTCCGAGCGGCTGAGCATCGGCGAGTACACGCACCACTTCGAGATCGCGCCCGGGGCCAGGACCACGGTCTACGTACCGCTGTCGGCCCGGATCAACGGCAGCACGAACGTGCAGGTCAGTCTGCAGAACGCCGCGGGTGAGCCGATCAGCTCGCAGGACACCGTGATCCAGGTGAACGCCACCGGCCTGGGTACCCAGGCGCTGCTGATCAGCGGGATCGGCCTGTTGATCCTGATCGCGGCTCTGGCGCCCCGCGCGCTGCGTAAGTGGGCCCGCAAGCAGGCGGCCAAGGCCAACGCCACGGCAGCTGCGGCCAAGGACGGCGACGGCGACGGCGACGCCAAGGACACCGAGGAACCCGAAGCCGTCGAGGCCGCCGAGACCAAGGCCGAAAGCACCGGAACCGCGGAGCCTGCGGAGCCCGGGGAAAGAGGATCCGAGGCCCCCGGGGCGGACAAGACCTCCGCCGGGGCCGGCTCCGACGAGGACACGGACACCCCCCGGGAAGCCGAGCCGGACACCCCCGCCGGTACGGAGCCGGACAGCGAGAGCCGACCGGACGGCAGCGGCGCCGGTAAGTGACCGCCACCTCTTGATCCGCGGCGCCGCCCCCGCGGCGCCGCGGCACGAACCTTCCCAGTCGGACGAAAGGAACCCTGATCCACGGTGGTCACCGACTCCCCGAACGGCGACGAGCAGCCCCCTCGTTACGCGCCCAAGCACCGCAGGTCCCCCTACGAGGGCACCATGCCGGGTGAGAGCCCTCTCCGCCCCTCCGGCGGACCCGCCCCCTCCTTCGAGGAGGGCGAGCTCCCCGCCCCCGAACCCGCCCCCGCGTCAGGGAGCGGATCTGGCCCCGACTCGGGCCCCGACTCGGGCTCCGACTCAGCCCCCGGGTCCGACTCCGGCTCCGACTCCGGGTCAGGCGGGATGATGCGCTCCAGCATGATCATGGCCGTGGGCACCATGGCCTCCCGCATCACCGGCTTCGCCCGCACCATCGTGCTGGCCGCCGCCATCGGCACCCACCTGCTCGGTGACGCCTACCACACGGCGCACACGATCCCCTTCATCCTGAACGACCTGCTCATCGGCGGCCTGATGGCCTCCGTGGTCATCCCGTTCCTGGTCAAGCGGCGCAAGCGGGACGCGGACGGCGGCAAGGCCACCGAGGACCGCCTGTTCACCTCGATGGTGCTAGCGCTGCTGCTGGTGACCGGGGCCGCGATCGCGGCCGCCGAGGTCCTCATCTGGCTGTACGGATCCCGGTTCACCCCGTTGCAGTTCGAGGCCTCGGTCTATCTGGCCCGCTTCCTGCTCTCCCAGATCTTCTTCGTGGGTCTGAGCGGTCTGCTGAGCGCCATGCTCAACACGCGCGGCAAATTCGGCGCCGCGGTCTGGGCCCCGGTGCTCAACAACGTCGTCATCATGGGCGTGGCCGCAATGTTCCTAGTCGTGGCGGGCCCGGGCCGCACCCCGGAGGACCTCGCCCCCGCCAGTTCCTCCATCGAGCTCACCCTGCTGGGCGCGGGCACCGCGGCGGGCATGGCCCTGCAGGCGCTGGTGCTGTTCGTCGCGCTCACCCGCACCGGCTACCGCTGGCGTCCCCGCCTGGACCTGCGCGGATCCGGACTCGGCGAGGCGATGCGCACCGCCGGGTGGATGATGCTCTACACCCTGCTGACCCAGGCGGGCCTGTGGATCACCACCAACATCGCCAACGCGGCGAACGTGGCCAGCATCGAGCAGGGCCTGGACGTCGGTGCCGGTATCAGCGCCTACAACCTGGCGTACCAGCTCTTCCAGCTGCCCTACGCGATCATCGCGGTCTCCCTGATCACCGTGCTGCTGCCCCGGATGAGCGCGCACGCCGACGACCGCAACTGGGAGGCCGTCCGCTCGGACTTCTCCCGCACCCTGCGGATCTCCGCGTTCGTGCTGGTTCCAATCGCCTTCGCGGTCGCGATGTTCGCCGAGCCGCTGTCGATCCTGGCGTTCGCCCGCGGGTCGGTCTCGATCGCCGACGCGGCCGCCATCGGCCAGATCCTCGCCGTGATGTCGCTCGGCATGCTGCCGTTCACCGTGTTCCAGCTGATGCTGCGCGTGTTCTTCGCCATGGGTGACACCAGGACCCCCGCCCTCATCGGCGCGGCCAACCTCGCTGTTCACAGCGGTCTGGCCCTGGTCGCCTACCTGCTCCTGCCGCCGAACCTGGTCGTGGTCGGCGTGGCTTCGGGCTTCATGGTGTCGTTCCTGTCGGGCCTGACCATCGCTGGTCAGATCCTCAGCCGACGCATCGGGGGACTTGACGGAAAGCACGTGATTGGCACATTGTTGCGCCTGCACCTGGCCGTCGTTCCCAGCATCGCGGCTGGCTTCGGTGTGCTCTGGTTCTTCGACACCCAGGTCGGGCCCGGCCTCATCACCTACATCGGTGCTCCCGTCGTCGGATGCGTCGTCGGCGCGCTGCTCTTCCTCGTGTCCGCCCGTCTGCTGCGCGTGCCCGAGCTGAGCGCCGCCGTGGAACTCATCCGCGGCCGCCTGCGTCGTTAGATGCCGTGACCCCCTCCGACCCTGCCCCGTCGGAGTCCCGTAGTCGTCCCAGCCAGAAAAGGACCACCCGACGGTGTCCAGCGATCACCCCCGTCAGCACGCCGACGGTCCGGAGCCCGGACCGGAGCAACCCCCTGAGGATTCCTCCAGACGTCACCTGGTGATGCCCGGGGACGTCCTCGACGCCTACGAGCGTTCCGAGCCCCGGAGCGAACCGGAGACCGGCCTGAAGACGGTCCGGGACCCGAGCGAGATCGGTGACGTGGGTACCGCGGACCGCGCGGGCCTGGAGGACGGCGACGAGATCGGTGGTTCGGCCCACACCGGTCCGGGCAACATCGCGAAGTCGACCGCGATCATGGCGGTGGGCACGATTGCCTCCCGTGTCACGGGCTTCGTCCGCACCATCGTGCTGGCGGCGGCGATCGGTACCCAACTGCTGGGTGACGCCTACCAAACCGCCGGCATGGTGCCGTACATGATCTACGACCTGCTCATCGGCGGGTTGTTGGCCAGTGTGTTCGTGCCGTTCCTGGTCAAGCGGCGCAAGCTGGACGCCGACGGCGGGAACAAGACCGAGCAGCGCCTGGTCACCCTGATGCTGCTGGCGCTGTTCGTGCTGACCCTGGTGTCGGTGCTGATCGCCGAGTGGTTCATCCGGATTTACGCGGGCGGGTTCAGCGGGGATCAGTACAGGGTCTCCGTCATCCTGGCCCGTTTCCTGGTGCTCCAGATCTTCTTCATCGGCGCCAGCGGTCTGGCCAGCGCGATGCTAAACGCGCGTAACAGGTTCGGCGCTCCCATGTGGGCACCGGTCGTGAACAACATCGTCATCATCGGCATCTGCCTGTGGTTCCTGTCCATCGCCGGGCCGGGCCGCACGCCGGAGACCGTGACCGAAAGCGAACTCGCCCTGCTGGGTCTGGGCACCGCGCTCGGCCAGGTCGTGCAGGCGGCTGTGCTGGTCTGGGCGCTGTGGGCCGCGGGCTTCCGCTGGCGCCCCCGCCTGGACCTGCGCGGTTCCGGGCTGGGCGAGGCGGCCGGTGCGGCCTCGTGGATGATGCTCTACATCGTCGTCGCCCAGGTGGGCGCGCTCGTCTCCACCAACGTCGCCACGCGCGCGGGTTCGATGTCCGCGGAGCTCGGCTACGACACGGGTTCGGGTATCGCGGCGTACAAGTTCGCCTCGATGCTCTTCCAGCTGCCGTACGCGATCATCGCGGTCTCGGTGATCACGGCCCTGCTGCCCCGGATGAGCGAACACGTCGCGGCCGGGCGCAAGGACCAGGTGCGCAGCGACTTCTCCCGCGGCTTCCGCCTGTCGTCGGTGCTGATCGTGCCGATCGCGGTGGCGATGATCGTCTTCGCGGTCCCCTTCTGCGTGATGATCTACGCGCAGGGCAGCACCAGCGCCGAGGACGCGGCCGCGATCGGTCGCATCCTGATGGTCTTCTGCGTGATGTTGATCCCCTTCACGCTGTTCCAGCTGCAGATGCGCGTGTTCTACGCGCTGGGCGACACGCGTACCCCGGCCCTGATCTCGATCCCCTCCGAGATCGCCCACGCGGTAACCGCGATCAGCCTGCTGTACTTCATGGCCGACAGCCCGCAGCACATCGTGGTGTGGCTGCCGGTGCCGTACGGGCTCTACTACATCGTGGGCTCGGTGATCATGTGGTACATGCTGCACAAGAGGCTGAACGGGCTGGACGGCCGCAAGACCGCGTCAACCCTGTTCAAGCTGCACGTGGCCACCATCCCGGCGGCCGCGTTCAGCGTGCTGATGATCGTCGTCTTCAACGGTCTGCCGGGTGATCTGTGGCCCGCCCTCGCGTCGATGGTGGCCGGAGGACTGGTCGGTGCCGTACTGTTCGTGGTTGCCGCCAAGTTCCTCAATGTGACTGAAGTCACATCGTTCCTGGATTTGGTCAGAACCCGGCTGCGACGCCGCTGATCACCTGGAATGGATGACGTTGGGTAGTCGCACCCTGGTACGTCCCAGAAGGTGAATGAGTACCCGATGTCCTCCAAAGAGGCTGTTCAGGCGTCCTAGCATGGACAGACACCGCTTTACCGCCAGAGCACCGTTTATCCGAGCTGCCCGAAGGGAGGCTGGGGACAGCAGACAGGGCCGACCCCCTCGCGTGCGCCCACTGTGGCATCACGCGACCCAGCGGCACTGGCGCCCGTCACTCCCATCATGAGCACCTTCCTGATCGAACCCGGGGCGAAGCTGGCCAACCGCTACCGACTCGACCACGTGGTGAGCGAGACCGGTGGTGCGACCCGGTGGAAGGCCACCGACGAGACGCTCGCGCGTCCGGTCGCGGTATGGACCTTCGCCGAAGGATTCCCGCGCACGTCAGAGGTGGTGCGCGCGGCCCGGGCCACGAGCCGTATCCCGGACGCCCGCGTCACCCAGGTCTTCGACGCCGACGACACCTCACCCGTCCCCTACGTCGTCGAGGAATGGGTCATCGGCTCCTCTCTCGCCGACCTCCTGGCGCAGGGACCGATGGAGCCCGAGCGCGCGGCGGGCCTGGTCGCCGAGGCGGCCGAGGCCATCACCGCCGCGCACGCCCAGGGGCTCCACCATCTGTGCCTTTCCCCCAGCAAGCTCATGTGGAGCAGCGGCGGAGCGGTCAAGGTCACCGGTATCGGCGTGGACGCCGCGCTGCTGGGGAACAACGTCCCCCAGCCCGGCGCGATCGACGCCCAGGGCCTGGGCAACCTGCTCTACGCGGCGCTCACCGGCTACTGGCCCGGCGGCCCGCAGAGCGGTCTGCCCGGCGCCCCGCAGGGGCCCATGGGCCCCTACCCGCCCGGACAGCTCCGGCAGGGCGTGAGCGAGCCCCTGGCCTCCATCACCACCCGCGCGGCGCTGCCGCACCTGGTTGGTCAGATGGTGCCCGGACCGCCCATCTCCAGCCCCGCCGAGTTCTGCTCGGCCATGGCCGCGGTACCGAGGCTCATCCCGCTGCCGGTCTCCCCCGCGGAGGCCACGCAGCAGCCCGAGCAGGGCACCTCCCGGCGCACGGGCGAGTTCGACGCCACCACCAGCCAGCGGCGCAGCAGCCGCAACGGTTCGGCTCCGGACCGGAGTAGCGGCGCCCGCGCGGCTGCCTCCCGTGTGGACCAGCGGGCCGCCCGCGACAAGAACGGTTCGGCCAAACGGATCCTGATTGGTGCGGTGGCGGTGGCACTGTTCGCCGCCGTCGTCGTCGGGGCCTGGCAGGTCGGATCGTCGTTCAACCCCGGCTCGGACGAGGCCGTCGACCCGAGCGCCAGCACGACCGAGGACGAGCCGGACAGCGCGGAGTTGACGGTCTTCGACATCAACGGGGCCCGGGGCTTCGACCCGATGCCGAACGGCGACGGTGACGAGCACTCCCAGAACGCCCACCTCGCCTTCGACGACGACCCGAACAGCAGCTGGAGAACCCAGGGCTACTGGGACCCCCTGGAGATGCAGAAGGAGGGCGTCGGCCTTCTGCTGGACCTGGAGTCCAGCCAGCAGGTCCACGAGGTGGACCTGCTGCTCTCCGGTGGAACTCACGGCGTGGAGATCCGGGTCGGGGACAGCGACGAGGTCAGCGACCAGGAAAGCCTAGACGCCAACCTCCCGGCCGCGTGGTCGGGCAGCGTCGGCGGCGAAGAGACCATCCCTCTCGACGAGAGCGCGACCGGACGGTACGTCCTGGTCTGGTTCACCGAGCTCCCGGAGAACAACGGAGAATGGCGTGGGACCATTAACGAGGTCGAGGTACGCGGGACCTAGTTCTACTTGTGGGGTATGTGATCAGCGCTGATGGACGCGTCCCAGGAGCTTCCTGACAAGGAGCTGTTGTCAAGACACGCTCAGGGTGACGAACAGGCGTTCGCGGTACTGGTTCGCCGCCACCGTGAGCGCCTGTGGGCTGTCGCCATCCGGATGATGGGCGAGCCGGAGGAAGCTTCGGACGCCCTCCAGGACGCGTTCCTGTCCGCGTTCCGCGCCGCCGACCGCTTCCGGGGCGACGCCCAGGTCACGACCTGGCTGCACCGCATCGTGGTCAACGCCTGCCACGACCGCCTCAGACGGCGCAAGGTGCGCCCGGCCACCCCGACCGAGGACGAGACCCTCGACGTCATCTCCAACGAACGCCTGAGCCGTTCAGGGGGCGGCCACGACCACGCGGCGCAGACCGAGGCCCGCCTGGACGTGCACGCCGCCCTGGAGCTCCTACCGCTGGAACAGCGCATGGCGCTGACCCTCGTGGACATGCTCGGCTACCGGGTGGACGAGGCCGCCGAGATCCTCGAGGTCGCCTCGGGCACGGTCAAGAGCAGATGTGCTCGAGGTCGCGCCAAACTTCTTCCCTCGCTGGCCCATCTAAGGAACCCTGGGCCGCCCCGAGACGTCACATCTGGGAGAGGAGGTGCCAACCCATCGTGACGTCCCATCCAGACGTGGAGGCACTCGCCTTCTTCGCGGAGGACCTTCTGGCCCCCGACGAAGAACGCTCCGTGGCCGCCCACATCGAGACCTGCGCGAACTGCGCCACCACCCTCGACGAGCTCTCAGGGGTCACCCGTGTCCTCGCCGAGGCGCCCGCACCCGCGCTGCCGCAGGACGTCGCCGACCTCCTCGACGGCCGCATCGCCGAAGCTGTGAACGAACGCTCGGCGGCCGCCTCGTCAGCTGAGATACCTGCGCCTGAGACACCCGTGCCCGGACCCTACGGTCCGGAGAGCACCGCACCCGGAACACCCGCGGACGACGCGCTCGCCCCGGTCGTTCCCATCGCCGCCCGACGCCGTCGCTTCGGCCTGCCGCACCTGATGGCGGTCGCCGCCGCGTCCGTGTTCGTGGTCGGTGGCGGTGCGGCGATCATCAACGGGGTGATGGGCGGCCAGCAGGAGAGCGGCGTCGCCTCACCGCTGATGGACGAGGACGCCGAACCGGAGGTCGCCCCCGACACCGCGCAGTCCTACTCCGCGGAGTCGGTGGCCAGCGGCACGGTCTACACCGAGGAGGGTCTCGGCGCCCAGGCGGCTGCCGTCCTGGCTGAGGCGGAGAGCGAGGAGCCCGAGGAGGGCACGGGGGCCCAGGCCCTGGAAGGACTGCCCTCCGGCGCACAGGAGTGCGTCACCCGTTTCGAGGAGGCCAACGGCGTCCGGATCACCCTGGTCGACGACGCGTACTTCGACTCCGGCGACGGCGCCGAGCGCGCGTGGGTCCTGTTCACCCGGGACACCGACGGTGTCTCGGCGGTCGTGCTCGACCCCGCACACTGCGTTCAGGGCGGACCCGACTCCGGGGTCATCACCGAGCAGCCGCTGTAGTCAGCCCCCTCCGGCACGGACCAACCCTGTTTCGTAGGCCAGCACCACCAGGCCCACCCGTCGCCCGCCACCACCCTCAACGGACACCTACGGTGCAGTACTTCCCGCAGGTCACGCACGCTGAGTTTGGCGAGCAGGCGGCCCACGTGGGTGCGGGCGGTAGCCGGGCTCAGATGGAGCTGCGTGCCGATCTCCTGGTTGGACATCCCGCGGCCGACCAGGGCGAGGACCTCGCGTTCGCGATCGGTGAGGGCGTCCAGGCGGGTGGCGGCCCCGGGCGGGAGCTCGGTTGCGGCGAGGCGTTCGATCACGCTCCGGGTCACCCCGGGTGAGAGCAGGGCGTCCCCGGCCGCGACCGTGCGGACCGCATCCCTGAGCTCGCAGGGTTTGGCGTCCTTGAGCAGGAACCCGGCCGCGCCCAGGCGCAGCGCGGCGAACACGTTGTCGTCCTCGCCGAAGGTGGTGAGGACGACGACCCGGGTGTCGACATGTCGGCGCCCCGACGTGTCGACACGTCGACGTTCCAGTTCCCGCGGGACGCCGAGGCTGTCCACGGCGGGCATCTGGAGGTCGAGCAGGACCACCTCCGGGCGGAAGCGGTCGATCTCCACCAGCGCCTGACGGCCGTCGGCGGCCTCGGCCACCACCTCGATGTCGCCGTCCCGTTCCAGTAGTGACCGCACCCCGGTGCGTACGAGCTCCTGGTCGTCCACGAGCAGGACCCTGGTCACGCGTCACCCCCGAGGGGGATCCGTGCGCACCCGGAACCCGCCGTCGGGGGCCGCACCCGCCTCCAGTGTTCCCGCCACCATTCGCACTCTCTCCCGCATCCCGGCCAGCCCCGAGCCCTTGTCGTGTTCCCCTGCGGGGGCGGCCGTCCCGTCGTCGGTGACCGTCACCTCAAGGGTGTCCTCCGTGCATTCGATCCGCACCGTGGCGGTGCGGGCCCGCACATGCCGGAGGGTGTTGGTGATGGCCTCCTGAACCACCCGGTAGGCGGTCGCGTCGATCAGCCCAGGCAGCCCTGATCCGCCCTCCCCGGCGGCACGCCCGGCCGCGTTCCCGGTCACCTCGACGGCCAGCCCTGCGGCCCGGACCGAGGGCGATCGCGAACATGTAGGCCACGGCGGTCGGCAGCTCTCCCCCCACCGATGCCCGCGCTGATCGCGATCGCCACCACGGCGAAGACGGCGAACCCCAGCAGCACGTCGATGATGACCGCCTGGCGGCCAGAACGATCGGGGGAGCCGGAGTGGTCGGGCATGCGGCGATTCTACGGAGCGCGCCCCGCGGGCACCCGCTCTTCCGCGCGCGCCCGGCTACGCGTTTCGACGTACCGGAAAGGGAGCGGCGGCGGACGCCCCGGGGCCGGTGCCCTCCGTAACGTCCGAAGGGTCAGCGGCGAAGCAGGAGGGGAACAGTCATGGACCGAGAGCAGAACACCCTGATCGGCATCCCGTAGTCGCTGGTCCTCGCCCTCGGTGCCCTCGCCCTGGTGCGGCCCCTGATGAGCGCCACCGGGGTCTCCGAGGCGATCGGCTCGCCCTGGGCTCAGCTGGGGGGGCGACGGCGCTCATCACCGTGGCCTGGGTCGCAGCCGTCGTCGTGGCCAGGGCCCCCACCCCTTCCCCACCCTCGTCTGCACGAGTGTGGCCTACGGGGTGATCGCCATCGTGCTGAGCGCGGTGCTGTCCCCGTTCCTCCATGGGGAGCCCCAGGGGCCGCTCGCCAACCCCTTCGCGGTGGTGTCGGTACTCACCACCAACGCCCTCTGGGGAGCCCTCTCCGGAGGTCTGGCCCTCGCGGTCCGAACGGCCCTGGGCCGGGGGGCCGCAGGGGACTGAGATCCATACCCCGCCCCCGTACGCTGGGCGGATGTCAGGGCGGGAATGGGGTGCGCCTACCATCGGTTGTGCTAACCATCTTCCCCTGTCACGCCACCGTGGCCGGGCAGCGACTGTGTGAAGGGCCTAGAGCGTGAGTGACGTCCGCAATGTCATCATCATCGGTTCCGGACCGGCGGGTTACACCGCTGCCGTGTACGCCGCGCGCGCGGAACTGCGCCCGCTCGTGTTCGAGGGGTCCATCACGGCCGGTGGTGCGCTCATGAATACCACCGACGTCGAGAACTTCCCCGGGTTCCCGGACGGGATCATGGGCCCGGACCTCATGGACAACCTGCGCAAGCAGGCGGAGCGCTTCGGCGCCGAGTTGGTCCCTGAGGACGTCACCGACGTGGACCTGACCAAGCCGGTCAAGGAGGTCACCGCGGGCGGTGAGACCTTCCTCGCGCACACCGTCATCCTGGCCACCGGCTCCGGCTACCGCGAGCTGGGCATCCCCGGCGAGAAGGAACTGTCCGGCCGGGGCACCTCCTGGTGCGCCACCTGCGACGGCTTCTTCTTCCGTGACCAGGACATCGCGGTGGCGGGCGGCGGCGACACCGCCATGGAGGAGGCCCTCTTCCTCACCCGCTTCGCCAAGTCAGTGACGGTCATCCACCGCCGTGACGAGCTGCGCGCCAGCAAGATCATGGCCGAGCGCGCCTTCGCCAACGACAAGATCACCTTCCTCTGGGACACCGAGATCACCGAGGTCGTCGGAGAGGACCGCGTCAGCGGGCTCAAGCTGATCAACAACAAGACCAACGAGACCAGCACCCTGGACGTGACCGGTCTGTTCGTCGCGATCGGCCACGACCCGCGCGTAGAGCTCTTCCAGAAGCAGATCGAGCTCGACGAGGAGGGTTACGTGAAGGTGGACGCCCCGTCCACGCGGACCAACCTCGAGGGCGTCTTCGCCGCGGGCGACGTGGTCGACCACCAGTACCGCCAGGCGATCACCGCCGCGGGCACCGGCTGCTCCGCCGCGTTGGACGCCGAGCGCTTCCTCGCCGAGATGGGCAACTAGCGCCCGCCGGGCAGCGAACCAACCTCCCCCGCACCTTCCATCCGGTTTCGTCGAACCAAGGAGAACCAAGCAGTGTCCACCGTCAAGAACGCCACCGACGCCACTTTCAAGGCGGACGTCCTCGAGAACAGCAAGCCGGTCCTGGTGGACTTCTGGGCCGACTGGTGCGGCCCCTGCAAGCAGATGGCCCCGGTCCTGGACAAGCTCGCAGAGGAGCACGGCGACAAGATCGATGTCGTCAAGATCAACACCGACCAGAACCCCGACACCCCCCGCGCGTACAACGTCATGTCGCTGCCGACCATGAACGTGTACAAGGACGGCGAGGTCGTCAAGCAGATCATCGGCGCCAAGCCGAAGCGTCTCCTGGAGCAGGAGCTCGCCGAGTTCCTGTAGGTCCGGGAACCGAGCACACGCGAGCCGAGAGGCCCCCAGGTCGAACCTGGGGGCCTCTCGCCGTTCCTGCCAGCTCACCCAAGGGTGGCCGCCCCCACCCTCCCCCACGTCGCTCCTGGTGTTTCGAGGAGGCCTGTTTCACGTGAAACAGGCCCCGCGCACCAGCCCCGGCGGCCATCCCGGACATGCTGCCCGGACGTCCTGCCCCGGACACGACGATGGCGGTGTTTCACGTGAAACACCGCCATCGCGCGCGAGGGTGGAAGCTCAGTTCTCGCGGTCCATCAGTTGTCCTGGCCCATCTGGCTGATGATCCGCTCCAGGTCCTCCATCGTCGCGAACTCCACGACGATCTTGCCCTTCTTCCGGCCGATGTCCACCTTGACGGTGGTGTCGAGCCGGTCGCCCAGCCGCGTCGCCCACTCCTCGATCTGCGGGGGGTTGCTGATCCGACCGGCGGTGGACCGGCGGGGCTTCTCCTCCTCCGGGATCTCCCGGAGCGCGACGATCTCCTCCAGCGAGCGGACCGACAGACCTTCGTCGTTGACCCGCTTGGCCAGACGTTCCTGGGCCTCGGGCTCGTCGATCGCCAGCAGCGCACGCGCGTGGCCCGCGCTGAGCACCCCGGCCGCCACCCGCGTCTGCACCTTCCCGGGGAGGTTGAGCAGACGCAGTGTGTTGGCAATGTGTGAACGCGACTTACCGACCTGCTGGGCCAGCTCCCCCTGGGTGGTGCCGAAGTCGTCCAGCATCTGCTGGTACGCGGCCGCTTCCTCCAGCGGGTTGAGCTGCTGCCGGTGCAGGTTCTCTAGGAGAGCCTCCCGGAGCAACTCGTCGTCGTCCGTCTTCCGGACGATCGCGGGGATCCGCTCGAGCTCCGCGAGCTTGCTCGCCCGGAACCGGCGCTCCCCCATGATCAGCTCGTAGCGGGGGCGGTCCCCGCCCTCGAGCTTGCGGACCACGACGGGCTGAAGCAGACCGACCTCGATGATCGAGTCCCTCAGCTCCTCCAGGGCCTCCTCGTCGAAGTGCGTCCTGGGCTGACGGGGGTTGGGGGTGATCGAGGCGAGCTCGAGCTCCTCCATGTAGGTCCCGTCCGGCATCTCCACCGGGCCCTGCTGAACCTCGGGGGGTTCGGGGACGGCGGACACCGTCGTCTCACGAACGCTCTCCACCGGCGCGGGGGCGGTCGGCCCCTGCGGAATGAGCGCCCCCAGTCCCTTGCCCAGTCCGCGCCGCTGCTGGCTCACCGGCAACTCCCTCCACACTCCTTGCGTGTTTCCGCTCGACCGGCCGCGCCGGTCGAGCGGAGTGTTTCACGTGAAACAACCACCGTCAGCCGGCGTTGAGCCCCTCGGCCCGGAAGGCGATCTCGCGAGCCGCCTCCAGATAGGCCACCGCGCCGGTGGACGTGGGGTCGTAGGTCATGACCGACTGCGCGTAACTGGGCGCCTCGGAGACACGAACGCTCCGCGGTACCAGCGTGTCCAGAACGAGCTCGCCGAAGTGCGAGCGCACCTCGTCGGCCACCTGCTGGGCGAGCCGGGTCCGGCCGTCGTACATCGTCAGCAGAATCGTGGTGATCGACAGTCCCGTGTTCAGGTGCGACTTGACCAGCTCCACGTTGCGCAGCAGCTGACCGAGCCCCTCCAGCGCGTAGTACTCGCACTGGATCGGGATCATGACCTCGTCGCACGCCACCATCGCGTTGACCGTCAACAGGCCGAGCGAGGGCGGGCAGTCGATGAGGATGTAGTCGAGGTCCGACGTCTCGTAGGCCGCGAAGGCCCGCTTGAGCCGGGCCTCACGGGCGACCAGGGAGACCAGTTCGATCTCCGCGCCCGCCAGGTCGATGGTGGCCGGGGCGCACCACAGGTTGGGGATGTCCGGGACCGGCTGAGCCAGCTTCCGGATCTCCTCGTCCTCGACCAGGCAGTGGTAGATGGACCGGGTCTGGTTGTCGCGTTCCATACCAAGAGCGGTGGACGCGTTCCCCTGCGGATCGAGATCGACCACGAGGACACGCTGACCGTGCATGGCCAGGGCGGCGGCGATGTTCACCGTCGTGGTGGTCTTGCCCACCCCGCCCTTCTGGTTGGCGACGCTGATCACCCGGCAGGACTTGGGGCGAGGCCAAGGGTCCTCGTGCCCACGAACCTCCATCGCGGCATGCGCCGCGCGGGCAATGGGGGTGTCGGGGACGCCTTCGCGGGCTGTGTCGCCATGCCATGTTTCACGTGAAACAGGGGACTGGCTCACCGCGGGTCCCGCTGATGTTTCACGTGAAACATCGAGCAGATCTCCATAGGCGCCCGCTGGTGTTTCACGTGAAACACCAGCATCGTTGGCTGGGTTCTGGGGCACGAATGAGTTCACCTCTTCCGTCCGCGCTTCTTTTTGCCGTTCCGCGCCTTCTTCTGGGAACCTCCCGACGCGGACGGACCACCGTCGGATGTCACCGTGACGCGAACGACCGTGGTAGCGGGATCGACTTTACCCCGCCCCACCTTGATCACATCGCAGACGCCAGGGCGCAGTTTCGAAACGTCTTTCTCTGCCTCGGCCAGTTCGGCCTCCGCCTGCTCCCCCTTGAGGGCCAACAGGCTGCCACCCTTACGCAGCAGAGGCAGCGACCACCCCGCCAACCGGGAGAGCGGTGCGACCGCCCGTGCGGTGACGAAGTCGGTGTACAGCTCTCCGTGTGCTTCCTCCGCGCGGCCCCGCCGAACCTCCACGTTGGTCAGACCAAGGGTCTCGACCGCCTCGTCGAGGAAGACCGTCCGCCGCAGCAGGGGCTCCAGGAGAGTCATCTTGATATCCGGACGCAGCAGGCCGAGCACCAGACCCGGCAGTCCCGCACCCGATCCGACGTCCACCACCTCCGCACCCTCGGGGATCAGCTCCTCGACGACAGCGCAGTTGATGAGGTGCCGCTCCCAGAGGCGGGGCACCTCGCGCGGGCCGATCAGCCCGCGACGCACCCCGTCGTCAGCGAGGAGTTCGGCATAGCGCGTCGCCACGGGCAGAGTGTCTCCGAAGACCGCCGCCGCCTGCGGGGGCGGCGCGGGGAGCGTAGCGCCGGGCTCCTCAGTGCCCGAGGTCATCGGTCACCACCTGTCGGAACTCGTCCATCGTCACTTCCATGAACCGTTGGGTCGCCATGTCGACCTGTCCACAAGGGGACATCGGCCGACCGACACGGGAAGCGCGCGGCGGATCGCGGTCGTCGCGCGCATGGGGTTTGGTTCCTTCCCCGCACGGATCGCATGGCGCGCGGCTCCACTCGCGGCGTCACCCCGGGAGTCCCGAGGGCGGCACGACTCGTGTCGGGAAGGCCCCGGAGATGATCCTACGCGGGGGCCGCACCCGGGTTTCACGTGAAACACCTCCCGCGCCCGTGGTGCGCCCCGCGTATCCGGGCCATGTCGGCATCGGCAGGCCTTCCCTCAGGCAGCGCCCTGCGGACAGCGCCCTCGCTCGGTTCCCGTCGGATCGCCCCTGGCACAGCAGGCCTGCTTCTCCCCGGGCATGACGAAGGGGCGGTGTTTCACGTGAAACACCGCCCCTTGAGTCTGACCTTGTTCCGCTAGTCGGCGGGGTGGACCACCACGTAGCGGTTGGGCTCCTCGCCCTCTGACTCGCTGCGCAGACCGGCCGCGGCCACGGCGTCGTGCACGACCTTGCGCTCGAACGGGGTCATCGGCTCCAGCGGGTGAATGTCGCCGGTCTCCTTGACCTTGTTCGCGGCCTCGGCACCAATCTGGAAGAGCACCTTGCGGCGACCCTCGCGGTAACCGCCGATGTCCAGCATCAGGCGGCTGCGCTCACCGGTGGCCCGGTGCACGGCCAGACGGGTCAGCTCCTGGAGGGCCTCCAGAACCTCACCGTCGTCACCGATCAGCTCGTCCAGGGTGGCGCCGACGACGGAGACCATCGCGCGGTCGCCCTCGACATCCATGTCGATGTCGCCGTCGAAGTCCGCGATGTCGAGGAGACCCTCGATGTAGTCCGCGGCGATGTCACCCTCGTTCTCCAGGGCATCGACATCGATTCCGGCCTCAGGTGCCTCAGCCACCGCTACTCCACCGCTCTCTTCCTCGCTACTTCCCACAGCGATCCCGTCTCCTCAATCCGTCAGTCCCTGGCCGTCGTACGCCTCAGGGGCATTGTCGCCTGCGCACTCGAAAGTCGCCGCGGCCGACACGAAACAGGGAGGTCCTACTTGGACCCACCGCTGCGTTTGGAACGCGTCTGCTTCTTCGGCTGCTTGCGTTCGATCTTAGGCTGTTCCTTCGGTTCCGGCGCGGGTTCGGGCGCCTTCTTCCGACCGAGCATGCCTTTGTTAGAGCCCTTGGCGCTGCCCTTGTCGGAGTCGGCGGCCTCACCGGGAAGCGGCTGGTTCCGGTAGAGGAAGTGCTGCTGCACCATCGTCCAGACGTTGGACGTGACCCAGTAGACGAGCACACCGATCGGCATCATGAGACCGAAGAGCCCGAACGCGGGCGCCATGTACATCATGATCTTCTGGGTCTGCATCATCGGGTTGTCGGGCTGCTGCGCGATGCTGCGCTTGATGCTCTGACGCATGGTCAGGAACGTCGTGGCACCCATGACCACACAGGCGATCGCGATGACGATCTTCGCCATGATGGGGTCGGTCGCGCCGAGCGCCAGCAGGTCCTCTTCCGAGGTGTTGAACTGGGCGGCGATCGGAGCCGCGAAGATCATCGCCTCACGGGCGTTGTTGGCGAGCTCCTCGGTGAAGCCGTAACGGGCGTGGCCCTCGGCGACGCTGCGCAGCACGCTGAACAGTGCGAAGAAGACCGGCATCTGGAGCAGCAGCGGGAGGCAGCCCATGATGGGGTTGGTGCCGCTCTCCTGGTAGAGCTTCATCGACTCCTTCTGGAGTCGCTCCTTGTCGTGCTTGTAGCGCTCCCGAAGCTTCATGATCTTCGGCTGCACTTCCTGCATCTTGCGCTGCGTGTTCATCTGCTTGACGAACAGCGGCACCATCAGGAGTCGCATCAGACAGGTGAGCAGCACGATGGACAGGCCCCAGGCCCAGCCGCTGTCGGGGTTCAGGCCGACGAAGGTCAGACCCGAGTGGATCCAGACCAATACGTGGCCGATGATGTTGTAAAGCCAGTCCAGCACCGGCCAACTCCTCGGTGATTCGGTTCAGCTACTGGTCCCCGGATGCGGCACCGGTGTGCCCGGTTCCGTCCGTAGACTCCTCGGACTCCTCGTTCCGGCGCCCCTTGGGCGGCGGAACCGGATCAAGACCCCCGGGGTGGAAGGGGTGACAGCGGGCGATCCGCCTGACCGTCAGCCACAACCCGCGGGGACCTCCATGCACGCGGAGCGCCTCAACGCCGTACGCGCTGCACGAAGGGTAGAAACGACAGACCGGGGGAAAGAGCGGGCTGATAAAACGCTGGTAACCGCGGATGGGCAGGATCAACAACCGTGCGAAAGCCGTCGGTCTGTGCTCGGTCATTGCTGCGTCCACCGTTCTCCGCCCTCCTGAGGGCGGCGGTCGCCGTCTGCTTCACTCTTCGCCGACTCGACCGGTTCGGGGCGCGGGCCCCCGCGGCCGCGTCGGCGTTTGGCGGCCCCTCGGGGACGCTGAGCCGCGGCGATCGCGCTGTCGAGTTGTACCGCCAGCTCCTCCTGCCGCAGGGACGCGGCCGAGGGCTTGGCACGCACTACCAGAAGGCTACCGTTTGGCAGATCAGCCAACCGTGCCCGTACCACGTGGCGCAGGCGCCGCTGTACGCGCTTACGCACCACGGCCCCGCCAACGGCCTTGCTCACGACAAAACCGACGCGCGGCGGTGCCGGGGCGTCGGTGTCAGTACTGCTGTCAGCGGGTTGCCGGGGGGCGAGGTAGACCACGCCCAGGGCGTCACGCGAGGCGCGCCGCCCCGAACGCATGACCGTTCCGAACTCGGCGCTGCGGCGCATCCGGTTCTCCGGCGACAACATCGGCGTTCCTCCGGGAGAGGGGTGCGGCACGGCCCTCGGCTACCGGTTCCGTGCCCCACGACAAAGGGACCGGCCGGCGAGAAGGCCGGACCGGTCCCAGTGAAGACTTGAGGCTAGACGTGGCCTAGTGGCTCACGGTCAGCGCGGCGCGTCCCTTACGACGTCGCGAGGCGATGATGGCGCGACCGGCGCGCGTACGCATGCGCAGCCGGAAGCCGTGGACCTTCGCGCGACGCCGGTTGTTCGGCTGAAACGTACGCTTGCTCACTACTGGCTCCAGGGGCGTGTCAGGAAAGTACTACGACAGACCCCCAGGATATGCGGGGCCTTACAGTGCGTGTGCCGTGGCCGCGCTTCGCGAGAAAACACGAGCGCAGGCAGAATCATCGGCATAAGCATAAAGAACATACGACCTGGTCGGGTCGTGGTCAAATCAGACCTGCCGACGGACCCGCCCGCGGCTGCTGGCGGGTGGGCCGTGACCGGTGGCGGACGCCACTGTGCACAGTCTACCTCGCCGCCTGTGGACAACCGGTTGTCCACAGCGTGTGAGACTTCCACAGGAGGCGAGGGCTGTGGATAACCTCAACCTGTGGATAACTCTCCCCCGAGGCCGCCCACAGCCGCCCCGAAGCTGTGGATAACTCGCCTACACACGCCCTGGCCTGCACATTGTGGATAACTTCACAGAACACACAGGGGGCTGCCATCCTGTGGATAAACCTGTGCACAACTTGTGGACAACCTCGCGAACCTGTGGATACCCAGGGGTAGTCAAACCCTTGGCCGCCGCGGGCCGATCCGGTTGTCCACAGGCTCCGAACGACCGAACCGACCGCTCCCGTACCGGCTCCCCTGCCCCGGCACCCCCCGCAGGGGAGGACAATGGGATGTGTGGGCCCCCGGGTTCCCACGCGCCCGATACACGCCGTACAACCTCCCCCGTCCCCTCACCGCTTCCAATCCGCTCCGAACAGATCCGCACCGAAGGGACAGCAACCATGGCAGGTCACCTTGGCTGACGCACAGGTCAACCTCGCAATGGTCTGGTCAAGCGTGTTGGACGGGATCGACAACGACTCCCTGCCCGCACACCAGCGCGCATGGCTGCCGCAGACCCGGCCACTGGGTCTGATCGAGGACACGGCGCTGATCGCAGCGCCCAACGAGTTCACCAAGAAGGTCCTGGAGACACGCCTCTACCCGGCGATTAGCAAGGCCCTCTCCGCGCACCTGGGACGGGAGATCCGGGTCGCGGTGACCGTGGACCCCACAGCCGTACCCACCCCGCCGCCGACCCCCGCGCCGTACGGCGTGAGCAGAGACACGGGCACGAACACCTCTCTCTCGGCCCCCGGTGCCCCGCGCCCCGAGCAGCCCGCCGGCCACGAGCCCGCGCCCCGGGAGACCCCGGCGCACGAGCCGCGCGGCCAGCACGCGCGCCCGGCCGGTCCGCCCCACACCGAGACCCCGTACCCCGCGCAGGCCCCGCACCCCTCCGAGGCGCTCGGCGCCCACCCCGGGCACGCCCGGGCGCAGGAGGCACAGGCCGACCTGCTCGGCCCTGCGTCCCAGCAGCCGGAACCGCAGTCGGCGGCGGCACGGTCTTCGGCGCCGGCACCGCAGGAAGTACAGCAGCCCGCACCCCAGCAGGCGGCACCCCAGCAACACCAGGAGCCGCGGTACGCGGAGCCCGGCGGTTGGGCCCCCGCCGCCCAGGAGCAGCTTCCCCAGAGCCACTCCCCCGCACCGCAGGCACCGGTCACGCAGCACACCGCCGCGCCTGCGGCCCAGCCGCAGGGCGGTCAGGAGGTACAGCCCTCCTGGTCGACCTCCCCGGGTTGGGAACAGTCCACCCAGGAACAGCTGTGGCAGCAGCAGAGCTGGGGGGATCCGTCCTGGGACCAGCCCAACCGCTGGGAGACCCCGGCCGCGCAAGCCCCCGCACCGGAGCCCGCTCCCGAACCCGCTCCGACTGAAGCTGCTGCGCCGGGCGGGCCCGAGGAACCGCAGGTCGCCGAGCCGGTCGAGGACGCCCCGGCCCCCGCTCCGATCAAGGAGGAGGGCGCGCGGAACAGCGCTCCGGCCTCCCCCTCACCTTCCTCTCCCCCCGGGCGCTCTCCGGAGATCCCGCCGGGTGAGCACGCGCGGCTGAACCCGAAGTACACCTTCGACACCTTCGTCATCGGCTCCAGCAACCGGTTCGCGCACGCGGCCTCGGTCGCGGCCGCCGAGGCCCCGGCCAAGGCATACAACCCGCTGTTCATCCACGGGGGCTCCGGGCTGGGCAAGACCCACCTGCTGCACGCCATCGGCCACTACACGCACCGGCTCTACGAGGGTTCGAGGGTGCGGTACGTGAGCTCGGAGGAGTTCACCAACGAGTTCATCAACTCGATCCGGGACGGCAAGGCGGACGGGTTCCGCCGCCGCTACCGGGACATCGACGTACTGCTGGTGGACGACATCCAGTTCCTGGAGAACAAGGAGCAGACGCAGGAGGAGTTCTTCCACACCTTCAACACGCTCCACAACTCCGACAAGCAGATCGTCATCTCCAGCGACCGGCCACCCAAGCAGCTGACCACGCTTGAGGACCGGATGCGCAGCCGGTTCGAGTGGGGCCTGCTGACGGACGTTCAGCCGCCCGAGCTGGAGACCCGGATCGCCATCCTCCGCAAGAAGGCGGCCCAGGAGGGCCTGGCCGCCCCGCCCGAAGTGCTGGAGTTCATCGCCAGCAAGATCTCCACCAACATCCGGGAGCTGGAGGGCGCACTCATCCGGGTGACGGCCTTCGCCAGCCTCAACCGGCAGTCGGTGGACCTGGACCTGACCGGCCAGGTGCTGCGGGACCTGGTCCCCAATGCCGAGGTGCCGGAGGTCACGGCCAGCGCAATCATGTCCCAGACGGCGGCCTACTTCGGGCTCAGCCTGGAGGACCTGTGCGGAACCTCCCGTTCCCGGGTCCTGGTGACGGCGCGGCAGATCGCCATGTACCTGTGCCGTGAGCTGACCGACCTGTCCCTGCCCAAGATCGGGCAGCAGTTCGGCCGCGACCACACCACCGTCATGCACGCCGACCGCAAAGTCCGCGCGCTGATGGCCGAGCGCCGCTCCATCTACAACCAGGTGCACGAGCTCACCAGCCGGATCAAGGACCAGCCCTCGCTGACCTGACCGTCGGCTCTGTGCCCCCTCAGCCGAGCACAGGGGATAGAGCGACATAGAGACATAGAGACACGTAGAGGGGGAGGCACCGCCTGATATGGCGGGGCCTCCCCTCTCTTCCGGCCACAAGTCCCCCTGTCGCCCTGTCGACTTCTCTCCCGAGCCATCGCTCACCCGGCCCCGGCCGTCGACCGCCCCTCGACGTGCCCGCGGGTCGCTGTCTCCGTGTCCGCGTGTCGCCGTGTCCACGTGTCAACTTCTTCTCCCGGGAGCACCTCCCCCCGGCCCCGGGGCCGCTTCCTGCCGTCCCCGGGCTCTGTCCACAGCCTGAGCGCCGTCTCCCGCCCCTCCGCTCTGTCCACAGTCTCCGAACCTTCCCCGGAACCGCCCGAACAGAGTTATCCACAGGCTTGTGTGAGGGTTTCTCCCCTGTGGAGAGGTAAGCCCGTGTCATGGCCGAGGCGTACCGTCCATGCCAGACACACACTGTTTCCCCTGGTTTCCAGGGCCTCCAGAGCCTGTTGCCCTGCCCACACCGGCAGGAAAAGGCCGTGACGAGGGACCGTGACAACGATCAGGGTTCGTAGTTTGAGAAGAGCCTGTGGAAAACCCTGTGTACAGACTCTTTGTCCAGCTTCGCGAGCTCTGTACGGTGCTCCGAAAAAAAGTTTTGAGGTTTCTCGGCGAAGTTATCCACAGGAAGGGCGCCAAATCTGTGGACAACACTGTGGATAACCTGTGGACAACCCCCCGAATCCTGTGGGTAACTCACCGTCGCCCTGTGGACACAGCCACCCGTCATCGGATCACCGCACCACCGCCCGCTGTGGACAACTTGGGGAAAACCTGTGGATGAACCTGTGGACGAGCTGTGGACAACCTGGGGGCCCCTGTTTCTGTCCACAGGCGGGCCGAGTTACGCACAGGGTCATCCACAGGGCCTGTGGACAAAAATTCGCGGTCTGACCTGCGAGAACAAGGGTTATCCACATTATCCACAGGCCCTACTACTACGACGCACCTTCATTAACCAAGATGTGGCGTCAAAACAGCTTCGCGGAAAATCTGTGGACAAAGCCCCGAGATCGAGGTGACGGCGGTCCGGTCCTGAGCTGGCAGCGGCAGCGGGTGAATCCGGGTAACGTGTGGTCTCGCCCCTGTCCTCCGCCGCTCCAGATCTGAGCGGTGGCCCCTACGGGATCCGAGGCCGCTTCCGTGGCTCGGTCCGCCTCCGGCGCGGACACCGTCCACATCCTGGGGACGGAGCCCTCCGGCCGATCCACGAGACACCCACGAGCTGCAACGTTGAGGCTGCGACCGGTCCCCCGGTCCTGCGGAAAGTGAGTCGGAAAGTGAAGTTCCGGGTCGAACGCGACGTACTGGCCGACGCTGTCGCCTGGACAGCGCGAACACTGCCGACGCGCCCCTCTGTTCCGGTCCTGGCCGGGATCCTGCTGGACGCCGGCGAGACCGACGGCCGCCAGCGGCTGCGCCTGTCCGGCTTTGACTACGAGGTCTCGGCGCAGGTCGCGGTGGACATCGAGACCGAGGAGGCCGGGCAGACCCTGGTCTCCGGTCGTCTCCTCGCCGAGATCACCCGCAACCTTCCTCCACAGACTGTGGAGATCTCCACGGACGGCCCCAAGGTCGTCGTCAGCTGTGGCAGCGCCAAGTTCACCCTGAACACCATGCCGGTCGAGGACTACCCGTCCCTGCCGGAGATGCCCGGTGTCAGCGGGACCATCGGCAGCGACGTCTTCGCCGCCGCGGTCAGCCAGGTCGCCGTGGCCGCGGGGCGTGACGACACGCTCCCGATGCTCACCGGCGTCCGGGTCGAGATCGAGGGCGAGACCATCACGCTCGCCTCCACCGACCGCTACCGCCTGGCCGTCCGCGAGCTGAGCTGGAAGCCGGAGAACCCCGAGCTGTCCGCTGTCGCGCTGGTTCCGGCCAAGACGCTCCACGACACCGCCAAGACGCTCACATCGGGCGCCGAGGTCTCCATCGCCCTGTCGGGCAGCGACTCCGGCGAGGGCATGCTCGGCTTCGAGGGCGGCGGCCGCCGGACCACCACGCGTCTGCTGGACGGCGAGTTCCCCAAGTACCGCGCCCTGCTGCCGGACACCTTCAACACCGTGGCCGAGGTCAGCCGCTCCGAGTTCATCGAGGCCGTCAAGCGCGTCTCGCTGGTCGCCGAGCGCAACACCCCGCTGCGGCTGGCCTTCTCCCAGGGCGCCCTGGTGCTCGAGGCGGGCACCGGCGAGGACGCACAGGCTGTGGAAACCCTCGAGGCGGAACTGGACGGCGAAGACATCCAGATCGCCTTCAACTCCGGGTTCCTGCTGGACGGGCTCGGCGCCATCGGCACCGATGTGGCCCGCCTGCACTTCACCACCTCGACCAAGCCCGCGATCCTCACCGGCAAGCCGGCTGAGGAGGGCTCGTCCCCCGAATACCGCTACCTGATCATGCCGGTCCGCCTCTCCGGCTGACCGGAACACCCGTTCGACCATCCGGCCATTCGGTCGTTCGGGGGCCGCCGCCCGCGCACAGCGCCACGGGCGTGCGGCTTCCACATGTCCACAGGTGCCCAAGGGGGAGTCCACACATGCAACTCGGAATGATCGGTCTCGGCAAGATGGGCGGCAACATGGCCGCCCGCCTGCGCGAGAAGGGCCACGAGGTCGTCGGCTACGACGTCTCCCCCGGTGAGCGGGACGTCGAGACGCTGCCCGAGCTGGTCGACCGCCTCCAGGCGCCGCGCGCCGTGTGGGTGATGGTCCCGGCCGGCGACCCGACCGCAACGATCATCGCTGAGCTCGGCGATCTGCTCTCCGAGGGCGACATCATCGTCGAGGGCGGCAACACCCACTACGTCGACGACGTCCCGCGCTCCGAAGAACTGGCCGCCAAGGGCATCGGCTACGTCGACGCCGGGGTCAGCGGTGGTGTGTGGGGACGCCAGAACGGCTACGGCATCATGATCGGCGGCCGGGACGAGGACGTGGAGCGCCTGCGCCCCGTCTTCGACTCCCTCACCCCCGACGACGGCGGCGGCTTCGTGCACGCCGGTGCGGTCGGTGCTGGGCACTTCGTGAAGATGGTCCACAACGGCATCGAGTACGGCATGATGCAGTCCTTCGCCGAGGGCTACGAGCTCATGGTCGCCTCCGGCATCGTCAAGGACGTCCCCGGCACCCTGGAGAGCTGGCGCGAGGGCACGGTCGTCCGCTCCTGGCTGCTGGACCTGCTCGGCCGCGCCTTGGAGGAGGACCCGGACCTGTCCGAGCTGCGCGGTTACGTGCAGGACTCCGGTGAGGGCCGCTGGACCGTCCAGGCCGCCGTGGACCTCGCGGTCCCCGCCCCGGCGATCACCGCCTCGCTCTTCGCGCGGTTCGCCTCCCGCCAGGACGACAGCCAGGCCATGAAGGTCGTCGCCGCCCTGCGCAACCAGTTCGGCGGGCACGCCGTCACCAAGACCGAGGCGAAGACCGTCACCGAGGCCGAGGCACAGGCCGTCGACGAGGACTAGCCGCACCCTGTTCTCTCTCCGGGGGCGGTCCGGGGTTCACCGGACCGCCCCCGGCACCGTTTTCCCAGCGTGTTCCACTGTTTTCACCGCTTCGCACTGTCTCCCCGTCTTTTCCGCTCCCCCGCTTCAGGAGGAAGGCCGGATGTACGTCTCCCACCTGCAACTGGCCGACTTCCGCTCCTATGAGTCGGCCCTGCTGCGACTCGAACCCGGCGTGAGCGTGTTCGTCGGCTCCAACGGCCAGGGCAAGACCAACCTCGTCGAGGCGATCGGTTACGTCGCCACCCTCGGCAGCCACCGGGTCTCCTCGGACACCCCGCTGGTCCGCCAGGGCGCGCCCCGAGCAATCGTCAGCGCCAAGGTCGTCCGGGACGGCCGGGACATGATGGTCGATCTGGAGATCAACCCGGGCAGGGCCAACCGGGCCCGGGTGAACCGCGGTGCGGCCGGGCGCCCCCGCGACGTGCTGGGCATCCTGCGCACTGTGCTCTTCGCCCCCGAGGACCTGGCTCTGGTCAAGGGCGACCCGGGTGAGCGGCGCCGCTTCCTCGACGACCTCCTGGTGGCGCGGGCCCCACGGATGGCGGGGGTGCGCTCGGACTACGAGCGGGTGCTCAAGCAGCGCAACGCCTTGCTGAAGTCGGCCTCGGCCCGGTTGCGCCAGCGCGGCACCCCGGACCTGAGCACGCTGGAGGTCTGGGACTCCCACTTGGCCGAGACCGGGGCTGAGCTCCTGTCCGCCCGGCTGGGGCTGGTGGAGGAGCTGCGGCCGCTGATCGCGCACTCCTACGCGGGGTTGACCGACTCCGGTGGTCCGGCGGTGCCCACCTACCGCAGTTCGGCCGTCCCGGAGGGGCAGGAACTTCCGCACGACCGTCCACAGCTTGTGGGCATCCTGCGCGCGGCCATGACCGAGGCGCGCGACCGCGAGCTCCAGCGGGGTATCAGCCTGGTCGGCCCGCACCGCGACGAACTCCACCTCCAGCTTGGTGAACTGCCCGCCAAGGGGTACGCCAGTCAGGGGGAGTCCTGGTCGTACGCGCTGTCCTTCAAACTGGCCGCGTTCGAGCTGCTGCGGGCCGAGGGTGACGACCCGGTCCTGATCCTGGACGACGTCTTCGCCGAGCTGGACGCCGAGCGCCGCCGCAGGCTGGCCGAGCGGGTGCGTGACGCGGAGCAGGTGCTGGTGACCGCGGCGGTGGGTGAGGACATCCCGAAGGAGCTGGACGGCGCCAGATTCGGGGTGCGCCGGGGGGTGGTCGAGAGTGAGTGAGGGTTATCCACAGCCTGTGGATCCGAGGTCGGGTCATGACGCCCCGGGGTCCCCGTCCGACGCTGCCCCTCCACAGCCTGTGGACAAGAATCCTTCGGGGCCCCCGTCTGCTCGCGATTCCACCCCTGCCCCCGCCCCGGACCCCTCCCCTGTCTCCGGTGCCGATCTGGCCCGCCAGGCGCTGGCCCGGGCCAAGGCAGAGGCCCGCGACCGCGGAGCGGTGCCCCGGGGGATGAACCGGAATCGAAAGCGTGGCCGATTGCGGTCACGGAACGAGCCCCAACTGTTCGGTGACGCGGTGCGCACCTGGCTGATCGAGCACGGTTGGCAGGAGCAGGTGGCTATCGGCGGGGTGTTCGGCCGGTGGGCGGACATCGTGGGCGACTTCAACGCCGAGCACCTGCGCCCGGAGAGTTATTCGGAAGGCGAACTCGTCGTGGTGGCTGATTCACCGACGATGGCGGCCCACGCGCGAGCAATGGTGCGGGATCTGATGCGCCGTCTGAACGAGGAGCTGGGGGACGGCACCGTCATCGCCATCAAGGTCAAGGGTCCCGGTTTCCGCCGTCGATGACCCTTTTGGGTGTTGGTCTCCGAAGTGCTGAAAGGCTTTGTGACCTGGGTGTTCAGGGTGGTCCCGTGGGGTCTTCGGGGCGGTTCGGATCTCGGGAGCGAACCCCCTGCACTCGGGCCACGGCATCGGAGAGCGGAGGGTGATCAGCCTTCCAAGGCCACTCAACCGCGCCGGGACTTGCGCAAGGGCCCACCCGCGTGTAGGGACTCGGCTCCCGCCCCGAACGTTCGTTCTCGGGCGGCACAGCGCCGCCAATGCCACTTTGTCGCACCGTCCGGGGTATCATGGGGACGGTTCTTCAGACGCCTGTAGCCGGTACCACGCCCCCATATAGAGGGTGGGCGGACGGCCCGTGCGGTGAACGGTGATCCCCCAGGTGTCGCGGCACGTCGGCCCCTCGATCACCCTGCCGTGGGTTGCCCGTATCCGCTCGGCCGCGGCCGACAGGCGTCCCCAGCAGGAGGGTGTTCCCACTTGGCCTACGACGCAGGATCAATCACGGTTCTCGAGGGGCTTGAGGCAGTACGCAAGCGCCCAGGCATGTACATCGGCTCCACCGGGGAGCGGGGTCTGCACCACCTGGTCTACGAGGTGGTCGACAACTCGGTCGACGAGGCGTTGGCGGGTCACGCCGACGCCATCGAGGTGACCCTGCTCGCCGACGGCGGCATCAGGGTGGCCGACAACGGTCGAGGCATCCCGGTCGGTATCCACCCCGTGGAGAAGCGTCCGGCCGTGGAGGTCGTCCTCACCACGCTGCACGCGGGCGGCAAGTTCGACGGCAAGTCCTACGCCGTCTCCGGCGGTCTGCACGGTGTCGGCATCTCCGTCGTCAACGCGCTGTCCACGGCCCTGGACGTGGAGATTCGTCAGCAGGGGCACGTCTGGCGCCAGCACTACGAGATGACCGCCCCCACCGGCGAGCTCATCAAGGGCGAGGAGACTGACGAGACCGGTACCCAGATCACCTTCTGGGCCGACGGCAGCATCTTCGAGACCACCACGTTCTCGTTCGAGACGCTGGCCCGCCGGATGCAGGAGATGGCCTTCCTCAACAAGGGGCTGTCCATCACCATCCGCGACGAGCGGCCCGACCACATCGACGACGCCCCGGTGGTCAACACCTTCCACTACGAGGAAGGGCTGTCGGACTACGTCCGGCACATCAACGCCAAGAAGGAGCCGGCGCACGCGTCGATCATCTCCTTCGAGGAGGAGGGCGAAGGCATCGCGGTCGAGGTCGCCATGCAGTGGAACCAGTCCTACACCTCGTCGGTGCACACCTTCGCCAACACCATCAACACGGCGGAGGGCGGTACGCACGAAGAGGGTTTCCGCTCCGCGCTCACCACTCTGGTCAACCGGTACGCCAGGGACCAGAAGCTGCTGCGCGACAAGGAGGACAACCTCACCGGTGACGACATCCGCGAGGGTCTGACCGCGATCATCTCGGTCAAGCTCGCCGACCCGCAGTTCGAGGGCCAGACCAAGACGAAGCTTGGCAACACCGAGGCCAAGTCCTTCGTCCAGAAGGTCACCAACGAGCACCTGCGCGACTGGTTCGAGCGCAACCCGGGTGAGGGCAAGGACATCGTGTCCAAGGCCAGCCAGGCCGCCCGTGCCCGGGTCGCCGCCCGCCAGGCCCGCGACCTGACCCGCCGCAAGACCCTCCTCGAGACCACCTCCCTCCCGGGCAAGCTGTCGGACTGTCAGTCCACCAACCCGGAGGAGTGCGAGGTCTACATCGTCGAGGGCGACTCGGCCGGTGGCTCCGCCAAGGGCGGTCGCAACCCGCACAACCAGGCCATCCTGCCCATCCGCGGCAAGATCCTGAACGTCGAGAAGTCCCGTATCGACCGCATCCTCAAGAACAACGAGGTCCAGGCGATCATCACCGCTCTGGGCACCGGTATCCACGAGGAGTTCGACGCCGAGAAGCTGCGGTACCACAAGGTCATCCTGATGGCCGACGCCGACGTCGACGGTCAGCACATCCGCACGCTGCTGCTCACACTGCTGTTCCGCTTCATGAAGCCGCTGGTCGAGGCCGGGAACGTCTACCTGGCCGCCCCGCCGCTCTACAAGATCAAGTGGGACCAGAAGGGCAGCGACGCCGGCTACGCCTTCTCCGACGCCGAGCGGGACCGGATCATCGAGGCCGGGATCGCCGAGGGCAAGAGGGACCCGCGCCCGCGCGACATGGTGCAGCGCTTCAAGGGTCTGGGCGAGATGAACGCCAACGAGCTGTGGGACACCACGATGGACCCGGACCGCCGTGTCCTGCTCCAGGTCAGTCTGGAGGACGCGGCCCAGGCCGACGAGATGTTCAGCGTGCTCATGGGTGAGGACGTCGAGTCGCGGCGCGCCTTCATCCAGCGCAACGCCAAGGACGTCCGCTTCCTGGACATCTAGGTCCCCTGTTCCCACCCGTGCTCAAACAAGCTTCGTAGAAGGGATCGACATCCGTGACGGATGCGAACAGCCCCGACGCCCCTGAGGGCGGTGACTCCGGTGTGGAGTCCCTGCCGCGCGTGACCGATCGGATCGAACCGGTCGACATCCAGGTCGAGATGCAGCGCAGCTACCTCGACTACGCGATGTCGGTCATCGTCGGCCGCGCCCTCCCCGACGTCCGTGACGGGCTCAAGCCGGTCCACCAGCGCGTGCTCTACGCGATGTACGACGGCGGCTACCGCCCCGACCGCGGGTACTTCAAGTGCGCCCGCGTCGTCGGTGACGTGATGGGTAACTACCACCCGCACGGTGACAGCGCCATCTACGACACCCTGGTCCGCCTGGCCCAGTGGTGGTCGATGCGGATGCCGCTGGTCGACCCGAACGGCAACTTCGGCTCGCCTGGCAACGACCCGGCCGCCGCCATGCGTTACACCGAGTGCAAGCTCGCGCCGCTGGCCATGGAGATGCTCCGGGACATCGACAAGGAGACCGTCGACTTCCGGCCCAACTACGACGGCCGTTCCTCCGAGCCCGTCGTACTGCCCGCCCGCTTCCCGAACCTGCTGGTCAACGGCTCCTCGGGTATTGCGGTCGGGATGGCGACCAACATTCCGCCGCACAACCTGCGCGAGGTCGCCGACGGCGTCAACTGGTACCTGGACAACCCCGAGGCCGAGGACGAGGAGCTGCTCGACCAGCTCATCGCCCGGGTCAAGGGCCCCGACTTCCCGACCCGAGGCCTCATCGTGGGCAAGCGCGGGATCGAGGAGGCCTACCGGACCGGCCGCGGCTCCATCACCATGCGCGCCGTGGTCGAGGTCGAGGAGGACAGCCGGGGCCGTCAGACCCTGGTCATCACCGAGCTGCCCTACCAGGTCAACCCGGACAACCTCGCGCTGAAGATCGCCGATCTTGTCAAGGAAGGCAAGATGACCGGCATCGCCGACGTGCGAGACGAGAGCAGCGGCCGTACCGGCCAGCGCCTGGTCATCGTGCTCAAGCGCGACGCCGTCGCCAAGGTCGTGCTGAACAACCTGTACAAGCACACCCAGCTGCAGGACACCTTCGGCGCGAACATGCTGGCCCTGGTCGACGGGGTGCCGCGCACCCTGCGCCTGGACCAGATGATCCGCCACTGGGTCAAGCACCAGGTCGAGGTCATCGTCCGCCGGACGCAGTACCTCCTGCGCAAGGCCGAGGAGCGCGCGCACATCCTGCGCGCCCTCCTGCGGGCCATGGACCGCATCGACGAGGTCATCAGCCTCATCCGGAGCAGTGCCTCTGCCGACGAGGCGCGCACCGGCCTGATGGGCCTGCTGGAGATCGACGACATCCAGGCCCGTGCGATCCTCGACATGCAGCTTCGCAAGCTCGCCGCCCTGGAGCGCAACGCCCTGACGGCCGAGTACGACGAGCTGATGGCGCTCATCGACGACTACAACGACATCCTCTCCTCGGACGTGCGCCAGCGGAGCATCATCCGTGCGGAGCTGGGCGAGATCGTCGAGAAGTACGGCGACGAGCGGCGCACGCACATCATCCCGTTCGAGGGTGACATGCGCATGGAGGACTTCATCGCCGAGGAGGACGTGGTCGTCACGATCTCCCGCGGTGGGTACGCCAAGCGCACCCGTATCGACAACTACCGCGCCCAGAAGCGCGGTGGCAAGGGCGTGCGGGGTGCCCAGCTCAAACAGGACGACATCGTCCAGCACTTCTTCGTCACCACCACCCACCACTGGATCCTGTGCTTCACGAACCAGGGCCGGGTGTACCGGACGAAGGCCTACGAGCTGCCGGAGGCCGCTCGTGACGCCCGCGGCCAGCACGTCGCCAACCTGCTGCCCTTCCAGCCGGGCGAGGAGATCGCGCAGATCATGGCGCTGCGCGACTACGAGGCGGCGCCGTACCTGGTGCTGGCCACCCGCGAGGGCCTGGTCAAGAAGTCGCGCCTGGAGGACTTCGACTCCGCGCGCGCGGCGGGCATCATCGCGATCAACCTCCGCGAGGAGGACGAGCTGATCGCGGCGCGTCTGGTCTTCCCCGGCGACGACCTGCTGCTGATCTCCAGTGACGCCCAGGCGATCCGCTTCCCGGCCTCCGACGAGTCGTTGCGCCCCATGGGCCGCGCGACCAGCGGTGTGATCGGCATGCGGTTCCTGGAGGGCGACTACCTGCTCTCCATGGACGTCATCCGCCCCGACGACGGCTCCACCGACGTCCTGGTCACCACCGAGAACGGGTACGCGAAGCGGACCCCCTCGGAGCAGTACCCGGTGCAGAACCGCGGCGGCAAGGGTGTGCTGACGGCGAAGGTCGTGGAGGCCCGCGGCAAGCTGGTCGGTGCGCTCATGGTGGACCCGGAGGTGGACGAGATCTTCGCGATCACCTCCGCCGGCGGGGTCATCCGCACCGGAGCCGCCGAGGTGAAGCAGTCCGGCCGCACTACCATGGGCGTCCGCCTGATGAACCTGGACAAGGGCAACAAGATCGTGGCCGTCGCGGCCAACGCCGAGGCCGCGGAGGAGGCTGAGGCCGAGGAGGTCGCCGACGCCGTCGAGGCCGCCGAAGCCGCCGCGGCCGACACGGTCGAGGAGCAGGTCTCGGGTGAAGGCAACCCCGACGCCTAGACTGCGCGTTAAGCCCAGTACGTCCCGTGGGGTTCGTTTCGGCGGCCCCACGGGACACACGCATCGACCCGTCTCAACGAAAGTCCAGCGGTAACGCTTCTATGTCTGAGAACCAGCGGAACACCACCAGCAACGAGTCCGACGCGGCTGCGACCGCCGGTGACACGGACGTGGAGACGGCGGAGTCGACCGCTGAGGGCTCCTCAACGGCAACGGGTACGGAATCGGGGGGAACGACAGTGACGACCGAATCGAGGCCCGAGCCGGAGGAGCCCATGTCCTCGGGGGCCGCCCCGGAGGGACCGGGCGCCGTCAAGGCGACCCTGGCCAGCCGCAAGGCCCACCTGACCGTCTCCCGCGTGGAGCCGTGGTCGGTGATGAAGTTCAGCTTCGTGGTCGCCCTCGTCTGCTTCATCATCCTGTTCGTGGCGGTCGCGGTGATCTACGCGACCCTGTCGATGCTGGGTGTCTTCGACGAACTCACCAGCATGATCAACGCCCTCCTGGAGGGCGACGGCGGCGAGGACGAGCTGGGCCTGAACCCGGCCGCCTGGTTCTCCCCCGGTCGTGTGCTGGGCTACACGGGCGTGATCGGCGCGCTGAACGTCGTGCTGATCACCGCCCTGTCCACGGTGGGCGCGATGCTGTACAACCTGGTCTCCGACCTGGTCGGCGGCGTCGACGTGACCCTCTCCGAGGCCGAGTAGCCCTCGAACAGGCCCGTCGGGCCCGGCCTTCCTGAAACGGGCCGGGCCCGACGCCTTTCCCCAGCTGTCCCGAGCACTCCTCAAGCCCGCTAAAATGGGAGGTGAAGAGGGACGCGGCCCGGCCGTGTGCCTTCCTTCCCGCCCTGCGGAAACCGGTTCGCTCCGGCCCCCGGGATACGGTAGAGTTCCTGTCGGAACAAGGGCGTATAGCTCAGTCGGTTAGAGCGCATCCCTGATAAGGATGAGGCCCCAGGTTCAAGTCCTGGTACGCCCACATCATGTTGAGAGTCTCGCTCCCTTTCGAGGGGGCGGGACTCTCGTCTTTTTCGCGGGTCAGCTCTCCGGAACCTTCTCCTCTTCTTCCTGTTCCTGCCTGCGGTTGCGCAGCGCCGTCCCCACGATCGTGGCCCCGCTCAGCAGCAGGACCGTGGCATAGAAGATCAGGCTGGCGAAGTAGCCCTGCCGCACCACGGGGGTGACTGACTCGGACACCGCTTGGTCGACGGCGTCCGCCCGGGGGCCCTCGCCCGAACAGCTCACGTCGACCCCCGCGGTCACCTGCGCGAGCCCCTCGTGCGCGCAGACGCGGTAGTCCTCGATCACGATCACTGTTTCGTCCGCTGCCAGGCCCTGTTCCCGGAGCTGGACCGCGAGCGACTCGGCGCCTTCCTCGACAGCTGGCTGCCCTCTCAGGTCCGTCACACCGGTGAAGACGATGACCATGAACGCCACGCTCAGAGACTGGGAAATGATCTGGATCGTGGTGAAGACCCCGGAGGCCGTCGCGGCCATGGTGCCGGGGACGTGGCGCAGCAGCATCTCGTACAGGGGAACCGTCACCAGTGCCTGGCCCGCCCCGATCAGGGCCATTCCGGGAGCCAGGTGCGCGATGGTGAGTCCGGTCCCCGACACCTCCACCACGGCGGCGACGACCAGGATTCCCGCGACCATCGCCGAGATGCCCAGGAGGAGTACCCCCTCGTTCATGCGCTGCTTGAGTTTCTTGGCGAGTTCCGTCGCGAAGATGAAAGCGATACCGAAGGCCAGCAGCGACAGTCCGGCCGCGGGGGCTGAGAACCCCAGCACGGACTGGAGATAGAGCGTGGTCAACAGGAAGAAACCGGGCGGTCCCAGGAAGAACACGACGATCACGAGCAGACCGAACCGGAAATTGCGGTCCCGGAAGAGTTCCAGGGGGAGAACGGGGGTTCTCCCCGTCGCGGTGACACGCTGCTCGATCCGGACGAAGGCATAGGCCAGGACGGCCGCCATGCCCAAGGCGGCGTACGTCCACCAGGGCCACCCCTCCTCGCGCCCCTGGATCAGTGGGAAGACGGTGAGGCCGATGACCGCTCCGAGCACCGCGATGCCCGCCAGATCGAGCTGCACGTTCTTGGCCGGCTCGGAACGGTCGACGAACAGCAGGGCACCGATGATCGCGACCGCCGCGAGCGGCAGATTGACCAGAAAGATCCACCGCCATCCCAGGCCGGAGCCCTCGGGGCCGATGATCAGGCCGCCGATGACGATACCGCCTACCCAGGCACCGCCCATGGCCACGCCGAAGACCGCGAACGCCCGTTCTCGTGCGGCGCCGGTGAACATGGTGTGGATGGAGCCGACCGCCTGGGGAAGCACGAGGGCGGCGGCCAGGCCCTGGGCCACGCGCCCGAGTACAAGGGCCCAGTCACTCCAGGCCAGTCCGCACAGCAGCGACGCCGCCGCGAAGCCGACCAGGCCCGTGATGAACATGGTCCTGCGCCCGTAAAGATCCCCCAACCTGCCACCGGTGATGACGAGCACCGCGAAGGCTCCGCTGTAACTGATCGCGATGAGCTGGAGCGCCGAGAGGGAGGCGTTCAGGTCCTGCTGGATCGAGGGCAGGGCGACGTTGACGATGAAGAAGTCGACCTGGACCACGAAAGTCCCCAGCATCAGCACGATGAGGCCCAGCCAGCCGCGTGCCGACAGGCGATGGGTGGTCTCCTCGGTCCCCGACGCCGACTGCGAGTCCTTGCGCAAGGTCAGTCCTCTCCCGAAACGGTTTCCCCGGCCAACCCGAGGTCCTTCGCCACATGCGCCAGGTGTGCGGCCGACACGGCATCGAAGTGGTCGCCCGCGAGTTCGACCAGTGAAAGGCCACCGGCGCCGAGCGATTCCCACGCTTCGCGCTGGGCATCGCGCAGCTCCTGGTCTCGCTCGGACGCGATGTAGACGTGCAGAGGCGTCGAGATCGGCTCGGGCTTGTACCGGCGTCCGATCTCAACATGGTGCCGGAAGGTCGAGAAGGCGTTCCGGAGCTCGCGCTCCCGGACCGAGGGTTCGATCCAGCGGTGCTCGCGCGCCAGGGCGAACAGCTCGCTCCAGGAGGTCGGGGCCGGTGTCTCAGTGCTGCCCGAGCGGCGGCTCAGCTGCCGGGAGAACTCCGCGAGGAGTGCCTTCTCCCCCAGTGTCGTCTCACCTGTCAGCGGCTCCGAGTCGAGCAGCACCACCGATGCGGGTGGCTCTCCGAGCCCTTCCAGCAGTCGGGCCATCTCGAACGTGACGAGCCCGCCGAATGACCAGCCCAGAAGGTGCGGCCGGGACCCCTTCCCCGACTTCGCCCGGATCTCGTCCAGGTAGGCCTCGGCCATCGCCTCGACGGAATCGTGCTCTTGGTGGGGCAGCGCCCTCAGGGCCCAGACCGCCTGTCGTGGACCGCACAGCTCCTCGAACGGCTGGTAATGCAGAACGCTGCCGTCTGAAGGATGGGTGCAGACCAGCGGAGCGCTGTTCTCCCCGGAACGCAGCTCGACCAGCGCCGTGCGTTCGTTACGGCCGTCTCCGTTTCCGAGTGCCCTGGCCACGGCCCGTGGGCTGGGCGAGTTGAAGAGCTCCGGAATAGTCAGCTCGTGCCCGGTTTCCTCGTGCAGTTCGGACAGCAACCGCATCGCGTTGAGCGAGTGACCACCGAATTCGAAGAAGGAGTCACCCCCTCGAAGGTCGTCCCGGTCGAGTACACGGCGCCACAGGGCCAGAAGGCGGGCCTCCAGCTCTGTGGACGGCTCGTCGTCCGCTTCCTCATCGACCGGGACCGCCAACTCGGCCAGGGCCCGGCGGTCGGTCTTCCCGTTGCGGGTACGCGGAATCCCGTCCAGCCGAACGACGGCGGTGGGAAGCATGTACGCGGGCAGCGTGCGGCCGAGCTCGTCACACACGGTGTCGCGCGTGATGCTCTCGGAACCGACGACGAAGGCGTGTAGCCGCTGGCCCGCGCCGGAGCCGGCGACCGTGACGGCGGCCTCTCTGACCCCCGGGACCTGAACCAGCGCACTCTCGATTTCCCCGAGCTCGATCCGGAACCCGCGGATCTTAACCTGGTCGTCCATGCGCCCGAGGAAGTCCAAAGTCCCGTCCGGCCGCTGCCGCACCCGGTCCCCGCTGCGGAACAGCCTGGCTCCGAACGATCCGTCGAAGGGGTCGGGCAGGAAGCGTTCCCGCGTCAGCTCCGGTCGGTTGAGGTATCCGAGCGCGACCTGAGCTCCACCGATGTAGAGCTCCCCTTCGACGCCGACGGGCACGGGACGCATCCGCCGGTCGAGGACGTAGCACGTGGTGTTGGGAACGGGACGCCCGATGCTCGGCGTGCGCGGATCCTCCGAGGACGAGGGGACCGGAGCGGTCGTCGCGAGGATCGTGGTCTCGGTCGGACCGTAGCCGTTGACGAGCCGGAACGGAAAATCGTCCATGCGCTGGGGGTGCAGACGGTCTCCCCCTGTGACCACGGTCCGCAGGCTGATGCGGTCGATCGGGGGTCGCGGCTCGGCCAGCATCGCCTCCAACACGGGGGTGACGATGAAGCCGACCGTCGCTCCGGTCCTGGCGAGCCACTCCCACATGCCGGCCGGATCGGTCAGCGCGGCATCGGGCGCGATCGTCAGGGTCGCACCCGACGCGAGGGTCGGCCACAGGTCCATCACCGCGGCGTCGAACCCGAGGTTGACCGCCTGGACGCAGGTGTCGTCCGGGGACAACCGCAGTTCGTCCGAGTACCAGCGGACGAAGTTCTCCAGGCCGTGACGCCCGACCACGACACCCTTGGGCTGGCCGGTCGAGCCGGACGTGTAGATCACGTAGGCCGGGTCAGTCCCGCTCACGGGAGCCTTCTCGGGTGTCACCGATACGCGGTCGATGTGGTCGGGCCGGAGCTGTGCCACCTCGTCCGGGACCCGTCCTCGCTGGTTGGCCGTGGTCACGGCGATGCGCGCGCCGGAGTCACGGATGATGTAGATGATGCGCTCGTCTGGTGTGGAGGGGTCGATCGGCAGATAGGCGGCACCGCACTTCATGACCGCCAGGCAGGCCACGGCGAAGGCCGGGGACCGGTCGGTCAGCACCGGGGTGATGTGCCCCGGCTCCAACCCCTCGGCCTGGAGCCGGACGGCGAGTTCGTCGGAGGAGGCGTCCAGCTGACCGTAGGTCATCCGCTGTCCGGCACCCTCGACCGCGACTGCGTCCGGAGCGGCGAGTGCGTGCCGCCTGATCGCCGTCTCCAGCGGCTCGTCGCCCTCCCAGTCGCGCGCGGTGCTGTTCCACTCCCTGACGGCTCTGTCGTGTTCCTCCGGGGAGAGGAAGTCGTAGTCCCCGATCGCGCGGTCCGGGTCGTCCGCGATGAGGCCCAGCAACCGGACGTAGTGGTCGGCCGCCTGGTGGATCCACTCGGGATCGAAGAGTTCCCGATCGTACTCCCACCAGCCGGACAGATGGTCTTCCGAGGCCACAGCGCTGACGGTCAGGTCGAACTTCGACGTTCTCCAGGTGATGTCGACGTCTTCGAGTTCGAGGCTCGGCAGATCGACTTTTTCGGTCAGTTGGGGCTCAAGGGTGAAGAGCACCTGCAGCAGAGGAGGAAGGCTTGCGTCCCTGACCCCGCCGAGTCGGTCGATCAGAGCGTCGAAGGACACGTCGTGGTGTTCGAAGGCATGCGAACACGATCTCCTGACCTCGGCCAGCAGCTCTTGGAAGGTGACGTCGTCGTCAACGCCGGTGATGAGCGGTAGCGTCCCCGTGAACATCCCCACCACGCCGTCGGCTCCCCTGCGTCCGGCGAACGCGGTCCCCACCATCACCCGGTTGTTCTCCGAAGCCTGGTTGTAGCGCCGCATCAGCGCTTTGAAGGCCGCGAGCAGGGTGATGAATGGGGTTGCTCCGGTGGAGCGGGCCAGCTCTAGGAGGCGTTTCCATGTGTCACCCGCCAACCGCATGGGTACGCGAGCGCCCCGGTAGCTCCGCACGGAGGGGCGCTCGCGTGTGCTGGGCAGTGTGAGGACCGGAGGGGCCTGTTCCAGGGCCGATTGCCAGTAGGCCATGTCCTTCTCCGAGTTGCGGGGCCCGACCTCGCCACCGTCGAGAAGATCCACGTGCTGGACGGCGGAGGGCGGAGACCACACCGAGCCGCTGGCCGCGGCCCTGTAGGCGTCGGCGAGTTCCGGCAAAACCACCGCCAAGGAGGAGCCGTCGATCAACGCGTGGTGTACCAGCAGGACGAGCACGTGGTCGCGGTCGTCTATCCGGAGCAGCCCGGCACGGAACGTGGGCCCGTTCTCCAGGTCGAGTTCGGTGGCGGCGTACTCCTCCAGAGCCTTGGCGATCTCGGATTCGGAGGCGCCCTCGGACAGCGGGATGTGGTCGATAACCGCACGGGCAGCGGCTTCGGTGAACAGGGTGGGCTCGCCGTCCACCAACCGGATGGTGCCGCGCAGGGCCGCGTGGTGCCTGACGACATGGTCGAGCGCCGCACCCAGGGCGAGGGGTTCCAGCGCTCCGCGGATCCGCCAGCCCTTGCAGATGTTGTAGAGAGTTCGTTCACCACTGACCTGTTGGTGCAGGTAGATACCGCGTTGGTGCGCGCTCACCGGGCTTCTTCGCGGCTCGTGTGACCGCGGCGCGGGTAGCCGCGGTTCGACGTCGTAGCCGTGGCGGTTCGCGATGAAGCGCGACATCGGTGACAGCGAGGAGAGGTCGAAGGAACCCCGCCAGGTCTCGTTGACCTCCGGTCGAATCCGGTCGTACGACGTGAACTTGGGGTCGCCCGCCATTCGGGACACGGGGTGGAGACCATCGGCCATACGTTCCGCGAGGTCCGAGTAGGGGGCCGCCATCAGCGGGTCGAACCCGACCCCCAGGAAATCCGCCACCTCGCCTATCCGCTCCTCCGGGGCGGCCAGGAGGTCCTCGAACCGCAGGACCATACGCCGCTCTTCGGGGAGCGATCGGAAGAACGACTCGACGTTGCTGTTACTCGCCAGCCAGATGAGTTCGGCGAGCTCCCGCGAGGAGGAGTGGGGGAAGCGGTGCCGGAAGACCTGCTCTAGCCGAATCGACTCGTAGGAGTGGATCATCGCCGCGGGGTGGCGGATCAGATGGATGTACCGGGCCCCGTCGAAGACCTGTTCTGCGCGCTTCAGCGCTGACGGGTCCATCGCGTACGTCGTGGTCTTGTCGACGAGTAACCGTTCCCCCAGAAGACCCTGGAGTGTCGCGTAGACGTCGCGTGTCCTTGGGTGCCGGTCGTGGTCCTCGACCTGGAGGCAGGCCTCCTCCGGGGAACACGAGAGCAATTCCACCAAGGCCCTCTGTAGGCCGTCGTGGGCGTTGCGCCCGTTCAGGGCCTCCGCGCGCTCTCTCATGGAGTCGAAGCCGAGCAGGTCCAGCTCCGGAGGAGCGAACAGCCGCGCACTTCCCGCGAGCATGACCCTCAGCAGGGTTGACCCCGACCGGGGTGCTGACAGCACGAAGGCCGCGGGGGCCAGACGCGGGTCCTGGCCCGGCACCGGTCGGGGGCCGGTGACCACGTCGCGGAACACTCGCAGCCGGTCGGCGTCCACCTTCCGGTCCGTGGCCGGGGTGCGCCCGGAGGCTCCTCTGGTCAGGTTTTCGGCGGTCTCCGGGTACTCGGCCTCAAGGAAAGCGCAGAAGCCCGCGAGTGTCGGATGGTCGAAGAGCGCTGAGACGAAGATGGTCTGCCCGGCACACTCCTCCAGCCTGTTGACGAAGGCGCCCGCCTTCAGTGAACTGCCGCCCAGGGCGAAGAAGTCATCTCTGGGGCCGAGGCCGCGGGCCCCGAGCAGTTCCTGCCAGTGTCCGGCCACCGCCTCCTGCAGAGGCGTCGTGCTCGGCGCTTGGGGAAGCACGGCGTTCTCGCCGGCCGGAACCGGTACCCGTGCCGGTTCCGGGGTCTTCTCCGCGGCCGCTGCGCTCGCTGTGGCCGCTGCGGAGACGAGTGAGGCGCGGTCGAGTTTTCCGTTGGGCAGTACCGGAATGCTTTCGACCGCGGTGTAACGTGCGGGCAGCATGTACACGGGAAGGTGAACGGACAGGGCTGAGCGCAGGCGCGCCGTGTCCCGTTCCGCACCTCTCCACACCACGTAGGCCGTGAGCTCCGGTCCGTGCCCGCCTTCCTCCACGGTCACCACGGCGTCGCGTACATCGGCCACGCTGCGCAGACACGCTTCGATCTCACCGGTCTCGATCCGGTGCCCCGAGATTTTGACCTGGTTGTCTACACGGCCCAGGAGTTCCAGCCGGCCGTTGGAGAGAAAACGTGCCAGGTCACCGGTGCGATACAGACGCTCGTCGGTGTCCCAGGGAGTTTTCAGGAACCGCTCGGCGGAAAGCTCGGGGCGGTTGCGGTATCCGCGTGTGACCCCCAGTCCTCCGATGTACAGTTCGCCCGTGGCGCCGATCGGCAAGGGCTGGAGGTACCTGTCGAGCACGTAGACCCGTGTGTTGGCCAGGGGTGTGCCCACCGGGGGTCGTGCTAGGTCGTCGTTGTCGATCCGCGCAGCGGTCGACCAGACGGTGGTCTCTGTGGGGCCGTACACGTTCCAGACGTCGTTCGTGTGACCGAGGAAGTCCCGTGCCAGATCGGAGGGCATGGGTTCCCCACCGCACATGATCTTCAGGGCCGGGGGCGGTGCCGAGGTGTTGAGCAGCATGCGCCACGTCGTGGGTGTGGCCTGCATGATGGTCGCCCCGGAGGTTTCGAGGAGCTGTCCGAGTCGGCGGCCGTCCCGGGTCTCGCCGTCCCGGGCGATGGTCAGGCGCGCGCCGACGGCGAGCGGACCCAGGAGTTCGAACACGGAGATGTCGAACGACAGGGATGTTACGGAGAGCAAGTGGTCACCGCCGTCGAGCCCGACCAACTCCTTCAGCGACAGGAGCAGGTTGACCGCGGACCTGTGCTCGACCTCGACACCTTTGGGCGAACCGGTCGTTCCCGAGGTGTACATGACGTAGGCCAGGTCGTCCGGACCGACCGATGGTTCCGGGTTCGAGTCGTCCTCGTTCGCGGCCAGCTCCAGCGCGTCCTCCAGGGCGAGGCGGCTCGTCTCCCGACCGCTGATCGGGACCGTCGAGCTCCGTTCGGTCAGCAGCAGAGGTGTTCGGCTGTCCGTCACCATGTGATGGATGCGGGCGGCCGGGTAGTGGGGATCGAGCGGCAGGTAGGGGTGCCCGGCCTTGAGCACCGCCAGCAGGGCGATGAGGGTGTCGGTCGACCGGTTCAGGCACAGTCCGACGGGCTCGCCCGGAATCGCTCCGATTTTGTGCAGGAGGCGCGCGAGCCGGTTGGCGCTCGCGTTCAGTTCCCGGTAGGTAAAGGTCCGGTCTCCGTCGGTGGCGGCGATGGACAGGGGCGTGCGTGCTACCTGCCTCTCGAAGAGGCCGTGGACCGTGGCGTTGTCAGGCAGGGGGCGGTCGGTCCGGTTCCAGCGGTCGAGCAGGTCTCGGTCCTCCGCGCCGATGAGGGCCAGGCAGCTGATCGGCGAGTCCGGGTTGGCAGCGGCGTCGGCGGCCAGTGCCAGCAGCGCGGGCTGGAGCAGGTGAGGGCTGTCGTCACCGTTCCACGCGCTGATCTCGCAACGCAGCTGGTCGCCGAAGCGCCGCACCACGGCGTGCAGGTCCGCTGCGCCGCGAACTTCTCCGTCCGGCTGACGCGCGCCCAACAGGCCGCGTGTTGACACTTCGCGCCGGAGGTCGTGAACGTGCGTGTGCCTGAGCCCGTCCCCGTCCCCGTCCTCAAGGACGACCCGGACGAGGGTCTCACCGGTGAGTCGGGACCGCAGGATGGCCAGGAGCGCGCCTGCCGGGCACCAGTCGGGACAAGCGGTGCTTCGGGCAGTGACTCCGATTTCACCGACGAGGTGCCGGGGAAGTCGGACAGAGGGGTTCGAGGCAGCAGCGGACACCTGTGTTAATCCTTCGTGAGCGAGCGGACCTGGAGGACGTTGGTGGCTTTCCAAGAGTCGTCTGTGCTGACGGTGACGCGGTCACCGGCCGAGACGTGCAGCGACTGGGACAGAGGGGTGTACGTTTCCGTGGTCCACAGGGGCCTGTCCTGGTAGGCCAGTTCCTGGGTCCAGACGACACCGGTCAGGAGACCGGGCGACGTGACCTGGAGTTCTGCCTCTTCGGGGAGGCCGGTGAACTTCTCCGCGCTGTAGTCGATCTCGGCGAAGGGGGCGGGATTCGTCAACAGGCGGAGCCCGTCCCTGGAGAATTGGATGGAGGCCATGCTCGTCGGGGGCCGCCAGTCCTTCGACGAGGGGTCGATGGGACGGCTTCGCTTGAGCGCCAGCTCCTGTTCGGTGCGGTCGATGAGCGGCTCGAAGTCCAATCCGTAACAGCCACGAAGGAGATCGCCCGCCTGGTGGAGATCGCTGATTTCGGTGTGCATGTCCCAGTCGTTTCGATGGCAGCCCGCGAAACGGTATCGGATCTGCCCGGGGACGATGCTGCATCCATTGGTTCCGAACCGATCGCGCAGGTCAAATACCATTCGCGACCGGGCTTCGTCGACCAGTGGGTGATTGGTGTAAATGAACGCCAGGAGCAGGTCGAATTTTTGGTTTTTGTCGATCCCCGGAATGTCTGGGTCCATCAGGTCGGCTTCGGTGAATGTGATTCTGTCCGAAAGTCCGTTCTTCGCTGCGATCGCGCGCGCGACGTCGAGGTGCTGGCGATCGATCCCGACCGCTTCCGACGCTCCCGCGGCAAGCGCGATGAGGGCCAGGAGGCCGCTCCCAGTTCCGGCGTCGAGTACTCGGTCGCCGGGATTGACGGCCGCCTGAACCGCCCGCATGACGTTGTGGCCGCGGTCGAGGCTCAGGAGGAGCCGCAGGTGGAGGTCGGTGGTGAAGGGTACGTCGACGAGTTTGGACACAGAGCACGCTCCAAGGTGGTTTTGCCTTTCTGGCATGACAGGACTCAAGGGTCAGGGAGTGCAGGTCCTCGGGGGAGTGATTTTTCACAGAGTAACCATGAGGGGGTGCTGGCAGCCAAGAAATTTTCGGTTTATTGGAAGTTGCACTGAGTAAAGATCAAGGCTCTCACCAGCGCTTTTTTTGTGCGGTGGGTTCGAGTTCTTTGGGGTTGGCCGGTATTGGCCATTTTTGGTACTCGGCGCTTTTTGGCCTGCTTCTCGGGCTGGAAGCACTGGCGCGGCCCAGGTGATCTCTCCAGCTCTGCGCGGATGTTCGTCACCACCGCGCCTTGTGCCCGCGAAGGTGGCGGAGGCTTCCTCTGCGTCCGGTCTGACGAGGTGATTGGCGATGAGTCTGTTGTCTGTGTGCTGCTATGCGTGTAATGCGAACTAGATGATTATTTGAGCTTGCAAATATAAAAATGACCTCTATTAGCCACGAACCTCTGAGTGTCGGTTTGCCTGAAGCGGGCCGTCCATGGTCCGGGACCGGGTCCGGGCAGGGTAAGCCTGTGGGCATGACAGAGTTCGACGACCGCATCAGGGTGCGCGGCGCCCGCATCCACAACCTCAAGAACGTGGACACGGAGCTGCCCCGCGACGCCCTGGTCGCCTTCACCGGAGTTTCGGGCTCGGGGAAGTCCTCGCTCGCCTTCGGGACGCTCTACGCCGAGTCCCAGCACCGGTACCTGGAGTCGGTGGCGCCCTACGCGCGGCGTCTGCTCCAGCAGCTGCCCGCCCCCGAGGTAGACGACATCACCGGGATGCCGCCCGCCGTCGCGCTCGCCCAACCGCGGTCCGCTCCCTCGGTCAGGTCCACGGTGGGCACCCTGACCACCGTCTCCAACACACTGCGCATGCTCCTGTCCCGTGCGGGGGACTACCCGCCCGGGGCAGAGCACCTGGACTCGGACTCCTTCTCCCCCAACACCGTGGCGGGGGCCTGCCCCGCCTGTCACGGGGAGGGGGTCGAGCACGAGGTGACTGAGGGCTCGCTGGTGCCCGACCCGGCGTTGAGTATCGCCGAGGGCGCCGTCGCCTCCTGGCCCGGCGCCTGGCAGGGCAAGAACCTGCGCGACATCCTCGACACCCTGGGGTACGACATCCACAAGCCCTGGCGGGAGCTGCCCCAAGGCGAGCGGGACTGGATCCTGTTCACTGACGAACAGCCCGTGGTGACCGTCCACCCGATCCGGGAGGCGGGCCGCGTCCACCGTCCTTACCAGGGCAAGTACAGCAGCGCCCGGCGGCTGGTACTCAAGGCCTACGCCTCCTCGGCCAGCGAGACCCGGCGGCGCAAAGCGGCCGAGTTCATGGTCAACCGGACCTGCCCGGAATGCGGCGGGCGGCGGCTGCGGCAGGAGGCGCTGCGGGTCACCTTCGCCGGGTACACCATCACCGAGCTGGCCGCGATGCCGCTGACCGAACTCGTCGCCGTGCTGCGCCCTTGGAAGGAAACGGCCGGGGCGGCCAGTGCGTTGGCCGAGGAGATCACCGCGCGGGTCGAGGTACTGGAGGAGCTGGGCCTGGGCTACCTGAGCGTGGACCGTCCGGCGCCGACCCTGTCTACCGGGGAGTTCCAGCGGATCCGGCTCGCCACCCAGCTCGGCACCGGACTGTTCGGCGTGGTCTACGTCCTGGACGAGCCCTCCGCGGGCCTGCACCCCGCCGACTGCGAAGCGCTCTCGGGCATCCTGCGGCGGCTGCGGGACGGCGGCAACACGGTGTGCTTCGTCGAGCACGACCTGGACATCGTGCGCGGCGCGGAATGGATCGTGGACGTGGGTCCCGACGCCGGTGAACACGGCGGGCGGGTGCTGTACAGCGGACCGGTCGCCGGACTGCGCGACGTGCCGGAGTCGGTGACTCGCCGCTACCTCTTCCACGACGACCTTCCCGAACGCCCCTCGCACACGCCTCGCGGGGCCCTGGAACTGCGCGGGGTCACCGGCAACAACCTCCGGGCCCTGGACGTGGACGTCCCTCTCGGGGTGTTCACGACCGTCACTGGGGTGTCGGGTTCGGGCAAGTCCACGCTGCTGGCGAAGATCGCCGACCGCGCGGCCGAACGGGGTCGGGTGGTGTGGGTCAGCCAGCAGCCCATCGGCCGCACCCCGCGCTCCAACCTGGCCACCTACACCGGGCTCTTCGACACGGTGCGCAAGCTGTTCGCCGCCACCGACGACGCCCGCGCGTTCGGCTACGGTCCGGGCCGGTTCTCCTTCAACGTCGTGGGCGGACGCTGCCCGACCTGTGAGGGCGAGGGCTTCGTTTCGGTGGAACTGCTGTTCCTGCCCACCACCTACGCTCCGTGCCCGACCTGCGGTGGCTCCCGCTACAACGAGGACACGCTGCGGGTGCGCTACCGGCGGCTGACCGTCGCGGACGTGCTGGCCATGTCAGTGGAGGAGGCGGTGGGGTTCTTCACCGAGGAGCCGTCGGTGAGCAGGGCCCTGGAGACCCTCGCCGGGGTCGGCCTGGGCTACCTGCGGTTGGGGCAGCCCGCTACCGAGCTGTCCGGTGGAGAGGCGCAGCGGATCAAGCTCGCCACCGAACTCCAGCGCCGCAAGGTCGCGGACACGGTCTACCTGCTCGACGAACCCACCACGGGGCTGCACGCCCATGACACCGACGTCCTCATGGGCCGCCTGTGGGAGCTGGTCGGGGCCGGGGCCACCGTGATCGCGGCCGAGCACGACATGCGGGTGGTGGCCACCGCCGACCACGTCATCGACCTCGGCCCGGGCGGTGGTTCGGAAGGCGGCCGGATCGTCGTCCAGGGCCCACCCGCGCGGGTGGCGGCGGCCCCGCAGAGCCGGACCGGCACTTACCTGAAGGAGCTGCTCTGATGCGCCAGGCCCCCTGGCCGCCACCCGGAACCAGCTCAGCGGCGACTGCGGACACGGACCCGGCACCAGACGGGAGCTGACCTCGGCCGAGGCGATTCGTGGACTTGTCGACAGGTCGAGGAGACATGTCGACAGGCCGGCCTGTCACCTTTTCAGCGCTGTTCAGGCCGGGCCCCGCCGCCTTGTCTCGGAGTGTGGACGGTTCGGATTTTTTCTTCTGCTCGTGACCGGGCGGTCGCGTGCTGCAAGGCTCCCTAGTCAACCGGGGTTTCTCACCGACCGTTCGGTCAGGACACATAGTTTCAACTGCGAAGAAGCGGAACCCGGTGTGGAAAGTGGACTGCGTCACATGGCATTGTGTGCTGGGGCTCAGGGTCTGTCCCGGTATCCACCGTTCTGCCTTCGGGGGCGGGTGCCGGTCGACCTGTGCCCGAACGAGCACTCGGCCCCCCCAGCCGGTAGAGAACTACGGAGCAGCAATGGCGACTTCCGACGCCACGGTCCCAGGACCCGGTGGAACCCTCGACCCCAAGGAGAAGCGCAAGGTCCTCGCGGGGACCATGGTCGGTACCACCATCGAGTGGTACGACTTCTTCATCTACGCCCAGGCCGCGGGTCTGGTGCTGGCACCCCTCTTCCTGGCACCGCTGGCGGACTCCAACCCCGGTGTGGCGCAGGTTCTCTCCTTCGCGACCATCGGTATCTCCTTCCTCTTCCGTCCGCTGGGTGCGATCGTGGCCGGGCACCTCGGGGACCGGTTCGGGCGTAAGAGGATCCTGGTCTTCACCCTCGTCCTGATGGGTGTCGCGACCTGTGTGATCGGCCTGTTGCCGACCTACGCCCAGATCGGCTTGGCTGCACCGATCCTGCTGATCCTGATGCGCATCATCCAGGGCTTCTCGGCCGGCGGTGAGTGGGGCGGAGCCGCCCTGATGTCGGTGGAGCACGCGCCGGTGAGCAAGCGCGGCTACTTCGGCGCCTACCCGCAGATCGGTGTTCCCTGCGGCATGATCCTGGCGACCTTCGTGGTCTGGGCCATCACCACGGCCATCGGCACCGAGGCCTTCCTGGAGTGGGGATGGCGCATCCCGTTCCTGCTCTCCTTCGTGTTGATCATCGTCGGCCACCTCATCCGCAAGACGGTCGAGGAGTCCCCGGTCTTCAAGCACATGCAGCAGCGCCGGGCTAAGTCCTCGGCCCCGCTGGGTCTGCTGTTCCGTAAGAACGCCAGGGAGGTCGTGCTCTCCGCGCTGATCTTCGTCGCCAACAACGCCGCCGGTTACCTGGTGATCGCCTTCCTGGCCACCTACGCCTCGCGCCCGGTGGAGGAGTTCGGCCTCGGCATGGACCGCGGCCCGGTCCTGCTGGCCACTACCCTGGCCTCCTTCGGCTGGCTGATCTCCACGCTGTACGGCGGTTGGATCAGTGACCGGATCGGCCGGGTGCGCACGTTCCAGATCGGCTACGTCTTGCTCGCCGCCTGGGCGATCCCGATGTGGTTCATGGTCGACACCGCGAACATCTACATGTACTTCCTGGGGGTCTTCGTCTTCACGCTGACCTTCGGCCTGAGTTACGGTCCCCAGTCGGCCCTGTACGCGGAGATGTTCCCGGCCGAGGTCCGCTACTCGGGTGTGTCCATCGGCTACGCCCTCGGCGCGATCCTCGGCGGCGCCTTCGCTGCGATGATCGCCGAGCTGTTGCTCACCAGGTACGACGCCTCGTGGACCATCGGCGTGTACGTGGTCGTGCTCTCCTTGGTCTCCTTCATCGCGGTCTCCCTGGTGAAGAAGGACATCCAGGGCATCGACCTGCACGCCGAGGGCATCGAGGGCCCCGAGCCGGTCACCAGCAACAAGTAGGTCCGCTCGACTGAGCTGAACCGAACCGGACAGGGCGACAGATCGTCGAAACGATCTGTCGCCCTGTCTCTGTGTCGAGCTGTAGATCTGTCGACAGGTCGGCCGGAGATCCTCAGCTGGAAGCGGGTCAGCTGAGGACGCCGCGGACGTGGTTGATGACCCCGCGGTTCCACATCATCGAGATGTGTTCGACGCAGCCGACCTGAATGTTGTTGGCGCCGGGCAGGGACGTGCTGCTCGTGGGCGAGATGATCAGGTCGCAGGACGAGCGCATGGTCGTGTAGGTGACCGGTCCGGGCGTGGGGTCGTCGCCGTTGAGGTCGTTGAGGAAGGAGGACCCGTGCCGCATCTCCTTGCAGGGGGTCATCAGGGACGGGCAGAAGCTGGCGATGTTGGTCCCGTTGTTGGGGCCGCCGATGGAGATCCACTGGTCGACGGTCTCCGTGCCACCGAGGTTCTTGATGTAGTAGCGCGAGGACAGGCCGCCCATGGAGTGGGTCACTAGGTGCACCCGGTCGGCGCCGTGCTGGCCCCGCACGTTGTCGACGCGGTCGGCGAGCTGCCTGGCGATGGTGGTGTTGGAGCGGGCCCAGTCGTAGGAGAAGACGTGCAGCCGGTCCTCGGGGTAGCCGGATTGGACCAGGGCGGTGCGCATGTCGTTCCACTGGCCGCCCTTGCCCATGAAGCCGTGCACGAAGATGACCGGGGCGCGGGAGTCGGCGGAGGCGGGGGCAGCGTGCAAGACGGTGGTGAGGGCGAGGACGAGTCCGCACAGGAGTGAGGTCAGGCGTCTCATGTGAACTCCGGGGGATGGAGGAAGCGGGGATCTCGATTGTGTGTGCCGGGTCACACCGGGCGCATCGGCTGAATTGCCGGTCTCTTTACTCGCCCTTAACTGGCGAGTAACTTAAAGGGGTGATCAGCGTGAACCCGCTCACACGCACAGCGCCCCCGCTCGGGCGCGACCACGAACTCCGAACCGTCCGCCACCTGCTCGAAGCCGCCCGCTCCGGACACAGCGGCGGCCTGCTCGTGACGGGCGCCCCCGGCGCGGGCCGGACCGCCCTGTTGGAACACGCCGGGGACGAGGCCCGCGACTTCACCGTGTTGCGCGCCCGCGCCGCCCCCGGCGAAGGACGCCTCCCCCTGGCCGGGTTGCACCAGCTCCTGCGGCCCGCACTCCCCTATCTGCCGCGCCTGCCGAGCACCCAGCGCGAGACCCTCACCCGAGCCCTGGACACGGGAACCCCCGGCGAGGCCTTCCCGCTGGCCAATGCGGCTCTGGGGCTGTTCGCCGAGGTCGCGGCCGAAAGCCCGCTGCTGATCTGCGTGGATGACTTCCACCTGCTGGACCCGCCCTCCCAGAAGGCCGTGGCCTTCGCTGCCCGAAGGCTCACCCACGACGGGGCCGTCGTCCTGCTCAGCGCCCGGGAGGGTGACCCGGACCGGCTCACCGGGATCCCCGTGCTCCGGCTGCGTCCGCTGCCCGAGAAGGCGGTCCTGAGCCTGCTCATCGAGGCGGCCGGGGCGGAGGAACTGGCCGAACCCGTGGCGGCGGAGCTGGCCACCGCCGCCGAGGGCAACCCCCGCGCCGCCCTCGAATTGCTGGAGGGCACCGGACCCGAACAGCGCTCCGGCGCCCTCGCCCTGGACCGGCCGCCGCGCTCCCGGGGCGAGCTCACCGACAGCTTCGCCGCGGCCCTGGCCCGGCTGCCCGAGGCCACCCGGCTCAGCCTGGTGAAGATCGCCGCGGAGCCGCACGGCCCCCTGCTGGACGAGGCCGAACACGACCTCCTCGAACCCGCTCGGCGGGCCGGGCTGATCGTCGAGGAGCGGGACCGGGTGGTCTTCACCCACCCGCTGGCCCGTTCGGCCGGTTACCACCGGGCCGCCCCCGCCGAACGCCGCTCCGCGCACTCGGCCCTGGCCCACGCCCACGAGGCGGACCACGACACCGGGCGCGCCGCCTGGCACCGGGCTCTGGCCGGGAGCACCCCTGACGAACGGGTCGCCGCCGCCCTCCAAGAGGAGGCGCACCGCACCGTCGAGCGCGACGGGCACTCCCCCGCCTCCCTGCTCCACGAACACGCCGCTCGGCTGACCCCGGACCCCGTACTCCGCGGCCTGCGCCTGACCGACGCCGCCCGCTCCGCCTGGCTGTCCGGAGACCCGAACCGGGCCCGGCGCGTCCTGGAACACGTGCGCTCGGACCACGCCGACCTGCTCCGGGCCGAGATCGACCTGCGGTCGAGCGTGGCCATCGACGCCTCCGAGCGCCTGGGCTCCACCGCGGACCGCCTGGCCCGCAGCGACCCCGGGGCAGCGCTGCGGGTCCTGCTCCAGGCCGGTGAGGCCAGCTGCCTGTCCGGCGACCACGAACGCTTCTTCGCCACCGCCGAACGCGCCCGAACCCTCATGGCCGGAGCCCTCGCCGCTGGAGACACGAACGGGGACGGAACCGGGGTCGACCACCCCTGGAACCGGTTGGTCCTGGACTACATGACCGGCAAGGCCGCCATGTTCCAGGGCCGCCACCGCGAGGGCGCCGTGCTGCTGGGCCGGGCCGAGGACACCGCTGACCTGCTCGGCGACCCCCAGGCGCTCGTGCTCGGCGGGATCGCGGGGCTGCTGCGCGGCGACCACGTGCGCACCCGGGCCCTGGCCGGACGTGCGGCGGCCGTGGCCCGCCGGACCGGGGCGCTCACCCTGCTCCCCCAGGCCCTGGAGTTCCTGACCTACGCGGAGATGTGGTTCGGCCGCCTCTCCCTGGCCGAGGAGAGCGCCTCCGAAGGGCTGCGCACGGCGCTGGAGTCCGGGCAGGACAACTGCGCGAGCCACCACCGGGGAGCGCTCGCCTTCGTTGCCGCCATCCGCGGCGAGGAGGATACCTGCCGCGAGCACGCAGGAACGGCCTCGGCCATGGCCGGGGAGCACGACGTGGGTCTGCCCGCCGGGCTGGCCGCCTGGGCGCTGGCCCTGCTCGACCTCGGTGCCGGGCGCGGTGCGGAGGCCGCGATGCGCCTGCGCGCCCTGGCCCGCTCCGGTCCGGGCAGCGGTCACGCGGCGGTGCGGTTGCTGATCACCCCGCACCTGGTGGAAGCCTCGGTGCGCGGCGGGGTGACGGTACGGGTCCAGGGCGCGGTGGAGACCTTCGCCAGCTGGGCGGAGGCCACCGGCCAGGACACCGCCCGGGCCCAGGTGATGCGCTGCCGCGGGCTGCTCCACGAGGGCGAGGCGGCGAACGCGTACTTCGAGAGCGCCCTCGATCTGCACGCCTCCGGGTACTGCGACTTCGAGGAGGCCCGCACCCGGCTGCTCTACGGCGGGCACCTGCGCCGCTCCCGGCACCCGGGTCTGGCCCGCGAGCACCTGTACACCGCCGTGGACGTCTTCGACCGGCTGGGCGCCGTGCCGTGGGCCCGCCAGGCCCGTGAGGAGCTCCGGGCGGCGCGCGGCAGCACGGCGGTACGCGAGGACAGCGGGGTGGAGCTGCTCAGCCCGCAACAGCTGCGCATCGCGCGGCACGTGGCGGGCGGGGCCACCAACCGGGAGGTCGCGGCCCGTCTCTTCCTGAGTACCCGCACGGTCGACCACCACCTGCGCAACATCTACAGCAAGCTGGGTATCCGCTCCCGAGTCGAGCTCTCCCGCCTCGTCGGCCAGTAGTCCTGCCGTCCCAGTCTCCGTGTCGGCCAGTGGACCTGTCGACCAGCCGACACGTGGACTTGTCGACAGGTCCACGTGTCGGCTGGTCGACAGGGCGATACGGCGACAGGTGTTTCACGTGAAACACCGCCCTTCCTGGCCAGAGTCGAGCGGTCGTCGGAGGCCGGTTCCGGTCACCCTGCAGGGCGCGGTCGGGGCCGTTCCCCAGGTGGCGGCGGTGTCCTCCGAACGGGGGACACGGATCCGCTTTCGCCGCCCGCTCGGAGGACGCCGGGCGAGATGACGCCTCAGTAATGTCGGTCGTGAACCAGGCAGACACGATCCGTGAGGTGTCCATGACCCCCCAGCCTCCAGCCTTCGAGCTCTACGACCTCTGTAAGAGATTCGGTACGAAACAGGCGGTCGACCACGTCAGCCTGACCGTCCCCAGCGGCTCCTTCTACGGCCTCGTCGGACCCAACGGGGCGGGTAAGACCACCTCGCTGACCATGGCCGTGGGGCTGCTGCGACCGGACAGCGGAGGGGCGAGGGTCTTCGGTGCGGACGTGTGGTCCGACCCGCTGCGGGCGAAGTCGATGATCGGGGTCCTGCCGGACGGCATGGCGATGCCCGAACGCCTCACCGGACGTGAACTGCTCACCTACCTGGCCCAGCTGCGCGGCCTGGGCCCCGAGCAGGTCGGGGAGCGGGTCGACGACCTGCTGACCGGGCTCGGCCTGGACGAGGCCGAGAACACCCTGATCATCGAGTACTCGGCGGGCATGCGGAAGAAGATCGGGCTGGCCGGGGCCCTGGTCCACGCTCCTCGGCTGCTGGTCCTGGACGAGCCCTTCGAGGCGGTCGACCCCATCTCGGCCACGGTCATCAAGGGAATCCTGCGCTCCTTCACCGAGGGCGGCGGGTCGGTGATCATCTCCAGCCACGTGATGGCGCTCGTGGAGCAGGTCTGCGACCACGTCGGTGTCATCGCCCGGGGCCGGGTGCTCGCCTCGGGCACCACGGCGGAGGTTCGGGGAGAGCACGCGGGGCTGGAAGAGGCATTCGTGGACCTCGTCGGCGCCCCCGAACCGGTGAAGGGGTTCGCATGGTTGGCGTGATGATCCGGATGAAGCTGTCGATCCTGCGCAACGGGTCCAGCACCCGCAGGCTCGTCGGCGGGGCGGTCGGCCTGGCCCTGGCGGTCCTCACCGTGCTGGTCTCGGTGTTCGCCCCGATGGGCGCGGTGGTCAGTCTGCTCGCGACGGTCCTCGGCGTGTGGCTCGTCTGCTGGGTTGCCGGCCCCTCGGGCGGCAGCGGCGGTGACGAGTCGCTGCGGCCGGAGTACTTCGCCCTGGAACCCGTGCCGCTGCGGACGGTCATGGTCGGCCTGCTCGCCTCGTCCTTCGTGGGGGTCACGGTCCCCGTCACGGCGGTGGCGTCCCTGTCCCTGTTCACCCTGGCGATCCGCTTCGGCCCGCTCGCGGCGTTGGTGGCGGTGGTCGCGGTCCCGCTCACGGTGATCGTGATCGTCCTCTGCTCCCGTGTGTTCACCGCGATGGTGGGCGCCGCGATGCGGACCCGGATCGGGGTCGAGATCAGCGCGATCCAGAGCGCGGCGGTCCTGGCCGCGGGCTTCTCGATCTTCATGATCTACCAGGCGGTGTCCCAGTACACGGACGTGTTCGCGCTGCTGTGGAACGAGGGTGTGGCCGCCCCCTATTCGACCGTCGCGCTCGCGCTGCCCTCCGGCTGGGGCGTGTTCGCTGTCCGGGCGGCCGGGGAGGGTTCCCCGCTGCTCGCCCTCGGCGCGCTGCTCGGTCTGCTGGTGCTCGCGCTGCTCCTGCTCACCGTGTGGGGTGTGTTCGTCCGCCGCCGGGTGAGCAGTCCGACCACAGCTCCGGCCCGGGGCGGCCGCGGTGTCACCCACCTGCTCCAGCGCTTCCTGCCCTCCGGGCCGATGGGTGCGGTGATCACCCGCGAACTCCGGACCTGGGGCAAGGACCCCAGGCGCGCCCTGGAGCTGCGCGTGGCCCTGTGGACGGGCGTGCTGGTCTGCGCGATGGGCCTGCTGGTCGGGATGACCTTCATGATCCCGCTGGCCGGGCTGATCATGGTCGCGATGGCCGCACTGATGTCCCTGAACGTGTACGCCCTGGACGGCAGCGCGCTGTGGCAGACCCTGCTGTCACCGGGCGCCGAGCGCCGGGACGTGCGCGGCCGTCAGATCACCTGGCTGCTGGTGTTCGTGCCGGTCTCCGTGCTGGTGTCGGTGGGCGGCATCCTGTTCACCGGGCAGGACTGGGCCTGGCCCTGGGTGGCCGCGGTGCTGCCCGTGCTGATCGGCGCGGGTGCGGGCCTGAGTGTGCTGTTCGCGGTCATGTGGCCCGCGCCCGGCCCGGAACCGCACCGGCACGGCGGTAGCCCGTTGGCCTCTGGGGACCCCTCGGGCCAGTTCACGGTGCTCTTCCCGCTGCTGCTGGTCTGCTCCGCCCCGCCCGCCGCTCTGACCGCTCTTGGGGTATTCACCGGGAACCAGAACCTGGTCTGGGCCGCGATTGCCTTCGGTGTCGCCGAAGGGCTGCTGCTGGGCTGGGGGCTGGGCCGGATGGCCTACCGTCGGCTGGAGAAGCGGGGCCCGGAACTGCTCAACACCCTGCGCTGGGGCTGGGACGCCACGGCCGGGAAGAGCGTGGAGCAGGTCGCCGAGGAGCGCTCCGGGAGCGACTCCGACGCTGGCTCGGCGGGTTCGGAGGATGAAGAGGAATGGGCGCTGTTCAACCGCCTCGAACGCAATCTCGACACCCTGTCGGGCCGGGCCGGCACCGTACTGACGGTGCTGGGCCTGACCTTCTGGCTGCCGCTCTACCAGGGCGCGGCCTCGCTGATCGGGGTTCTCGCGGGCACGGAGTCCCCCTCCTGGCACCTGCCGTTGCACCTGCCCGCGCCCTTCCAGCTCCCGGCCGCCCTCGGCATGCTCCTGCTGGGCGCGGTGATGGTCGGCGCCATGCTGCGGATGCTGTTCAGGCCGCTCCCTGAGGGGGTTGCCGGGCCCGGGAACGGCGACGGTCCCGAGCCCGCGGACCCGGCGCCGGGTGGGCGCGGGGCCGACACCGCTACCTGAGACGTCAGGGGCCGACCGCGGGGATCAGGTGGTGTCGCGTACCCGGTCCCCGCGGTGCGCCGCCGGGGGCTCCACCGGCCAGGGGGGCGTTGGCCCAGCGGCCGGAAGCGGCCAACGAATGAGTACCCCTACCCATGTCCTGGGAGGCCGGGAACACGGACGATGGAGGCATGCACGAGACACCCAGACCCCGAGTGTCCGCTTACGCCTCCGTACTCGTCGTCCTCGCCCTGGCGACGACCGCCTGCCTGCCGGCCTTCGGCCCCGGCCCCGAACCCGCCTCCGAGGTCACCACGGACACCGAGGTGTCGGAGGAAGCGCAGAACCCTGAACCGTCCCCGGAGTCGGAGGCCGCTGGTGCGTTCACGGCCGAACCGCCCGAGGACCAGTCCCATATGGGGAGCGCGACGTGGGCGTTCCCGTTCCTGCTGGACTGGGAGTCCGAGACCCACGGCAACGGTGGACTCACCATCCTCAGCCACGACGCCAGCAGCTGCCAGGTCAGCCTCTACCAGAACCAGTCACTGGGGGTCCAAGGCGATCCGCAGAGCACTCTGGACGCCTTCGCCTCCTCTGCGGAGGACAATGGTGCGACCGGTCTCGCGGTGACCCCCCAGCCCGTGGTCGAACTCCGGGACTTCGGCGGCACCACCGCCCAGTTCCAGACGGAACTGCTGGAGTACACCGGCCAGGACGGCCACGACTACACCATGCGGGTGTCGGCCCAGTGGTTCGAGCATATGGAGCTGATCGTGTCCTCCTCCTGCCAGTCCGCGGACTTCACCGCCAGGTCGGAGGAGATCGATGAAGTGATGGACGGTGTGGAGGTGCAGCGCTTCATCTAGGGCCCGGACCCCGGATCAGGAGTCGCGTACCTGGTCCTCGCGGTGCACTACCGGGGGCTCCACCGACCAAGGGAAGTTGATCCAGCGGTCGGTGTGCTTCCACACGTACTCGCACTTGACCAGTGACTGCGGCTTCTCGTAGATGACCGCGCTGCGCACCTCGGCGGTGTGCTCGGCGCAGAAGTCGTGCACCAGTTTGAGCGTCTTGCCGGTGTCGGCGACGTCGTCGGCGACCAGGACCTTTTTCTTGCTCAGGTCAACCACGTTAGGCACCGGCGGCAGCATGACGGGCATGTCCAGCGTGGTGCCCACACCTGTATAGAACTCCACATTCATCACGTGGAGATTCTTGACGTCGAGGGCGTACCCGAGGCCGCCGGCGACGAAGAGGCCGCCCCGGGCGATGGACAGGATGATGTCCGGCTCGTAGCCGTCGTCCGCGATCGCCCGAGCCATGTCACGCATCGCGGTGCCGAAGAGCTCGTAGGTCAGGTTCTCGCGTTCGTCGCTCACGGTCTGGTTCCCCCTGAAGTACCTGCTGAAGTGGTGTGCGCCCGGCGCCTCGCAGGTCAGGCCGCTCGCGGCACCGCTACATGCTAGGACGCCGGGGCACCCGGTCGGCGGCACGGGGATGCCGGCGGGGTGCGCGAGCGGTGAGGGTCACTCGCCTCTGAGTCCTGGGCCACATGTCCACCGGGAGCGGTGTCTTGGGTCACATATTTGGACAAAATGCTCAAAATCTCCGGAACTCTCGCGACATTTTCTTGATTCCTCCTGGTTTGTGGCGAACAGATGGTCGGAAACAGCACCATGTCTCTGTACAGATCTTCCGTGAACCAGGAGGTTGCAGCATGGCTGAACACCAGGGCCTACTCCCCTCCGAGCAGCCGCTCCAGCTGCTCGACGAGGCAGGGCTCCCGGTCGACAACGCCGACCTGCGGATGCCCGACTCCCAGCGCCTCCTCGAGGCCTACACCTCCCTGGTGATCGGCCGTCGGGTCAACGACCAGGCCAGCGCCCTCGTCCGCCAGGGCCGCCTCGCCGTCTACCCCTCCTCCCACGGCCAGGAGGCTTGCCAGACCGGCGCCGCGCTCGCGCTGGCCGACGGCGACTGGCTCTTCCCGACCTACCGCGATACCGCCGCCGTCATTGCGCGCGGCGTCGACCCCGTCGAGGTCCTCACCCTGCTCAAGGGCGACTGGCACGCGGGCTACGACCCCTACGCCCACAACGTCGCCTCCCAGGCCACCCCGCTGGCCACCCAGCTCCTGCACGCCGTCGGCGTCGCTCACGCCGCCCGCCTGCGCGGTGAGGACACCGTGGTCATGGCGCTGTGCGGCGACGGCGCCACCAGCGAGGGCGACTTCCACGAGGCCCTGAACTTCGCCGCCGTGTTCAAGGCGCCGGTCGTGTTCTTCGTGCAAAACAACGAGTACGCGATCTCCGTGCCCCTGGCCAAGCAGAGCGCGGCCCCCTCCCTCGCCCACAAGGGCGTCGGCTACGGCGTCAACGGCGAGCGCGTGGACGGCAACGACGCCGCCGCCGTCCTCGCCGTCCTGGAGCGCGCTGTCGAGGCCGCCCGCTCCGGCGAGGGCCCGCAGCTGGTCGAGGGACACACCTACCGGATGCAGGCGCACACCAACGCCGACGACGCCTCCCGCTACCGCAGCGAGGACGAGGTCGACCCGTGGGTGGCCCGGGACCCCCTGCTGCGCATGGAGACCTACCTCAAGAAGAAGCGCGTGCTCACCAAGGCCCGGCAGGCCGAGATCACCGAGCAGGCGGAGAAGGTCGCCGCCCACATGCGCGAGGGCGTCAACAAGGACATCGAGCCGAACGGCGCCGAGCTGTTCGCGCACGTGTTCGCCGAACCCACCCCGCAGCTGACCGAGCAGGCCGCCTTCCTGGCCGACGAACTGAGCAGAGAGGGCAACTGAACATGGCGACCGAGAAGCTCTCCATGGCGCAGGCGCTCAACCGGGCGCTGCGCGACTCCCTCGCCGAGGACCCCTCCGTCTACGTGTTCGGCGAGGACGTCGGCCCCCTCGGCGGTGTCTTCCGCATCACCGACGGCCTGACCGCCGAGTTCGGTGAGGACCGCTGCTTCGACACCCCGCTGGCCGAGTCCGGCATTGTCGGCATGGCCGTGGGCATGGCGATGAACGGCATGCGCCCGGTGGTCGAGATGCAGTTCGACGCCTTCGCCTACCCGGCCTTCGAGCAGATCGCCAGCCACGTCGCCAAGACCCGCAACCGCACCCGCGGCAAGGTCGGCCTGCCGATGGTCATCCGCGTCCCCTTCGCGGGCGGCATCGGCGGCGTGGAGCACCACTGCGACTCCTCCGAGGCCTACTACGCACACACCCCGGGCCTGAAGGTCGTCACCCCGGCCACCCCCGAAGACGCCTACTACCTGCTGCGCGAGGCCATCGCCTCCCCCGACCCCGTGGTTTTCATGGAGCCCAAGAAGCTCTACTGGGCCAAGGAGGAGGTCGACTTCGACCGCCCCGCCCCCGGGATCGGCAGGGCCGTGATCCGCCGTGAGGGCACCGACGCCACCCTCATCGCCTACGGGCCGTCCGTGCCCACCGCGCTGGAGGCCGCCGAGGCCGCCGCCCAGGAGGGCCGCAGCCTCCAGGTCGTGGACGTGCGCTCGGTCGTGCCCTTCGACGACGAGACCGTCTGCGCCGCCGTGCGCTCGACCGGGCGCGCCGTGGTGGTCGCCGAGGCCAGCGGCTACGCCAGCGTCGCCTCGGAGATCGTCGCCCGTGTGACCGAACGCTGCTTCCACTCGCTGGCCGCCCCGGTCCGCCGGGTGACCGGTTTCGACATCCCCTTCCCCCCGCCCAAGTTGGAGCGCTTCCAGCTGCCGAGCGTGGACCGCATCCTCGACGCCGTCGACGACCTGCAGTGGGAGGACCAGTGACGACCCGGATCTTCGACCTCCCCGACCTGGGAGAGGGCCTCACCGAGGCCGAGGTGGTCAAGTGGCTGGTCGCCGTCGGCGACACCGTCACCCTGGACCAGCCGATCGTCGAGGTGGAGACCGCCAAGTCCATCGTCGAGGTCCCCTCGCCCTTCGCCGGGACGGTCGGCGTCCTGCACGGCGAGGAGGGCGAGGTCCTGGCGGTCGGAAAGCCGCTGATCACCGTGGACACCGCCGAGGCCGCGCCGCAGGCGCAGGCCCCGGAAGAGGCTTCGGTGGCCTCGGCGGCCGAGACCGACGCCGCGGGTGAGCGCTACCGCGAGGAGGAGCGCGCGGGTTCGGGTTCGGGCAACGTCCTGATCGGCTACGGCACCCCCGAGTCCACGGGCTCCGGTCGCCGCCGCCGTCCGCGCAACCGCCCCCCGGCGCGCGGCGCCCAGCCGCCCGCCCCAGCGGCACCCGTTCCGACCACCCCGGTGCGCCGGGTCCCGCTGGTCACCTCGCCGCTGGTCCGCCAGCTCGCCCGCGAGGCCGGACTGCGTGTGGCCGACATCGAGGGCAGCGGCCCGGGTGGCCTGATCACCCGCCGCGACGTACGCTCCGCGATCGAGGCGGCCGGTGCCAACACCGCTCCGGCCCCGTCCGCCCCGATCGCGGCCCCCGCTCCGGCCGCTCCGGCAGCCGAGCCCGCTCCCGTCGAGCCGGGCGCGGTCGACACCCGCACCGGTCTCACCGAGTCCCAGCGGGTCCCGATGGGCACCTTCCGCAAGGCCGTGTCCGCCTCGCTCACGCGCAGCCGCACCGAGATCCCCGAGGCCACCGTGTGGGTGGACGTGGACGCCACCGAACTGGTGCGCCTGCGCCAGTCCGACCCCGAGGGGCCGGGCCTGCTCGCCTACGTGGCGCGGTTCGTGCTCGCCGGTCTGCGCGCCTACCCGGAGCTCAACGGACTAGTGGACACCGAGCGCGGGGAGCTCGTCCAGTACGACGGCGTCAACCTCGGCCTGGCCGTCCAGACCGACCGCGGCCTCGTCGCCCCGGCGGTCATGGGCGCGCACAAGCTCACCACCGCCGAGCTGGACACCGAGATCAAGGGGCTCACCCGCCTGGCCCGCGAGGGCAAGGCCACCCCGGCCCAGCTCACCGGCGGCACGTTCACGCTGAACAACTTCGGTTCGCTCCGCGTGGACGGCAGCGCCGCCATCATCAACCACCCGCAGGTCGCGATCCTCGGCATCGGCCGGATCATCGACCGCCCCTGGGTGGTAGACGGCGAGCTGACGGTCCGCAAGATCACCCAGCTGTCGTTCGCCTTCGACCACCGCGTCTGCGACGGCGGCGCGGCAGCAGGCTTCATGCGCGTCGTCGCCGACGCCATGGAGAACCCGGCCAGGGCCATCGCTCACCTGTGAGCCGGGTTCGGGGATAACGAGCGCCCCGGAGGAGTCGGCACCTCCGGGGCGCTTCCTCACGTCCGGCCGTCTGCCAGGGCCGTGTGCATCCGTTCGAGCCTCGGGCCGAAGGCGCCACGGATGCCGACGGCGGCAGCGAGGTCGCCCGCCGGGCCCAAGCCCGTGCTGATTTCCACCAGGTCCGTGTGCCGGGTACCGGAACCGTGCGGCTCGACGGTGTGGGTGTGCCGCCAGTAGCGGAACGGGCCGCGCACCTGGAGGTCGCTGAACGACCGCCCCTCCTCGTAGGCGTCGATGACGGCGGTCCAGCGGACCGGGAAGACCCCGGCCGCGCCCCAGCGCAGGTCCAGGACCTCGCCTTGGCCGAAGCGTTCCGGCCAGTGCAGGACCTCCACCCCGGGCGGCATGGCGTCCAGGAAGCCCGCCTCGCTCTGGATCAGTGCGAAAACCCGTTCCGGCGGCGCGGCGAAGTCCTCGGTGACCCGCAGTTTCGTGGTGCGTCGCGGTCGGATCCTGGGGTCGCGTTCTCGCATGGGAGTCCCTTGTGTCGGAGAGCAGGCACGGTGTCGGGTTCCCAGCATGCCAGCGGTTCCGGCGGCCGTCCCGGACCGGACACGGCGGTGCCCCCGGTCCGGAGACCGGGGGCACCGTTTGTCCCTTTTGTCGACTCACCGACCTGTCGCTCAGCCGCCGAGTCGACAAGGTGACAGGTCGATCAGATTCCTTGTCTGCTCCGCCTACCCCTGCTGCTCCGTGCCCTTGGCCACCAGGGTGAGCACGTCGTAGGTCGCCACGGCCTCGCCATCCTGGTCGGTGACCACCGCGTCCCAGCGCACCTCGCCGTACTCGGCGTTGGTGCGCGGGGTGATCTGCTTGGCGGTCAGCGTCACCTTGATCACCGCGTCCTCCTTCACCGGGGTGAGGAAGCGCAGGTGGTCCACTCCGAAGTTGGCCAGCACCGGTCCCGGGGCCGGGTCCACGAACAGGCCCGCGGCCAGCGACACCACCAGGTAGCCGTGCGCCACGATCCCGCCGAACAGCGGGTTGGCGGCGGCGGCCTCCGCGTCGGTGTGCGCGTAGAACGTGTCACCGGTGAACTCGGCGAAGTGGTCGATATCCGCGCGGGTCACCGCGCGCTCGGCCGACTCGATGGTGTCGCCGATCCGCAGCTGGCTCAGGTCCTTGCGGAACGGGTGCACGTCCTCCACGTTCCGGCGCGAACCCGTGGTCCAGTGGCCGGTGATCGCGGTGAGCATGTCCGGGGAGCCCTGCACCGCGGTGCGCTGCATGTGGTGCTTGACGCCGCGCACACCGCCCATCTCCTCGCCGCCGCCCGCGCGGCCGGGACCGCCGTGCACCAGGACGGGCAGCGGGGAACCGTGGCCGGTCGACTCCTTGGCGTCGTCCCGGTTGAGCACCAGGATGCGACCGTGCCAGGGGGCGACGCCCAGGACGACCTCGCGCGCGACGTCCTCGTCGTTGGTGACCAGCGAACCCACCAGGCTGCCCTGGCCGCGCGCGGCCAGCTCGACCGCTTCGGCGACGGTGTCGTAGGTGATGACGGTGCTGACCGGGCCGAAGGCCTCGATGTCGTGTGGTTCCTTCGCGCCGGGCTCGGCACGCAGCAGGATCGGCGACATGAACGCTCCGGTCTCCGCGTCCGCGCCGAGTACCTCGAGCTGCTCCGGGTCGCCGAACACCAGTGCACTGGAGGTGCGCAGGGCCTTGACCGCCTTGCGTACCTCCTCGCGCTGGTCCAGGGAGACCAGCGCGCCCATCCGGGCGTCCGGGTTGTCGGCGGCGCCGACAACCACCTTCGACAGGCGGTCTGTGAGGGCTTCGGTGACGGCCTTGGCCATCGACGAGGGCACGAGGACCCGGCGGATGGCGGTGCACTTCTGACCAGCCTTGACGGTCATCTCCGCCACGACCTGCTTGATGTACAGGTCGAACTCGGGGTCCTCCGCCTTCACGTCCGGGCCGAGGATCGAGCAGTTCAGCGAGTCGGCCTCGACGTTCAGCTGGACCCCGCCGCTGACCACGTTCGGGTGGTTGCGCAGCAGCGCGCCCGTGGCCGCCGATCCGGTGAAGCCCACGATGTCCTGCGGGCCAAGGTTGTCGAGCAGCCCTCGGTGGCTGCCCACCAGCAGCTGGATCGACCCTTCGGGCATGAGGCCGGACTCGACCATCCGCTTCACGACGGCGACCGTCAGGTACGAGGTCTGCCCGGCGGGCTTGACGATGCTCGGTAGACCCGCGAGGAAGGCGGGAGCGAGCTTCTCCAGCATGCCCCAGACGGGGAAGTTGAAGGCGTTGATCTGTACCGCGACGCCCGGCCGCGACGTGTAGACGTGCTGTGCGACGAAGGTGCCGCCCTTGCTCAGCGGTTCGAGCGGACCGTCCAGGATGACCGTCGAGTTGGGCAGCTCGCGCCGACCCTTGCTGGAGAAACTGAAGAGCGTGCCGAAGCCGCCGTCCACATCGACCATGGTGTCGCGCTTGGTGGCACCGGTCCGGTACGAGAGAGCGTAGAACTCGTCCTTGTACCCCATGAGGTGCTTGGCGACCTCCTTGAGGATGTTCGCCCGCTGGTGGAACGTCAGCTTGCGCAGCTCCGGCCCGCCGACTTCACGCGCGTACTCGACCATCGCCGCGACGTCGGGCCCGTTCTTCGAGATCCGCGCGACGGTCTCGCCGGTGTTGGCGTCAGCCAGCGGCGCACCCTCGTCCGCGGGGGCGAACCACGATCCCTGCGCGTAGCTCTCCAGTACTTCGGACACGTGACGGTCCTCTCCTCGTTCGGGTCTCTGCGAACAGTATTACAGACCGATCGGTCAGTAAATAGTCCCGTGCGTGGTCCTGTACCTGCACGACCAGTGCCTTCCCCGGGAACCGCAGGTCGCCCAGGGCCTCCCTCCAGGCTGACTTACCGTGGAACCATGGCCAACTACGCGCGGATGTACCGCCTTGGTTTCACCCCCTGGGAGCGCTATGGCCCCGCCGCGGGGGCCCAGCTCCGCTCCTGGCTCGAACGCGAGTCGACCGAACGCGAAAGCCCCGGCCGCGCCCTGGACATCGGCTGTTTCCAAGGCCTGGACCAGGCACAACAGTCCGCCCTGGCCCGAGGAGCCACGGCCCTCGCCAACCCGGGCGCCACCCTCCTGATGCTCGCCTTCGGGGACTCCCTCTTCCGCCGCATGGTCGAGGGGGTTTCGCAGACGGAGGTCGAAGCGGCTTTTCAAGCATCAGAGTGGGAACTCCGCGGCGTCGAAGCCGCCTCCACCGAAGGCCTCGGCTTCCCCATGAACCGCACCAACCCCCAGTGGTACAGGTTCCGCCGCATCTCCAGTTGACTCAGAGCATCTCTCATCCCTCCTGCCCGCCCCAGAGGAGGCTGGAGGAGCCCAGATGAACTGGAGGAAGTGGAGGAGAACGCACCCCGCGCTAACAGCCGGACACCGCCATGGACGCAGATCTAACTGCCGGGCTTCCTGTGTTGTGTGTGCTTCCCCGGGTTCAACCCCACACAGCACCGGGGGCAGACCACCCCGGGCATGAGGACTGGCGCACCGGTCCACCGGGGTGACGGGGCGTTCCTCGGGGTGGTATCCGTGAGGTTCCGGGGCATCTGGAAACGCAATTCCTCGCAACGAAATTCTTGGTAACCGAAACCCCCCGCAACCGCCCCCTTTTGTTGAGGAGAGCTCCGTGTCCCCTGTTCAGATCGTTCGTACGGTGGGCATTGCGTTGATCGCTGGGGGCATAGCCCTCGGGTTGATTCCCCATGGGCGGTGCGGATCGGGGTGGGGAGCTCCGTTCCATGCTGAGGGCGGTTCTTTCGGGTGGTTCGCCTACGAGGGAACACCCGGCACGATGATCGCCGCGTGTGAGACGGTGATGGCGCCGGTGGGGTCATGGGCGATTGCGTTGATCGTGGTCGGGGCAACGCTATTGCTGGGTGCGTGGTTCCACACCGCCAACCGGCCGAAGCAGTAGGTGCCCCTCAGGCCCGGGAGCGGGCCCGGATCTCTCTGGCGGTCTCGCCGAACTCGGCTCTGAGCATCCTGCCCAGGTGGCCCGCATCGAGGACGCCCCAGCGGGCGGCGACGGCCGAGGTGCTGCGGTCGGTGAGCAGGGGGTCACCGAGATCGCGGCGGATACGGGACAGTCTTTCGGTGCGGATCCAGCGGGCGAGAGTGAACCCCCTGGCCTGGCACAGCTTGTGCAGGTAGCGCGGGGAGATGTGGTGGGCTGAGGCGACGGACTCCACGGACAGGCCCGGGTCCGACAGGTTGGCCAGACAGAACGCCTGGATGCGTTCCCAGGGGTCCGCCTCCGCTTCGGGGAGGGCGTCGATGAAGGCCGCGCAGACCAGGGACACCAGTGCGGTGGCCAGATGGTGCTGCGCGCCGGCCACGGAATCGGAGCCCTGTCCGGTAGCGACCCCCTGGAGCATCGTGGTGAGCAGCGCTCCGGTGCCGCGTTCGGCGGGAACGGGGATGGCGACGCGTTGGCGAAGCTGGTCCGCGTGTGCCCCGAAAAGGTAGGCCGGGATCCCCACGACCATGGTGTCGTAGGACTCCCAGAACGGGAGCTCGTAAGGCCGTCCGGACTCGTAGATGACCAGGTCGCCGGGGCTGAGCAGGCACTGCCGCCCGCCCTGGTCCACCCCCGCCCTACCGGAGACGTGCCAGGCCACCTTGATCAGGTCCGGGTCGGTGGAACTCATCACCGAGCGCTCCCGTTTCACCGTCACCGGGTCGGCCTGGATCCGGGTGAGCACCAGTTCGTCCACCCGCATGCTGCCGAACTCGCCGCGGAAGGAACGTCCGTCCTCCGCGCGGATGCGCAGGGGTGCGAAGGCCTGGGACGCCGCGGCCTCGAAGCCCTCGATCCGGTCCATGGAGTGCACAACGGTCACGTTCGTCCCCTTCCTCCAGGTCCCGGAGCCGACATGGACCTGGCCAAATGTTAGCCGCGCCACTCCAAACCGAACAGGGTGTGCGCGAAACGGCGACTGTTCGTGCGGACGATGGAGACTCCTCCGGCGGGTGCGTGACTACGGTCACTCCCAAACGACGAAGGGGAACCCATGCCAGACCACGTCCACAAGGACCTGCGCACCGACATGTTCATCGACGGCGAGTGGACCAGCGGCACCGGCACCGGGACCATCCCCACGTACGACCCGGGCACGGGAACAGTCATCACCGAGATCCCCGAGGCCAGCGAAGCTGATGTGAACGCCGCGGTGGACGCCGCCGCGAAGGCTTTCGAGTCCGCCGAGTGGGCGGGCATGCTTCCCGCAGCCCGCGCCAAGCTCTTGCTCAACCTGGCCGACCTGCTGGAGGCGGAGGCCGACGCCTTCGCCCGTCTGGAGACCACCGACCAGGGCCAGCCGCTCGGTGTCAGCGCCGGGTTCGCCGTCCCCAACGCCGTCGAGCACCTGCGCTACTACGCGGGCTGGGTCACCAAGATCACCGGGGTCACCGCCCCGCTCTCCGTCCCCGACGTGGACTACCGGACCCGCCGCGAACCGCTCGGGGTGTGCGCGCTCATCACGCCGTGGAACTTCCCGCTGATGATCCTCATGTGGAAGCTAGCCCCCGCCCTGGCCACCGGCAACACCGTGGTCATCAAGCCCGCCGAGCAGACCCCGCTCACCACGCTCCGCCTCACCGAACTCGTCCGCCGTGCGGGCATCCCCGACGGGGTCGTCAACGTGGTCACCGGCGGTCCCGAGGTCGGCAAGGCCCTGGTCGCGCACCCCAAGGTCGCCAAGGTGTCCTTCACCGGATCCACCGAGGTCGGCCGCGAGATCGCCGCGCGGGCCGGGCACGACCTCAAGCACGTCTCCCTCGAACTCGGCGGAAAGGCACCGTCGATCATCACCGCCGACGCCGACATCGACGCCGCCGTCCAGGGCAACCTCATGGGCGGTCTGCTCAACTCCGGTCAGGTCTGCGCCGCCTACACCCGCTTCTTCGTGGACGCCGCCCGCCACGACGAGTTCGCGGAGAAGCTCGCCGCCGGGGCCGCTTCGATGCGCCTGGGCCACGGCCTGTCCGAGAACACCGACCTCGGCCCGGTGGTCTCCGCCGAACAGCGTGACCAGGCCGAAAGCTACGTCGCCATCGGCCGAGACGTCGATGGCGCCCACCTGCACGACCGCGCCCCCGCTGAGGGTGAGGGTTACTTCGTCCGTCCCGCCGTTTTCTCCGGGGTCACCGACGACATGCGCATCGCCCGCGAGGAGATCTTCGGCCCGGTGCTGTCCGTGCTCCCTTACGACGACCCCGACGAACTCGTCGCCCGGGCCAACGACACCGACTACGGCCTGGCCGCCGTCGTGTGGTCGCGCGACATCGGCGTGGCCAACCGCCTGGCCGCCCGGGTCCGCGCGGGCACGGTGTGGATCAACATGCCTCCGTTCCTGGACGCCGCCGCCTCCTGGGGCGGGATGAAGGCCTCCGGTCTGGGCCGCGAGATGGGCTGGTCCGCCATCGAGGCGTTCACCCAGGTCAAGAGTGTCTGGACCAATCTGGCCTGAGTCGCCCTCTCGACAGGTGCCCTTACCGACGTGTCGACTTGTCGGGAAGCCGACTCACCGACTTGGAGATCTGGCGACACCGCTTACCGACGCCCCCGCCCACCTTCCGCGAAGGACCACGATGGCCGGAAACCCAGCCCACCCGAAACATCCGCTCGACGCCCTCACCCCGGACGAGATCACCGCCACCCGCGACCTCCTCACCCGCACCGGGCACGCCTCGCCCCGGAGCAGGTTCGTGTACGTCGGACTCGAGGAACCCGCCAAGCGCGACCTGCTCGCCCACGCCGCCCGCGCCCCTGGCCGCGGCCCCGGGCCCACCATCGCCCCGGACCGGCGCGTACGCGTCATGCTCCTGGACACCGGGGGCGGCCCCTCCCGTGACCTCGTTGTCTCGCTCACCCACGACCGGGTCGACTCCGACCGTGTACTCAACCCCCTCACCGACGGTCAGCTACCCGTCCTCGATGAGGAGTTCGAGCTGGTCGAGCGGGTGCTGACCGCCGACGAGCGCTGGCTCAAGGCCCTGCGCGACCGCAACCTCGACCCTGCCCGGGTCCGGGTGGCGCCGCTGTCCGCCGGGGTCTACGACGACGAGTACCCCGAGGAGCGCGGCCGCCGCATCCTGCGCGGGCTCGCCTTCGTCCAGGAGCACGAGGCCGACCACCCCTGGGCGCACCCGGTGGACGGGCTCGTCGGCTACGTCGACGTCGCCAACCACACCGTGGACCGTGTTCTGGACTTCGGCCCGGTCCCAGTGCCCTCAGTCAACGGGAACTACACCGACCCCGAGCTGGTCGGCCCGCACCGCACCACCCAGAAACCCATCGAGATCACCCAGCCCGAAGGCCCCGGCTTCACCCTCGACGGCAACTTCCTCACCTGGGAGAATTGGTCGCTGCGCATCGGCTTCGATGCCCGCGAGGGGCTGGTCCTGCACCAGATCTCCTTCCATGACCGCGACCAGAACCGCGAGCGCCCCCTCATCCACCGGGCGTCCATCGCCGAGATGGTCGTCCCCTACGGCGACCCCTCCCCGGTGCGTTCCTGGCAGAACTACTTCGACACCGGCGAGTACATGGTCGGCCGGTACGCCAACGCCCTCCAACTCGGCTGCGACTGCCTCGGCGACATCACCTACCTGGACGCCGTGATCGCCGACGAGTCCGGCGCGCCCAGGACCCTGCCCAACGCCGTGTGCATGCACGAGGAGGACTTCGGCATCCTCTGGAAGCACACCGATCTCTGGGCGGGCTCGGCCGAGACCCGCCGCCAGCGCCGCATGGTGATCTCGTTCTTCACCACCGTGGGCAACTACGACTACGGGTTCTTCTGGTACCTGTACCTGGACGGAACCATCGAGTTCGAGGCCAAGGCGACCGGCGTCGTCTTCACCTCGGCCCACCCCGGCGGCGATTACCCGTACGCCTCGGAGGTCGCCCCCGGCCTGGGCGCGCCCCTGCACCAGCACCTGTTTTGCGCCCGCCTGGACATGAACCTGGACGGGACCACGCACCGGGTGGAGGAGGTCGACGCGGCGCGTGTTCCCATCGGTCCGGACAACCCGCGCGGAAACGCCTTCACCCAGAAACGCACCGTGCTCACCTCCGAACTCGCGGCCCAGCGCCTGGCGGACGCCTCCGTGGACCGGGTGTGGCACGTGTCCAACCCCGAGTCGCTGAACCACCTCGGCCAGCCAGTCGCCTACGCGCTGCACCCCGAGGGCAAGCCGGTGCTGCTCGCCGACCCCGCGTCCTCGGTGGCGGCGCGGGCGGCCTTTGCCACCAGGCACCTGTGGGTGACCGCCCAGGACGACACCGAGCGCTACCCCGCGGGTGACCTGGTCAACCAGCACCACGGCGGGGCGGGCCTGCCCGCGTTCATCGCCGAGGACCGGGCGATCGACGGCCAGGACGTGACCGTCTGGCACACCTTCGGCCTGACCCACGCACCCCGCCCCGAGGACTGGCCGATCATGCCGGTGGACTACACGGGCTTCAAGCTGCGCCCGGTGGGCTTCTTCGACCGGAACCCGACGCTGGACGTCCCGCCCACGGTGAGCGCGCACAGCTCGCACGGCTGCTGCGCGGACTGACCCGAGCCGCCCGCACCACACCGGATAAGCGGGGGAAAGCGGGGGAAGCGGTCATTTCGGCGGTGCGCCGGAGCCCTTCCCCCGCGCCCTATCCACACGTGGATTTGTCGACAAATCAACTCAGACGCCACCCGCTCAACCTGAGCCCGTCACGTCCTACCTGGCCAACTACCCGGCCAACGGCCTGGTCAGAGACAGCACCTCAGCGCCCGGTAGCTCGGCCAGAAGCGGCCCCGGGACCCGCAGCTTGGAGCGGCGCAGGCCGCTGCCCACCACCACCCACGGGGTGTCGTACACCCGCTTGTCCACCAGGACCGGCCATCCCTTCGGTACTCCGAACGGCGTGATGCCGCCGTACTCCATGCCGGTCAGTCCGGTCGCCTCGTCCATCGGCGCGAACGACGTCTTGCGCGCGCCCAGGTGCTTGCGCAGCACCCCGTTGACGTCCGCCCGGTCGGTGGCCAGCACCATGCACGCCGCGTACGTCACCTCACCGCCGCGCTTGGCGGACAGCACCACGCAGTTCGCGCTGGTTTCCAGCGTCAGCCCGTAGGCCTCGCAGAACTCCGCCGTGTCCGCGAGCTCGGGGTCGATCGCGGCTGCCCGCACCGAGCCGTCGAAGGGGGCGATCGCCGCACGCACCGGGTCGGCCGTCAGTTCCGGGTGGTCGTGCGCCGCCACCCACTCGATCCGCTCCGCCATGCCCGCTCCCCGTTCCCGTACATATCCACGTTCCCGCTTCCGTGCGCCACCATGATGCCTCAAGCCGGGGAAACGGCCGCACCCGGACAGTCCGCCCCTCACATATACCGGCCGGTACCTCGTAGGCTTCGCGGTATGCGCCAGACAAACCCGGGGGGAGGGTTGGTCGGCGCGGCAGTCCTGGTCAGCGCGCTGGTCACGGTACCTGTCACGCTACTGGCCCCACTCGCACACGCCAGTGACTCCGAAGACGAATCGGCTCGTCTCAACGAGAGCGTCACCGCCTATCACACCACCGCCGAGGTCCACCCGGATGGGACCGTGGACGTGGTCGAGACGATCACCTACGACTTCGATACCAACACCAGCCCCGGCATCTACCGGAGTATCCCGGTGACCCTGGACAAGAGCCTGTTCCGGGAACGGGTCGTCGAGATCCGGGATCTGGAGGTGTCCAGCCCGACCGGGGCCGAGACCCGGCTGGACTCCGCCGGGATGGAGGGCGACGAGTACGTCGTCCTCGTCGGGCTGGAGGACCAGGAGGAAACCCACGTCACGGGAGAGCACACCTACGAGCTCTCCTACACGCTGGAGGGCGCCCTCCTGGCCCTGGACGACCACGACGAGTTCTACTGGGACTTCGTCGGCCCCGACTGGGACGTCCCCAAGGAGGACGTGTCGGTGCGGGTCACCGCGCCGCAGATCATCGACGTCTCCTGCTATCAGGGCGCCGAGCGCGGCAACAGTCCCTGCGAGCAAGCTGAGTACTCGGGCGAAATCGCGCAGGCCGGCCAGCCCCGGCTGGCGGCGACCGACGGCATGACCGTCGCCGTCTCCATGACCAAGGGCGCGGTCGACACCTCCGCCTCCCTGCACGAGACCCGTCGCATGTGGACCATGGGGTTGACCGTCCCCGTCCTCGCGCTCCTCCTGCTGGGTGCGGTGGCCGTCATGGCGGTCTACCGCAAGCGCACCGACGCCGCGGCCCGCGCCAGCTTCGACCGCATCCCGCCCGGCCTGGGCCCGGCCGCCGCGCACACCATGCACAGTTCGGTCGGCACGCTTGGCCCCGAAGACCTCATGATCATGCTGGTCCAGCTGGAGGAACGCGGGCTGATCGCCTCGCAGCCGCACCCGGGCACCCCGGGCGACTGGGTCTTCCACCTGCGCGTGTACCCGAACGACCCGCGCCTGACCCCGGCCGAGCAGGTCCTGATCCGCGACCTGTTCGCGGGCGCGCCCAGCACGGACCTGCAGATGATGACCACCTTCCTGACTCCGTCGGTGACCCAGGCCGTCAACAAGCGGCTGTACGAGGAGAAGCGCGCGCTGAACCTGTGCCCCACCTCGGGGACCTACCTGTTCGGCCGGGTGTTGCTGCCCCTCCTGTGCGTGATCGCGGGCGTCATCATCCTCTTCGCCGGCGACTCCTTCCCGGCCAGGGGCGCCGTCTATATCGCGTTCCTGCTGTTCGGCTACGCCGTGGCTTCGGGTGCGCTCCTGGGGATGGGGCCCTACAACGCCAACGGCCGCCGGGTGCGCGCGCTGCTGGAGGAGTCACGCGAGGACTCCGTCCGCGGCGGCCCGCTCTCGGTGATCGGATCGCCCTCCTGGGAGCTGGCGGTTGGCCTGCCCAGCCAGGTACAGGACCGGCTGGCCTACGACTACCAGATGCGTACGCACCAGCCGCGCCCCTACTTCTACGACCCCGTCTACCGACGGCGCTGGGACCAGGACTGCGGGCGCAGGATGCAACCGCAGTCCTCCGGTGGTGGCGGGTTCTCCTCCGGCGGCGGCTTCGGCGGTGGTTCCGTCGGCGGTGGTGGCGGCGGAGGGGGCGGCGGCAGCCGCTGAGCGGTCGCCCTCCCAGCCGCCCCTCCCCGCTCCCGGTCAGCCCCCGTGCCGCCGGAGGATCTCCTCGGCCAGGTCGGCGAGCCCGTCGGCCCGGTAGTCCGGCCAGCCGTGTACCGCGGCCAGGTACGACTCCGGGATGGCCGAACGCCCCCACCTGGCCCCGACCAGCGCCCCGGCGATGGCCGCGATGGTGTCGGTGTCGTCCCCCGCGCGCACCGCCGCCTGCACCGGGGCCGCGTACCGGTCCGGATCACCTTCGTCCACAGGGGTGTGGACGATCGCTGACCATCTCGGGGATCTCGCCCGGGCCCAGGCGTGCGGCGAACTCGTAGGGGACACCGAGGGCGTCCCCGCAGGCCGATCCGAGAAGGACTCCGGCGGCCCGGTCCTCCCGGGTGCTTCGGGCGGGGTCTGTGGTGCTGGGGGCCATGGGGCCTTACAGAACAGGGGGCGGGGATTGTCGCAGTTCGACTCTACCGAGGAGCTCACTGTCCGCATCTGGCCTGATAGAGGGGCCTATGCGGGGTTTGGTCACCGTACAATCCGACACATGGATTCCCCCAGTCCCGCCCCTTCCCCCGGCATCACGCTGCACGGGCGCGTCCTCCTCGGAGAACGCGTCGACGGCGACGGCTCGGTGTCCGTGTACAGCGGTCACGACACGGTGGCGGACATGCCCGTCACGGTCACCCTCCTGGAGCCGGAGCTGGCCGCCGACCCCGCTGTCGCGCACGCCTTCCTGGGCCGGGCCCAGACCCTGGCCGCCCTCGACGCACCCAACCTCGTGCGGGTGCTGGGCGACGGGCGGGACGGCGACCACGTGTACCTGGTCACCGAACCGCCCCCGGGGGAGACCCTCAGCGAGGTGCTCGGCGGTGGTGAGCAGGGGCTGCGCTACAGCCCGCACCTGGCGCTGTCGATCGTGGTCGATGTCCTGGCGACGCTGCGGGAGGCGCACGACGTGGGGCTGGTTCACGGCCACCTCACCCCGGACGACGTGGTCATGGACGACGACGGAGGGGTGACGGTCACCGGTTTCGGGCTGGTCGGGGTCGAGGAGCTGACCCCGCGCACGGACGTGCACGCCGTCGGGGCGCTCCTGCACAGCCTGATGACGGGCTTGCTCCGGGCCGAGGACGGTGAGCCGCTGCGGCCGTCGTCCGTGGTGCCTGGCCTGCCGCCGGACCTGGACATGCTGGTCGCCAACGCCACCGAACCCAACCCGCGCTACCGCCCGCGCGACGCCGGCCAGTACCTGACCCTGGTCGAACAGGTCCTGAGGTCGCTGCCCACGCCGTCAGAGGAGGGCGACGCCACCCAGCCGATCCCGGTGGTGGGGGCGCATACCGCACAAGGCGCCGGGCACGGCTCCGACGGCCCCGACGACACCGGCCGGGACACCAAGGCGGCCCCGCCTCTGTGGCGGCGCGTCCCCGTCCTGGTCACCGTCGGTGTCCTGGTCCTGGCGCTCTTCGCCGCAGGGTGGGCCCTGGCCCCCGAGGAGGCGGTCGAACTCCCCGACCTCACCGGGTTCTCCCCGGAGATGGCGGAGGTGGAACTGGCCGCACTGGAGCTCGACCTCTCCTTCAACTACGCGGACACCTACAGCGACGACATCGAACCCGGCGAGGTGGCCTCGACCGATCCCGCCGCGGGCACGGAGCTGGCGGGAGGGGAATCGATCCTGCTCTCGCTGTCCGTCGGCCCTCAGCACGCCGAGGTCCCGGACGTAGCCGGCGGTACCGAGAACGACGCCCGCAACTCCCTGCGGGAGGCCGGGTTCACCGTGGTCGAGGTGGTGCAGGAGCACTCCGCCGACCAGACTCCGGGCACCGTGCTCTCCTCCGTTCCCGCGGCGGGCGAGGACGGCGACCGCGACGAGGCGGTGACCCTGCACGTCAGTGAGGGCGTCATCGTGCCCAGCCTCATCGGGATGGGGCAGACGGAGGCCGCCGAGGCCCTCGTGGGACTCGGCCTGTCCGTCTCCGTGGCGGAGGCCGCCCACGACACCGTCCCCGAGGGCGAGGTCAGCGGCCAGGCCCCCGAACCCGGCGCGATCCTGCCCGAGGACGGTACGGTCACGATCACCGTCTCCACTGGCCCGGAGGAGGTCGAGGAGGAACCGGAGGAGGACGCACCCGGCGGGGAGTCCGAGGACTCCTCGGGCTCCGAGGGCTCTGGAGACGGCGGAGTTCAGGAAGAAGCCCCGGGCGCCGCCTGCTCCGGCCAGGCCTGGAACCCTCGCACGGTCTACGACGAGGGCGACCAGGTCCATTACGAGGGCCGTGTCTACGAGGCCCGCTGGTGGATCCAAGGGATGCCGCCGAACGCGGGCGGCGAGTGGGGCCCCTGGTCCGATCAGGGCCCCTGCTGACCCACCCTCTTCCCCGTGATCTTGCTACCAGAAGCGAAATCGGCGCCCTCGGGTTTCG